>CALJVA010000160.1 GCA_937975135.1 uncultured Thermoactinomycetaceae bacterium | reverse complement strand
AATCATTCGCATCGGTGCCCCGGCGACGACGGGTGTTCCTCCGCTGGCCGGTTGGGATCATACGTTGCGACAGGTTATTGGTGAGCATGTTTATGTTCTCTCAGGCGGCTACGAATATGATGGCAAGATGATTACTCCTTTTGATGAAGAGGGGTTAAAAAAAGCAGTTAAAGAGATGGAAGGAAAAGTAAAATCAGTCGCGGTTATTGGAGTTTTTTCTCCTGTCCGCGTAGAACAAGAACGTCTTGCCGCAGAAATCATTCGGGAGATGGCACCAGAGATGCACGTCTCCCTCTCTCATGAAATTGGTTCAATCGGCCTCATCGAAAGAGAGAATGCAACGATCTTAAATGCCGCCTTAATGAATGTGATTCAGGGGGTTGTGGACGGCTTTAACCAAGCATTGGAAAAACATCGCATCTCAGCTGAGCTTTATTTAGGACAGAATGATGGAACATTGATGTCCAGCGATTATGCCCTTCAGTACCCGATCTTTACTATCGCATGTGGTCCAACCAATTCCATTCGAGGAGCCATGCATCTGTCGGGATTGAAGGATGCGATTATCGTCGACATTGGAGGAACGACGACGGATGTCGGTGTAGTACAAAAAGGATTTCCGCGTCAATCAGCGTTAGCAGTCGATGTGGGTGGAGTGAGAACCAACTTCAGAATGCCGGACATACTGGCTATCGGCTTAGGTGGAGGGACTGTGATCCACGAAAAAGGGAATGACTTTGAGATCGGCCCCGATAGTGTCGGTTACAGGCTGCCAGAGGAAGGGCAAGCCTTTGGCGGTTCCGTCTTAACAGCGACCGACGTAGCTATCCGCCTCGGCCTCGCTGATATCCCTGGAACAGATCCAACACGTATCCAACTATCCGCTGACCATGCTCAGCGCGCACATCAACGCATGATCGAAAAAGTTGTCGATGCTATTGACCGGATGAAGACAAGTCCCGATCCAGTACCTGTTGTACTAGTGGGTGGGGGGAGCATTTTAATGCCGGAGCAGCTGCCTGGAGCATCACAAGTTATTCGCCCCCAACATTCTGATTCTGCAAATGCGATCGGAGCTGCCTTAGGGGATATTAGTGGTGATGTGGAAAAAGTATATTCCCTCTCTGAGATGACTTATGATGAGGCTCTCGATGATGCCAAGCAGACAGCGATCCAAGAAGCAATTAGCGCCGGAGCCGATCCCGATACGGTTCGAGTGATGACCGTCGAAGATGTGCCTCTCGCTTACATGCCAGGAAATGCGACGTTGATTAAAGTTAAAGCAGCTGGCGAGATTAAAAAATAGATACCTCCAAAGATTGATATTAAAAAAGTGCACCTTTTTTCGGTGGTGCACTTTTTTGTGTTTAAATAAATGCCAGTAGGGTTTAGGTGCCCGATGATGAAAAAACTAGGAATGATTCCTTATTTTGTCGAAGGGCAACTGAGACTTATGCATGTTATCAATATGAAGAAATGCATCAATATACTTCTTTATTGCCTGTAAGCGGTGCAAGGGAGCTGGATCCTGGGTATGCTTCTCGTAAGTGAGATTGCCTTGACGAAAAAGATGAAGTTGTCGCGCAGTATTTTCGGCTTCCCCTGCTTCCATATAGCCTACGGGCAGAAGTTCTACCAGATTGGGTTGCAATAACTGTGCTGAAGGGTTGGTTGCTTTGGTATATGAAGCGGCTAATTTGTAGGAGTCTGGCTTACTCCCTAGGCTATAATAAGTTCCGTCAGTAGAGAGGAAAAGGCCTGAACTAAATGAATATGCCCTGCCATGAAAATCATTATGGTAAGCAGGTACGTAAGACTCTTTGGTGAGGCGCAAAAAGCGTAGACGTTTTCGCAAAAGCCGCAGTTCAGGTCTTTTGAGGATCCAATCACCGGTGGTCAAGAGCTGATCTTGGATCGGTGGATATATTTTATTCAGAGGAATGCGATCCATCACCACTGTTAAAATCCCTTCGGTTTTCTGTAGGACTTGATGGATGATCCGTTCAATTTCTGGCTGTTTTTCCTTTGATACTCCTTTTCGGGTAATCCCTTGTCGAAGCCCTCCGAAATCAGTGATAAATTTGGGGAGTGTACGCCAAGTTCCATCGTCCCCTTCCATCCGAACTAAATAACGCTTCCCATCGTAATAGGCATATAAAACACGTCCTTCGCTCATCTCTCTCGGACGATATGCAGTGATAAACAACCAATTCCGCTGCTGATCAATTCCTTTAACCATGTTATGTGTAAAGATTCCAAAGTCGCTGAGTAAGTCGAGAAAAGAATTTTTCACTCGGTGTGTAAGTTTACCTTCTCTTTCATCATGTAAAAATTGTGTGAGTTGACCACATTCGGCAAAGGCTACCCGTAGCGCCAGCTTGGGATCAGCTTCCGGGTTTTGCATCCATGTTTTCTTCGGTTCAATCTCTACGAGAGCACCATGAGCATCTGGACTTTCTGATATCGATGCTTTCATCTTGCGAATGGTACGTGCGGGGGAGTTTGGATCCAACTCCTGAACAACTCCACTCTCAGGACGATGGCGTAACTCCACAAGAGTTTCGGCCCCATCATTAAGTTTATATATATTGGCGTCTTTTTTTATAAAGCGTTTTGGCATTTTAGCGATTTGGTTAAGCAATTCCTGAAAGGTTGTATCACTAAGATGACAATCAATAATAATACGGTGTCCAATCGGACTTGGGATGATGATAGTAGGCAGCCGATATCCTCTCCGGTTTGGTAAGTTAACTTCTTGTAATGGTTTTATAGGCTGAAGATCGGGAAAGGTATTTTTGACAAGATCAAAAAATTGTTTGCGATCCGGAAGTCCCATGCCACTTGCAGCTACTTTTCCATTATAGTAAGAGGAGTAAAAGGTTGAGTTGTATAGTAGTAATGCGCAAATCTCATTCTCTATATTTTGGTACTGAGCAGGGTTGTCCAAAAGGGATTGAAGATCGAAGGGATGGTCTAAAAAATAATTTAGGTACGAAAGAGATTCTTTCTTTTTCCAAGTTGCGATACTTCCTTGAAAAGAGCTTTTTGTAATAGGCAAGGAAATAAAAGGACGGATGCCCTTGCTGTTTTGAGATAGTCGAAGTAAAACACTGCCATCCCTTTTTGATGTGATACACCTGCTATCGTTTAAAGGTTGGGTAATATATCGGTGGATCTGTGTATATAGATACAGAAACTTTCGTTCGGGCTGGTGGGCGCGGGTTACTATAGAGAAGTAGACAGCATAGGAATACCCTTTGTAAGGCTCTGTAATACAACCGTATCTTCCATTAAAGTATATTGGATAAAATCGCAAAGCCCGATCGAAGATAAGTTGCTCTGTTTGTTTGTGGTATAACATTGCTTGAAAAGGTGGGGTGCATTCCGCGAAGCGACGGGATAAATAGGCAGGCAGCCATTGATAAATCACATCCTCAGGATGCTTAAGAGAATTCCATGCGACTTTGGTCCATTTGGCTTCAGACGGGATAAAAGAATCCCCGGATTGCTGCTGCTTTAGGTGACGTGTAAAATGATGTGCTAAAACTTCCACTTCAATGGGCTCATCCGCAATGAGAATTGGTTTGTGTCCAGCAAGATCTTTTTCTGCAAAATGGGCATAGAACAGACTCGGATAAAGTTGTAACAATTCTGCCCGTAATCTTTGGAGGATCACTTTTTTCTTATGATTTTTGAAGAAGGGCCAGATTAATTTACGCCAGGACTCAGGCAACATAAAGGCGTAGACGGGTTGCTGTGGGATTGGTGGTTCCGTTACATCAAACGCAAAGAGATGCAGCCGGTGCTGTTTACTCATTTATTTTCACTTCCGTTTCATGATTTTTTTGTTGGACAAGATTTTCTAAAGAGGATAGAAAGGGTCCATACAATTTTTGATACAGCTTATCCTCTTTATATGGGGCAAACAACTCATCCCATACTTGAAAGAGGGAAGGAGTATTTTCTCCGGAGGAAAAACTTGCATCAATATAAAGTAATCGGGCCGGACTGCTACCTCGAAGAAGACGTCCTGCCATTTGCCAGATAGGAACAAACAAATACCAAGCTAGATCCAATCGCTCCTCTTCATCAAGGTCCCTCCAAAAATTCGGTTTATCATGTATCTTCCGAAAAGTGGCATAACAAATGGAACGTAAGCGGGAGAGTGCATTTTTACCTGTGAGTCCTTGACACTTAATCTGTCTAATCAACTCAAATAAGCGGCTGTGAATGAAGGATAAAATAAATCGCGCATCTTGTGGTGGTGGATAGGGCCGGCTTAAAAAGAGAGCTGTTCCAAAGAGAGCTTTACCCTCTTGATCAACAAGGTTTACCCCTCGATTCATGGCAGAGAGTGGTGCAATGAGAGCATCTACTTCTTTGGCTGCCTCCATCAGTCGTGGGCGGGTTACATGTAGTTGAGTATCATTTACTTTACGGGATAAAGCTTTAATTTTTCCATAGATTGGAGTGTAAAAAAAGGATCGGGCTACCGTTTCGCTATCCTGATAGGAGTTGGTTACGAGAATAGTTCCCCTCTTCTGATTCCAGTGCATCATTTCTGCATCTATAATGGAAGGAAGTTGGCGTGCGATCTCCTCTAGTGCCAATTGCCTGTAAGCTGGTTTCATCCCGGAGACTCGTAGGAGACGACCGGTAGGGTCTGATAGGGGAATAAACTCCTGTTCAATTTCGGAAGGTTTATCGGTTGATGAAATTAAATAGTCTGGTGTAACAAATAAGGAATAGTGAGCAATTCTTGGTGCCAATGTAGTACCTGATAACAGGATGACAGCAGGTCCGGGGCCATCTCCCATTGCTTTAAAAAGGTTTGGAAAGCGGTAGAGGAGAAAACGTCCAATCGTTCTGTAGTCGATTAATTTCATGATCAGTTGATTAGACTCATCTTCCTGAACCAAGCGATAACCATAGATGTCTCCCAAGATCGGTCTTGGTAGATGCAGTAACAAGGGGTTTTTCATTCTGTTAAAGGGAAAGTTTATTTCTAGATTTCCTACAAAGGAAAGAAGTTCAGAAAAGCGAGTCGTAATAAAATGAAAGCTATATTCAAAACGACATAACCAAAAATAATAGCGGCATTCTGCTTCAATATGACGGATTTCAGCTTCTGTTAAAGAGTTTGTCGGCGATAAGTCTAGCAGTTCTGAAAGACTGGTAGGCTCATGGAGGAACGCTTCAATTTTCTGATACCAATGAAGATCGACTTTACTTAACTTTCTTTGGGGTTCACTGCGAAAAGGTTTCTGTCCCCAATTCCTTAGTACCTTAGCTATTTCCTTATGATTAAGAGCAGGATTCCATTTTTCTAGCGCTTTTCTTACCCTTTCTTCCCACTGGTATTTAAAGGAGATTTGGTTTTTTAAATGATATTGTATTTTGGGATGTTCCTTCACTAGCTGTAACAAACAGCGTGCGGCATCAAGAGCAGCATCGCTTTGTCGTAAATATCGTGTCAGGAACTGACCTCCAGGTTCATAGAAACCATGTAGGGCATCTCGGATTTTACGGATCGAATTTTCTAATAAGTGACCTTGATCTCCAAACAAGCTTTCATCTCGGATAAAAACTTGGTCAAAATCTTCTTGTAGGGCATCTGCTTCGTCCGCAAATACAATATCTAAATTATCATAAAACGCTTCATATAAAGTGGGTTCCTGTGGGTCAATTTGTGGTGGAATCCGGGATGAGATCAAGCTGGCTGGTGTAGCAATCCAAACATCGGCTTGTTCTAGATCAGCATACTGCCGATAGAGTCCGCATTCGAATACCAAAGGACATGCATAGCGCTTCCTCTTATCACTGGATCGATACAATGATTGACAGGGATGATTGTTATTAATGGTTTTATCTTCTGCAAGCGCTTCAATAAGACAGAGCGAAGAAAGATCAGGTAAGCTAGTGTCTGCAGCAATATCCTCCAGTGTTAAGCCTTTTCGATCCAAGTGTTCACGTTCATGATCATTTCGATTTCCTATACCGATAAACGTAACTACGGAGAGGTCTAAGGCACGTAGCTCTTTTGCCCGTTTGTTTACATTGGCTACACTGCTTTCGATAAATCCAATCTTGGCCCCTTGTCGTTTGATTAGTTCATAGGCCATCGCTACCATCCAGGTCGATTTACCTGCTCCCAAACCTCCTAAAACATGGATCAGTCCAGTGACGTTTATTGGTTCTTGTTCCTCACTGTTAAGGTTTTGTATAACTATTTTTTGTAGTCGTTTCTTATAATTAACCTTTTCGTGTCCACTTTCCTTTAGAACTTGATCCATCTCTTCACCCACTTTTACCCAGTCAAATTCTAAAGGAATGGAAAGGGTTCGTTTTTTTCTTTTTTCCTTCACAGTGAGTGAAGGAATGGAAAGATGTTCGGGAATTTTAACACGATAGGAACTGTTAGTTTCATAGCGATCATAATAATAGGTTTTTCCAGGTTGGGCCAAGGTAACCTTTTTAATTCTGCGCGAAAGCGGGGCTGATAGAATCTGCTCGTAAATTTTTGCCCGATCAGAACAAACGACTGGCTGTGAAGTACGCAAAGAAAAATGACCTGCTTCATCAATCGTAAATAAGCGGAGCTTCTCACTGCTTTTTCGATAAGAAGAAAGAGCTTCTTCCCATGTACTTTTGCTTTGGAATGCGTTGACAAGGAGTCGCAAGCGACGTACGCGATGAATATCTGCTTCTTTATTTAACACAAGCTCTTCCCACCCAACAAACAAAATCCATAAATCATCGGCTACCAAGGGGGAAGTGCCGCTACTGTAAGCAGCATACAGGGTGAATTCTACTTCAACAAATCTTTTGATGCGGTGCTCGCTTCCTTCATCTAATGAAAATGAAAGAGCTGCAAAGTATTGCTCATGACCCAACTTTTTGATCTGTTGGTGCAATGTAGGGCGCCTCATAAGAGCTCACCTCTTTTTAAATGACGATAAAAATCGCGTTCCCGATACACCTTTACCCCAAGTCCTTTGATTCGACTTTGGAGGTGTTGGATATACCCTTCATAGGTGTATTCATCAGGAATGACAAAACAAGCATCGGTACGAAATGTTTCCAACTCCTCTTCTTCTAATTGCTCAATATAAGTTGCCAGGTGGGTGGAACGACGAAAGCATTTTACATCTACATAGTAAACTTGATTAGCCAAGTGGATCCCAATGTCGAATCGGTCCACCTTTGGGTAGAGCTCAACAGGATAAGTACTAGCTAACGTGGCGGCGATCCTATGTTCAGGAATTCCTGGAATCAAGGTATAACGTTGAATTCCTGGCCGGAGACGGTATACATGTGTATCATCAGAAAAATCAAAAGGAGAAGCAGCTTGCAGGGACCAAGAAAATCTCTTTTCAAGCTGAAAACAGATATTGGTTTGGCCACAACGCCACAAGCCATTTTGATGATGTAAACTCCATCCACAATAGGGACACTTTCTTGCTTCTTTCCAGTCTGGGAATGGTTCATAGCAGGCTCGGAGTTGTTGCTTTAGGAATTCATCGGAAAACGATTTGGCCATTTTGTTCAGTTCGTCTTCTGAGATAACTGCTCGATTGGGGTCAGAGAGAAAACTGCGAAAACGAACATAGGCCTCCTGAAAGCGATCTCCCTCTAGTTCTTGAAACTCTCGACAGTATGTGACTACTTTGGCCACAGTTTGCTCCTGATACTCCTCTGGATTTCCAAAAGCTTGCATAAACTCTTCCGCTTCCCGACTCCAGCCATTGTTTTCCCAAAGGGGAGCGGCAGGATCAAACAAAGCTTCTGCTTCAGGGAGCCACTTTTCTACTGGTTGCAACATAGCAGCAGCCCATACACTTGTACCTACTAAGGGCTCTCTTTCCATCATCAATGCATGGCGGGCAAGTTGTCTTTGTGCATGCATCACTTCATCCGGCATGATAAATTCGTCTTTTTGTAACGCTATTTGAAATTTCTTCAGGGCAAGCAACTGAGTATAAATCAGCTCTTGCAAGTGATCTTGCTCGTAAATTTCCATTATTAACACCCTTTAGCGCGAGAGTTGAATTATTATCCATTATAAACAGAAAATTTATAATGATATAATCATACCATACAAAAAATTAATATTCTAGTACTGATATAAAAAAGATGTAAGATAAGTAAAAGAAAATGATGAATATCACCGATGAAAGTAAGTGCCGACGTATTTTTCGAAGTTTAGTCCACAGAGAAACTCCTGATAGATCGTCTGCCAGGAGTTTTTGGGTGATTGGTAGACGAAACCGTCTCTAGGTATCTCATACAATTATTTCACAAACTAAAATGTTATAATATATAATTGACACAATTTATGGTGAGAGGATGGCGATATAGTATGGCATCCCTTGTACAACGATATCTTCAGATATTGAACTTGCCTCCCAAAAAGCCTACATATGATTACTTAGCAGAGATTATGACTGCTCATTTAAGCACCTTTGCTTTTGAGAATATCAGTAAATTGCTCTATTTTCGCGATCATCGGGAAAAAGGATATTATCATCCATCATTGCAAGAGTTTCTAGATGGTTATGAAAAGCACCACTTTGGTGGGATGTGTTTTGTAGCCAATTCCCATCTACTTACTTTGTTGAAATCTCTTGGTTTCCAAGGATATCATGTGAAATTAGGCCAGGGTCATATGGCGATTATTATCCAATTGGAGAAAGAGCGGCTCTATGTTGATTGTGGAGCAGCAGCACCATTTTTTCGCCCCGTTCGCTTTGAATCAGATCCTAACAATCAATCCCGATTTGGAGCGGATGTTGTAGAGATTCGACCGGTTCCAGAGGAGCCAGGGCTTTACCGGTACAACCGCTACTTCAAAGGGGAGCCTACAGGTCCTTTGTGGGAGTTTAATCCCGACCAAAAACGTGATCTGTCTGATTTTAAGGAAAATATCATAGCTTCTTACGCTCCAGGAGCTACGTTTATGAAAATCCTTCGGTGTCAGCTATGGCAGCCAGAGCAAGAAAGAAGTGTATCCTTGGTAAATAACCGGTTTAGTATTCGCTATATAGATGGACGAGTGGAGAATCAGCAGCTTGGATCGATTGAAGAAATTGAAGATGTGTTAGCCCACTACTTCCAACTCCCCAAACTGCCCGTTCGGGAAGCGGTTGCTGTTTTGGAGTCATTGGGTGTTTCCATTTTTGAAGTATCTTCTTCAAGTACGTAATGATGGAAAGGATGGGCTGTCAACCTGAAGATTAGATTCATGGAATAGCAACTTCCTTCCCGTTCAAATGATCCGCGACGCACCTTGGTTAATCTTTTTGTATCGGGTAGTTGTTCTTCGCCTTGTTTAGGCAAAGGGTGTTTTTACGCTGGTTGTTTGTCTGTATGACTTTCAGCTCTTCTAATTTGATCAGATTCCATTTGTCTGCAGGAGGTGGCCCTCCTGCGAGTTTTCTGATAAAAGCTTTTGTTACAAGAAGTGGAAGTATGGACATCCTTACATAATCCTTCACTGTGTCTCATACAATCAATCGAGATTGGGTGAGCAGAGGGGGATATGATGGGATCTACGCTGCTGGTGTATATTACTTGGATGCTTTATCTCATTCTGGTCGTTTGGGTGATGGTATTTGCCTTTAAAAGTCGCCAGTCGAAAAATAAGATGGCTGGAATGGTTGCAGCAATGGCGATCGGGATGGTTGTGGGGCTCGCCATTGGTGCCAGTGCCCCTATTATTTGGGGCTATCCATTTTTTACGGCTACCTTAATCGGAGTAGTGGTCGGCGGGAGTTGTGGATGGATAGCGGGTCTAGGAAGTGGCTTAATTGGAATGTTGGATGGCCTGCTTTCAGGAATAATGGGCGGGATGATGGGAGCGATGCTAGGAGTAATGGTACCCTCAGAACAGCAGCATGCTTTGTTTCACTTATTATCGTTATTTTCGGGAGGGACATTATTCCTTATTTTTCTGCTTTTACATCGAGGAGGACAAGTCAAAGGAAATAGGAGCTACATCCAGCAGTATATCCTCTTGCTGAGTCTGTTTCTTCTGACAAGCTATGTTTATCCTTTGCCACAGGATGGGTCCAATTCAAAGTTGGATGGGAACATTGAAGAACAGATCATCCATGTAACTGTTCATGCTGAAGAGTTTACTTTTTTTCCAAGTGAAGTACGTTTGGTTAAAGATCAGCCTGTTGTGATACTGTTACACAACAATGGACAAGAAACTCATGGGTTTGAATGGCGTGATGATGAAAGTGGCCCCATCTTTCGGCTGTATGCAAATCCGGGTGAGCATGTGGCGGGGATGTTTATCCCTCGTACCTCAGGTACTTTTCAGGCTTCTTGTCCTTTGCCGGGTCACAAAGAGGCAGGAATGGCGATCCAGATGCAAGTGGTTGATTAGATAAGCATAACTTCATTCGCGTCCAATCCATAAGTTTTTATTCTGGATTTGCAATTGGCGATCCATGCAGCATCCGTTTTGTGTGAATCGGTTTCATAAATCTCTTGAGCTTCAACCTGCAAACTGTTGCTCATTGATAGAGATGGTAAATGGCCAATTATCAAATGTGATCACTACTTTGTCACCAATGGCCTCTACTGTAACTTCACGAGAACTCCTCTTATATTCCTTCTGTAAAAAATGAGCAAGCTCCGTGGCTTTGCAAGTGGTCTCAGGGGGTATAAAAAGTAAGTAATTATAAATAGGTAAAACCCAATTCCATCCTTCTTTCATTTATAAGATCTAATAAGATCTATCGTGGGTGGGGTTCTTCTCCCCACAATCCTGAACCCCACTCACTCTTGGGGCGGGTGGTAGGTCAACGCGAAGGGGTTACTTGAATCGAAGAAGAGCTTTTTACAAGTACCAGCTCTTTCGATTAAAAGTGGATTGTCTCCTATCTAACTAATTTTCTGTAGGCGGTTGGTTCCTTGTAACTCGCTGATGCAGCGGGCACCAATTCCAAACATCGCAATTTTGCATTCTAGCTCAATTCGGTCAAGGAGATTCTTTAATGCATCCAGTGATGAATTGGCCGCTGGGGCGAGTAGTGAACGACCAAACCCAACCAAATCAGATCCTAAAGCGATTGCTTTGGCTGCTTCTACCCCATTTTGGATTCCTCCGCTCCCGATGAGGGTGCATTCTGGGACATGAAGATGTACATCGCGGATGCAATCAGCAGTGGGGATTCCCCAGTTGGCAAACGCCTCGGCTGCTTCACGGCGTAAGGGGTCTTTGGTACGAAACTTTTCTACTTGGCTCCAGGAAGTTCCTCCGGCACCTGCGACGTCAATAAAGGCAACCCCGACGTCGATCAGTTTTCGTGCAATATCCCCGCTAATGCCCCATCCCACTTCTTTAACACCGACAGGGACTTGTAATTTTTTGCAGATTTGCTCGATTTTTTGCAGGAGGTTTCTAAAATCTGTATCTCCCTCCGGTTGAAATACTTCTTGCATACTATTTAAGTGCAGGATTAAGGCATCAGCTTCGGTGATCTCTACCACCTGGCGGCACTGATCGATGTCGTAGCCATAGTTAAATTGAACTGCACCTAAGTTGGCCAAGATGGGAATGGTAGGTGCATGTTTTCTTACATAAAAGGTATCGGCGGTTTCAGGATGTTCAATCGCGGCTCGAACAGAGCCAAGCCCCATTGCCCAACCCTTTTCTTCTGCAACCTCAGCAAGTATATAATTGATTTTCCCTGTTCGCTCCGTTCCCCCTGTCATGGAGCTAATTAAAAAAGGGGCTTTCAGCTTTTTTCCAAGGAATGTAGTAGCTAATGAAATTTCGGAAAATGCGATTTCAGGTAATGCATTGTGGAGAAAGCGATACTGTTCAAAGTGTGTTGTAATACCGGAAGCATTAACATCTTTCTTTAAAACAATATCAATATGCTCAGACTTTCTTTTTTTCGTCAGATGCTGGTTATTGGTATTCATAATGAACCTCTTTTCTACGATAAACTATCAAAATATCTAGATACGTTTCGTGATGGTACACCTCTTGAACTTCTATCATTATAATTATTTTGGAAGAAACGTTTGGTCTCATTCATTATTGCATCATGCTTCTCTGCTGTCTACCAGAAAGCTGTAATATTTTCGCTAGATAGAAGTGTTGTGAAGTAATGTTTTTTTCATCTTTTCCTAGGAATACTGTTTTTGTTAAGAACAATCTTTTGAAAATCAATTCTTATTCTTTTAGAAAAAAATTTTTTTATGAATTGGCACGATTGGCTTGACCTTTCTTCCTCGCAAAGGCTAGCATGTAAAAGGAAACAGGTAACAGACAATTTGAATGATTTACCTATTTACAATTATTAGTAGAAAGAGAAGGATGACTCGGATGATCAAGATGAATAAGTGGACTGGGGTATTGGTTGGATGTTTGTTTTTGTTTACGGTTGGTTGTAGTGTGTTTGGTGAGGAACCTTTTACTGGGGAATGGGAATTAGATTCAAAAGTAAGGGCATGTCCTGAGACGATTGGCTTTTATAAGGATAATAACCTTTCGATGGAGAAGTTTACGGGTACATATGAAGATTTAGGTGATGATAAGTATAAGATTACCTTAGACGGCCAATCTGAATCTCCCATTGTAAAACTTGAGCTAAAAGAAGAGAATCAATTGACGATGAAATATGAAGAGATAACTTGCACTTATACGAAAAAGGATGAATAAGATTCGTACTACAAATGAATGGGACCTACAAGCATCCCGCGTATGGAGAGCTGCTGAGGTCCCATTTCTGGTTGCAACTTATTTTTGCTCTGCCAACCACTCAGCCAAGCTTTCTCGGTCACTGTCAGATACATTTTTTTGTGGTGGCATGGAACCAACACCATTTTTAATGATATCCGAAATCTCATCTTTGGACATTTTTGCTCCGATCTTATCAAGAGCGGGTCCGAAGCCACCCTCTAGGTTACCACCATGGCAGCTGGCGCAGCTGCTCTGATATGCTTGTGGTATTTCTGCTTCTGTTGTTGCTCCTGATTGTTCATTATCCTGTGTGCTGCTCTCATCGCCCCCTTGATTTCCACATCCCGCCGCGATAAAAATGGCAAGCAAGGGAACCAAAATCCCAATCCACCACTTCTTGCGCATGATACTCCTCCTTTATCCAAACTTCTCTCTTAGATATCCTATCTCCAGTCTATCTTAGTCTCAATGCACATAGATGATGGAAGTATGAATAATTTTTGACTTAACTTAGGCCGTAAAAATTTTTCAATATTTTTTCACATAACTTTCATTCTCTCTCTATTGAATAAAAAGGCGTTCATACTTATACTGAGGTTGCACTTTGATTTAATCTGTTATAAATAAACTAATTATAACAGATTGCTTGAGGCGGTGACGATTGGTTGTTGCGCCCGGATCGACAAAGGAAAATCAAAGAATGGATTTTTGAAGAAAAAAGCATACGGATAAGTGAACTGAGTGAGCGACTAGGGGTTTCTGAGATGACGATTCACCGTGATCTAAGACCCCTAATAGAAGAAGGGATCATCGCTAAAACCTTTGGTGGGATTATGCTTGTAGAATCAAGCCCTTCGCTTGCTGGCAGGATTGATGCTTGTTCATACTGTGTCAAGAAGGTACATGAAAGATTGGCTTATCGCTTAATTATTTCGAATCAAAAGGTGGAGACAGCTTGTTGTGCACATTGTGGCTTGTTACGACAGCAGCAATTGGGGAAGAAAGTAAAGCAGGCATTGTGCCAAGATTTTTTGCTGCAGACCACAATTAGTGCACCTTCGGCGTGGTTTGTGATGGATACTACCCTTGATGTGGGGTGCTGCCAGCCGCAAGTATTAACCTTTGCCCAACGCACCCATGCAGAGTCTTTTGTAAAGGGCTTTGCAGGTGCGGTGTACTCTTTTGAGGAAGCGATGCATAAGGTAAATCAAGTGATAAGCAGGACAAGCTGTGATCATTCTTCATAGTAAAGGGTGCTAATGTGCCTGAAAAGTTAGTGAAAGAAGGGGAGAAGAGTGAAACGAATCTTTTTGTTGTTGGTTGCAGCGATGTTGATTGGAACTGCCTGCGCGGCAAAAGAAGATAACAATACATCGAGTCAAGAGGCACCCCAGCCGATTGAAGTGGAGATTCTGACACCAGACACATTGGAAGCAGGGAAGGAAATTACTATAGAGGCCAAGGTAACACAGGGGAAAGAAGCGGTTGAAGATGCAGATGAAGTATTATTCGAGCTGTGGAAGGATGGGGATGAGAACCACGACGAGATTGAGGGTACTCATCAAGGAGAGGGGATCTACTCGATTAAGCAAACCTTCCCAGAGGATGGTGTCTACTATGTGATTGCCCACGTTACAGCACGTAACATGCACAATATGCCAAAGAAAGAGCTTATTGTCGGTGATGTTTCCCATGATCATCACCATGGAGACAGCGAAGGGTTGGTTTTGCACATACAACTAGAAAAAGAGATTCGTGCTAATGAAGAGACCACTTTGACAGCACATGTGATGGAAGAGGGAAAACCAATAGAAAAAGCAGCGGTCAAGTTTGAAGTATGGAAGAAGAATGAAAAGGGGAAGCATAATTTTCTGGAGGCTAAGGAAGGACAGCCTGGTGAATATCAGGCAAAGACCACCTTTTCAAGTAAGGGTGAATATGTGATAAAGTTGCATATGGAAAAAGGAAAGTTGCATGAGCATCGTGAGGAGACCATCACAGTAAAATAATTGGTCTTCAGAGAAGGGGGAGTGTATGATGAGAGGAAGGACAAAATGGCTCGTTAATATACTAGCCGTCACCTCTCTCTTTCTACTAGTAGCATGTGGGCCGACACCAAACAAAAAGTCGGAAAGTCTTGATTGGCCGATCGAAGACTTTACCTATATCAATCAGGATGAAGAAGAGTTTGGCCTTTCCGATTTGAAGGGACAAGTATGGATCGCTGATTTTATCTTTACCAATTGCACAACAGTATGCTTACCGATGTCAACAAATATGTCTAAACTACAAAAACGATTGAAGGAAGAAGGGCTTGATGTCCAACTTGTCTCCTTTAGTGTGGATCCTGAGGTGGATGATCCACAAACTTTGAAGAAGTATGGTGAAGAGTATGAAGCGGATATGAAAAGTTGGACTTTCCTTACAGGGTATGACCAGGAAGAGATTGAGCGATTTGCGAAAGAGAATTTTAAAACCATCGTTCAGAAACCCTCTGACTCAGACCAAGTCACCCATGGCACATTGTTTTATCTTGTGGATGCATCCGGAAAAATTGTGAAGTATTACGATGGAGTTAAGCCCGATTTGGACGAAATTGTGTCAGATGTGAAGGATCTACAAAACGAATAAGCGTGTTTTCCAGCAACTGTAATGGACCCCTATCGTGGACTTGAAGGGTCGTGGTATACTCCATACCCGGCCCCAAAAAGCATCTTCATTAAAGATTTCCCAATCCATACAATCATTGTGGATGAAAAAAGACAGGGATGAGGTATTCCACCTTTGGTGTGGTGTATGTCATCCCTGCCTTAATATCGTCACTTTATAAAGATGAATCAGCAGATGTTTCAAGTATAATAGAAATATAGATCCTTTTACTCTTGTTTCGGAGGAACAATCGAATGTTGGAAATATGGGAAATGATAAATCAAAACTTTAGCTTTGCCGCATTGTGGAGCCCGGTATTTATCGGGTTTACTATTGTGATGATCGGAATTTATTTTGCGGTCATTGGCCCGCTTCGCCCGCGATTTCGTGGTGCAGCTCCAGTGCCGATCCATAAAAAGATTTTCTTTGTTGCGGGACTACTTGTTTTTTATCTGGGCTTTGGTGGTCCCTTATACTTGATTGGTCACTTAATGTTTAGTTCACATATGACACAGATGGCCCTGGTTTACTTTGTGGCTCCGCCCTTGATTTTATTGGGACTTCCTGAGTGGTTGCTTCGGCCCATGGCGGAGAAAAAGTGGTTTAGCATTCTTACTTGGCCACTTTTTGGGATTATATTCTTTAACGTAGGTTTATCTGTTTATCATTTTCCCTTTGTTTTTGATTTCTTGATGTCCCATTATGAACTACACATATGCTATCAAGGGGTTCTCTTTGTGGGTTCACTCATCACATGGTGGCAAATTTTAACTCCCGTCCCAGAGTTAAAACAGCTTTCTGAGTTGAAAAAGATCGGCTATATTTTTGCCAACAGCATGTTGTTGTTGCCTGCTTGTGCTTTGATTATTTTTACGAACACTCCCGTCTATGCGACCTATACAGATCCCAATGCTTGGCAGTATGCCTTGGGTCTTTGTCTTCCTGCGGGTGAGGCAGTCCCTCCAGAACTTTATGAGAGCCTAGGTCTCCTTTCCACCTTGCAGGATCAGCAACTGGGCGGGATTATTATGAAAATGACACAGGAATTTACCTATTTTGGAGCGTTGGGGCATATTTTTTATCATTGGATTAAAAGGGAGAAAGCCAACTCTCCTGCTCCAGAAGAGTACCAATTGCAAAAAACAGCAGAAAAGCCTTCTGTGTAAGGGATCGTGATTCGCTTACTAAAAAGATATCCATGCGTTGATATCCATTCTTTGTGCTTTTAAGGTAGAACGTGGGGTGGGCTTGTTACTCATTTTGTAAATATAATCGGCCTACCCCATATTCTTTATTTTAAAAGAGCATTTTAATGTGAGGGGAATTGGGAAGGTAAGTCTGTCTAAATAATAATAGATTGAATATAAATAATATTAATTCTATAATTAATTTCTATTGACGTTTTTTATTACATCGATTATACTAGAACTAGTGTTTGGTAGAGAATACATAGTAGGATTTCGTCTAGCATTTTCCATGGTGTTCCGCCATGGTTGCCGATACGTTCTCATTCCTTCACCCAGCTTCGCGCTACTTTGGCAGGACCTACCGCATGGTGTAGGTATCTACTCCAGGCCTAAGTAGGCGAAGCCGCCGGATTAGATACCCACACCATGCGGGGTCCTGTTCAGTGGCGAATCCGGCTCAACTGATTAGAAGTAGACGAATCCTTATTCTCTCACCCGTGCCGTGCCCGTCCTTGTCTCCAAGGTCGGGTATTTCTTTTGTCATTTTGGGAGGGATTCTCATGGCAGATCCAGTACCCGCTTTCCCTGAATTGGCGAGACAGGAGTTTACTGAGCGGAAAGAGTGGTGGAAAGAAGCGGAGCCCCGCGCACCGCTACCGGATCATCTGTTGGAGAAATTGGAGCAGAATGATCCGGCATTTGAGGATGAGCTACTTCGCTTTGCTTGTGACTTTCTGTCCCGTTATCGTCGAAATCCGGAAACTGGCGAAGAAGAGTGGATTGACTGGAGAAGTTGGGAAGAAAAAGATGGTTCCTGGTTGTGGACTCTTTATTTAATGGACCATCCATTGGCGAGAAAGGCGTTCCTGCGTTTGTTGAGATATACTACTTGGACAGAAGTCCATAATTATTCCCAATATTACTTATATGATCTGTATCATGTTTCAGAAGACCGATATGCTTTGATTGGGATCACTCATCATTTCTATCGCTATCTAAAAGGAATTTATAAACTAGCCGAGCAGCGGCGTGATTATCCTGTTTGGTCCTTGCTTGCCTATCGGTTTGAGATTGAGCGAGATAAGGGTTTCTTTACCTATCTCGATTCAAGCTACCAATATGTTTATCCCATACGAACACACTATTATCTCCGGCGTCGCTCCTGGCGGATGCTACGAAAGCTAGGGAAAGCGGGCTCCCCCGATTATGTGAAAGCCGCAATGGAAGTACTACTACATTATGAGGATAAAGACGGTGAATTGATTGACGTGGAGGAGCCAGGTACAGGGAAACGAAAGTGGATCCTGGACTTTACCCATCTGTGGTTATTCAATCACCTGTTGTATCGTAACAGTACTCGCTTCTACTCCCCAAATAGCCGCCGCTGGAAAGCAAAGTCAGATGCTTGGTTTTCCTTGCCTGATCGAAGAGAAGAAGCCTTTCCTGAATTATGGGATAAGCATCCTGAAGCATTATGGCGCCTCGTTCAAGAGGCTAAGGCGAGCCCGGTGATTCAGTTTGCAGGACGGGCCCTTCGCTTGGGGAATCCTTCCTTTTTACAAGGGTTGTCCAAGAAAGAGATTGAGATGCTATTCACTTCTGACCATCCAGCACGACGTGCCTTTGCTGCGGGAGTAATTTTGGATCGGTTGGATCCGATGCAACCGGAGATGGATACTTTATTCTCCCTGCTGTTTAATCAACATGAGGAAATCCGTGAGGAAGCAAATCGCTTTATTGAGAGGAATATCGGACGATGGCAAGAGAGACAATTGGTAGAGCTGGCATCTAAGCTAGCAGTTAAGTTGCGAACATCCTTGTCATCACAGGAGCAGGAAGAACTTTCTCCAGAAGTGCTCGGTAATGTTGTTCATTTGTTCAGTGGTCCGTTGCGTGGGATGCTACATCGTTTCGCAACCATTGACTTGGTGGTCTCCTTGGCCAAAGTAGAGCATGCAGCGGTGCAAGAAATGGCTGCCGATATACTGAGGGAGATCGATTTTACCCGCCATCCCTATCGGGGCGATCGGTTGCTTCCCCTATTGACCCATCAAAGTCCGATCATTAAGCAAGCTGCCCGTCACATGTTAAGTGAACACTTTGCTGCACTACAGATAGATGCAGGATTTGTAGTTGAATTGGCTTTAATTCCGGATGAAGACCATCAAGTGTTTGTTACCCAGTTTTTGACGGATCGTCTGCTATGGCTGAAACCGATAATGCCAGAGATTATTACTGGGCTCCGTTCCTGTTTAACACAAACTGATATTGCTGAAAATGTGCGGGACTATATTTTGGAGGATCTTTTAGGCACTCTCTTCTGGTCAGAGCTGAGCACAACGCCCTTGGATCGTGTACTGCTATATCTAAACAGCGACCAATCCAACTTACAGGAGTTTGGGGCCCGGTTGTTGCAGTTAATTCAGCCTGATCCCCGCAAACTTTCCTTTAAGCAATTGCTTTCTCTGGCCCATGCTCGGGTAGCCTTGGCCCGGGAAGAAGGACGGCGGATGATTCTACAAGTGCGGGAGCATTTGGATGCCGACGGGATGGTTAACCTGGTCGAAACGGAATGGGATGATACTCGGGAATGGATGTTTGGCTATATGCGGACATTATCACCGGAACAGGTAACCCCTGACCTGATCTATGGCTTATTGGACAGTGCCCGCAGTGATGTACAGCAGTTTGCTATGGAGATGGCCGCGATCTATCACAAGGAGATCGATCAGCAAGAACTCATGTTACGGGCGAGTGAAAGCCCTTGGTTGCAGGTACAGGAATATACCTTGGAGTTAGCAGAAGGAATCTCTTGGAATGGAAAATTGTTCAAACGAATGGAGCCATTTTTCCGTCGGATTTTCTTCCGGGTACATAAGGGAAGGAAGGCCAAGAGGGCCGCTTTTCAGCTCTTACTTCGCCTTGGTGAACAATCCGAAGAGTTGGCCGAAGAGTTGGCTGAGCAGGTAGTCCCCTTATTGGCAGATATAGCCCGGAATGGTGGGAAAAAAGACTTTGAACAGATTATCCATACATTGACACGGATTCAAGTTAAATATCCTCATATTAAGACACCGCTAAAAGTGGGCCAATGATGGGAGGGAGATGGGCATGTTATTTACACAAACCTACGCCAAACCGAGCGGAATTAGCCATGCTGGAGGGCAGTCTCTGATCGATTTTGCTCCCGATTTGGGACGAGAACCCACTTTTTTTCGGGGAAAGATTGCAGATCCCATCCGGTATCGGGATGCGATGGTGGCCCTTCGAGATGTGGTCGTCTCTGATTTGAATTACAAACCACGGGATCATAGTGCCTACCAGGCATGGGTGCAAGAGCAATATATGCTTGATATTGCTGATTTGTTGGCTCAGAAATCAGCCATCGGAGAAAAAATCAAGGAGAAAACAAGGCGACTTCGAGAGTTACAATCCTTACAGGATAAGCGGAAAGGTGACTTTTATAAAGCACAGCGCCGTTATTTTGACTGGCTTTATGAAAATGACAAGGCAGCATGGTGGGTCCTTGATCCGGTGATTACCGTAGCTCCTGATCAAATCTTCTTTGAGGCTTTTTCCCTGGATGAATCTTCTTATGGTCGTTTGGCGGTACATGAGGATCTGTTTACCGATGTGAAAGAGTTTTCATATGGAACCACTAATATCGATTTTTCAGATGCCTTATTAGGAGAAATTAAACGGATTCGCTCCTATCGGCCCACGGAATTTCAGATTGATCCTTCCGGCTTTGAGGTAGCAACCCAAGGTCGTGAAGTGTACAAAGAGAAAAAAATTGATGTCCCGGAAAGCTGGATTCGGGGATTTCTCCAAGTACAGTCGGCGATGGCGTTGCCAACCGTCTCCTTTGACGTAAAGCCGATCGATCTTTATAATGTTTGCCTTTTTCTACGACGTCATCGTGAAAAAAGTAGTCCTCGCTCCCTCCGCTATGTCTTAACTCCGGGTCAACCTGTCAAATTGGTTATAGAACCTTGGAATGAAGAAATGATCTTCCGTGATTCCATTTACTTAGGAGACGAGGCGCAAGAAATCCGTACTTGGGGACGGCGTCGACTCTTTTTACTGGAAGGGTTACTTCCCTTGGCCAATAAGATTACGATTCATCTATTGGGAACCGGTTTGCCTAGTTTTTATATTGCCGATTTAGGAACGCTCAGTTTTACTCTTGGCTTATCCGGTTGGACTCGCAATGATTGGGCAGGGGCAGCTAACTTTGATCTAATGACAGGAGCGACAGCAGAGGCAACACCACGACAAAGTACACTGGTTTTTTCCCAGCTTAAGTTGAAGAAGGCGGCGACAGAAGGAGAGTTAGCCAGCTGGACCCGATTGCCCCTGCCCGTTGTACAAGCAGCATTACGCCAGTTATGCAGTGCAGGTCGGGTGATGTTTGATCTTGAGATCGGGAAATATCGCTTACGGGAACTTACCCGTGATCCTCTGCCTCCAGAGATGCTCCAGTATGCCAATCCTCGGGAAGCTGCTGCGAACCAGTTGATCGAACAGGGCAAAGCAGTCCTTACCTCCAAGCTTCCTACGACTACAGGGGGTGTGGAGCTTCAAGGGAAAGTGGAAGGGAAGTCTAAAACTTATGTTTCCAAAGTGGTTCTCGATTCAGACGGTCGAGTGACCCAGGGTTCCTGTGACTGTTACTTTTATCGGCAAAATCGCTTAATGCAAGGACCCTGCGAGCATATGATGGCCTTAATCTCCTTATCTCGGAAATAGAGGGTTTCTGTAGATGATTCATTATGGAGAGGGTGAAACAAGATGGAGGAAGAACAGACAGACACAGAGACAAGGCCCCTTACTAAGGAAGAATGGATCCAGCGTGTGATGGAGGAAGGACGAGAAGAGACGATTAAGAAAGAGATGATTCGTCTCGGGTTTTGGATAGACAAGCCTTTGTCCCCAGAAGAAGAACGACAAATAGCCATTGAGCAGGAAGAAATCAAGCGATTACAGGAAGAACTAGCCGAGCTAAGAAAAGAGCATAGCAAGCTGGCCAATCTGAAATATCTGTTGCGGGAAGCCCGCAAGAAGCGGATCGAGGAAAGTAAGCGAAAACGGGCTGAGCGAAAAGCTTGGCTTGAGCGGCAGCGGGCTGAAGCAAAAGCCCGCTGGGAGGCTTATAAAGAGTCCCATATTATCCACGCTGGAGAAGGAGTCTCTGCTGGTTTAAACTCATGGAAAAATGATGAACAGAAGCTGATGGAGCTGGGGCTTCCTCTGATCGGCTCATCTTTGGCCTTAGCTGAAGAGATGGGTCTTTCATTGAGCGAGTTAAAATGGCTTACTTTTCACCGGGATACAGCGACCCTATGCCATTATTACCGTTTTACCATCCCCAAAAAAAGTGGCGGTGAGCGGGAGATCTCATCACCGAAGCCTCTATTGCGCCAGGCGCAGCGTTGGGTAAAAAAACACATTCTGGACAAGCTTGTAGTGAGTGAGGCGGCTTATGGTTTTGTATCTGGTCGCAACATTGTGGACGGGGCAAAGCTTCATGTGGGGAAAGAAGCAGTGATAAAAATGGACTTGAAGGACTTTTTTCCCCATATTACGTTTGAGCGTGTTCGTGGATTATTCAGTTCCTTAGGATATAGCCAGGGAGTCGCCACATTGCTTGCCCTATTATGTACAGAACCACCACGAAAAAAAGTGGAGTTTGATGGGAAATACTATTATGTTGCTGTGGGGGAACGTCAGTTACCCCAAGGAGCTTGTACCAGCCCAGCAATCACCAATCTGATTTGCCGTAACATGGATCGACGGTTAACCCGTTTGGCAGAGACCCATGGGTTCATTTATACTCGGTATGCAGATGACCTTACCTTCTCCTGTGGAAAAGAGGCTTTGGAGAAAATTGGCTCGATCCTTTATAAGGCCCGAGCGATTATTCGATCGGAAGGTTTTGTGGAAAACGAGAAGAAAACTCGCATATTACGAAAAGGTCGGCGACAACAGGTAACGGGAATTGTCGTCAATGAAAAAATAAATCTTAACCGGCAAACCCTCCGTGCATTCCGTGCACTTCTACATGACGCTGAACAAAATGGGTTACAGGCAGCCAATCGGCGAGGACACCCCAACCTTTGGCAATACATCCAGGGATACACCAGTTATGTGCAGATGGTTCGTCCCGATATGGGCGCCCGCTTTGCTGCGCAGGTGGAGCGAATTGGACAAAAGTATGGCTTACCTGTTTCCCTTGGGATTGTAAAGGGAAAAGTTTTGTGATCTTATTGTATCTGTTTTTTTAATACGTGTTTCATGGAATACGCATAGCGGATTCTCTTTAAAAAATGATAGTCGGTGTAAATTTAAATAAAACAGGCAAGAGGATACCCTCTTGCCTTATTTGTTGGAATTTATTCTGCTTCGGTCTGTCTACATAGGGGATTCCCTAACAAGCAAGATGAGCTTACTTTTTAGGGAATGATGAATTAATGAAGGTTTATAGAAGTCGAACTCTTATTATCCCGACAAATATATATAAAACTGGGAGGAACATTAAGAGGTACAAAGCGAATTTCCACCTGTTGGAAATTGGCCTTTAGCATTGATTTCATTTGTAAAGAGTATTGATAGGCAATAAATAGCCCATTAGGAGCTAATATGCTTTTGATCTCCTGGAGAATTTCTTGTCGGAGCCATTGAGGAAAGTTGTTAAATGGTAGACATGAAATCACACAATCTACTTGCTGGACCCCCACTTGATTCATTTGTTCTGTCATCTCTCGTGCATCTAAACAGTGAAGAAGAGAAGGAAATTTTTGTTTTAAAAATTGGTTGAGCTGAGGATCCGATTCAAAGGTGATCACCTGACAAGAAGGCTTTTTTTGCTGAAGAATTTGTTGGGTGACAACCCCAGTACCCGCCCCAAGTTCAATAATGGTATTTGTTTGATCCCAGGGAACAGGATTTAATAGTGCATTGACGAGGAAGCGGGAACTGGGGGTAATGCTTCCAATTTTTCTTGGTGAAGAAATGAAACGTGAGAAAAAGTGAAGCCGGTTGATCAATGATTGCATGACTTAAAACAGCTCCTTTTATTTAAACGGAGGAATGGAATATTTTCTATTATTTACAACGCAGTTTAATATCCATTTTTTATCATGGCCAATGATTAATCTTAACCTACATGAAAACCGCTTTATGATCAAGGAGAACTGATTTGTATTTCAATAGTTTAGCTTATTAAATTGGATTTATAATATCATACAATTCATATCAGGTAAATCGGATTTATAATATTATACCATTGGAACAGAGGGAGGTAACAGACAACTTATCTCCCTTTTCGCGTATGCTATTTACAAAGTAGATAGAAGGGGGATCATTATGTCTGATGAACGCCGTTTGTTAGAGCGAGCAATTGCAGAAATCACAGAGATTGCTCGTGGTTTTGGTCTTGACTTTTACCCCATGCGCTATGAAATTTGCCCTGCTGACATCATCTATACCTTTGGCGCTTATGGTATGCCAACCCGTTTTTCTCACTGGAGTTTTGGTAAAGCATTCCACCGTATGAAATTACAGTATGACCTGGGGTTAAGTCGGATTTATGAGTTGGTGATCAATTCCAACCCCTGTTATGCTTTTTTGCTGAAGGGGAATAGCTTGATTCAAAATAAGTTAATCGTCGCCCATGTGTTGGCTCACTGTGATTTTTTTAAAAATAACGTTCGTTTTTCGAATACATCCCGGAATATGGTGGAGAGCATGGCGGCCAGCGCCGAGCGGATCCGCAGTTATGAAATGGAGTATGGGAAGGAACGGGTGGAGCAGTTTTTGGATCAGGCGCTGGGGATTCAGGAACATATCGATCCCAGTTTAATTACTCCTCCACGAAAGAGAAGAGAAAAAGAAGCGCCAAGAAAAAGAGAAACCCCCTATGATGATCTTTGGAAGCTGGATCATCAGGGGGAGAAACAGCCATTGAGACCAAAACAAACGACCAAAAGGATACCGGAACACCCCCAAAAAGATCTGCTACTTTTTATTATGAATCACAGTACGGTGTTGGAAGAGTGGCAACAAGATATTCTCACCATTTTACGTGAGGAGATGCTGTATTTTTGGCCGCAGTTGGAAACAAAAATTATGAATGAAGGTTGGGCAACTTATTGGCACTTGCGGATTCTCCGTGAGATGGATTTGACTGAGGAAGAGACAGTGGAGTTTGCCCGGTTGAATGCCTCTGTTACTAGTCCCTCCAAGCAAATGATCAATCCTTATCATGTGGGGTTAAAGATATTTGAAGATATAGAAAAAAGATGGGACCGACCGACAAAAAAGGAGCAGCAGGAGCTGGGTCGAGTACCGGGGAAGGGACGAGAGAAGATTTTTGAAGTACGTGAATTGGATTCGGATATCTCCTTTCTCCGAAACTATTTAACAAAAGAACTGGTCGAAGAGCTGGACCTATACATTTATCAGCGGAGAGGAAATGAATGGAGTATTACCGATAAGGATTGGAAGCAGGTGCGGGATCAATTGATTGCTAGTCGAATCAATGGGGGACATCCGTATATTACTGTTGAAGATGGGGATTATCAGCGGAATGGCGAACTGTATCTGAAGCATCATTATGAAGAACATGAGCTTGATTTGAAGTATATGGAAAAAACACTCCCCTATGTGTATGCTTTATGGGGTCGACCAGTTCATTTAGAAACTGTGATCGAAAATCAGCCAGTCCAATTTAGCTATGATGGCCAAAAATATAACCGTAGGTATAAATGATCCCTTTCTCTAGCATAAAAAATATTGGAATTCAATATAAAAACTAACCAATACAGTGAAGTGCTTCCGGAGTTGGAGCACTTTTCTTTTCGGGTGAAAAGTGAGCAAAATGCTGTAGTTATGGGCGTTTTGCGCCTTTTTCACTCGAGAAGCAATAGTAAAAATTATTATATTACAACCTGAAACCGGTCCAATTCAGATAAATGGATAAGATTACATATTCAAACAGAATTGATTTATGTTAGGATAAGCAACAAGATCGACACAGCAAGCTAGCTGCACACAAAACAATGAATTGAATGGGAGAAGGAGGATTCCATGAAGAAGTTTAGCTTCAAAGCATTGATCCTTACAACTGCATTGGCGGTAACTGCTTTTGCTCCTGTCAATATGGGAGAGGCAGAAGCAGCCTCTGCGTTTAGTAAAGTGAACAAGATTTTTAAACAAGTCGGTCTTACCAATCCACTAAAAAGCGGTAGTGGACAAGCTAAAAATACGAAACCGTCACAACCGTCACAACCGACACAACCGTCACAACCAACGCAGCCATCACAACCTGCACCTTCCAATCCTGCACCTGTACAACCAGCACCAAATGAAAAGCTGGCAGACCAGATTATTAAAACGGGTGAAAAATATCTGGGGACTCCTTATCAGTACGGGGCCCGGTCGGGGCAGACCAATACCTTTGACTGCTCTTCCTTTGTACAGCATGTTTTCCGTCAACATGGGATTGATTTGCCCCGATCTTCTCGCCAGCAGGCTAAAGTAGGTACTTACGTGCCGCGTAGCCAAATTCAAAAAGGTGATCTATTGTTCTTTAGAACCCAAAGCTCCAGTCAGATTGGTCACGTAGCGATTTATGCAGGAAATAACCGTGTGTTGCATACTTGGGGTCCTGGTGGAGTCCGGTATGATAGCTTGAGCACAGGATGGCTTGACAAAGGGTATGTAACGGCAAGACGGGTGATTAAATAATAATTGAAACAACCTCCTTATGATAAGGAGGTTGTTTTCTTATAGTTAGGGAACATCGTTGGGAGTCCATTTTCCTCCGCCAAGCCACAAGGTCGGTTTTCCAGTAGGTCCTCGGATTAAGCGAAAGGCAACCAAACCATTGGAAAAACATAATTTCAAGCTGGGAATATTGTCACATGCAACACGGGTATACACCTTTTCTAAATCTTCTAAGGCGTGATAGAGAAGGGATTCACCTACTTTTCGCTTCCGGTACTGAGGATGGACCACGATAAAGGATTCATCCAGCCCAAAACGCCCAAAGGCAATAATCCCAATGATCTTTCGCTGACTTACAGCGATGGAAATCAGCGTACCTTCAGAAAAATGGGCTTTCGGGTCGCTTGCCAGTCTTTGTAGCCAGCGAATTGCACGATGGGTAATCCGACGTTCACCATACTTTCTTATAAAGGGGATTAATAAAGGACGGAGTTGTGAGAGGCGTTGTGGTGAGAGAATCTGAATTTCCATTGACCTGTTAAGCCTCCCTTGTGGATCGGTATCCACTTAAAAATAAGCAATATTGAAGGAGACGTTGTAAGGAGCGGCTTCTAATTTCCGGTTCATCAAACTTCATAGGTTTGGAATTGGCCTCAAAAAACCACATTTTACCGTCCGGTTCGATACCGATATCCATCGACATTTCACCAAGATTTGTGTTCTGTGTTCGTTCAATCTGCTTGGCAAACTGCAATGTTAAAGCTTCTACCTGATTGCGGATCTTTTGATGGCGACTACCAAATACACTGCGCAGGATATGGCTTGTTTTGCCAATACTTCCTCCCATGGGAACATGGGTAGAGATTGCATCCTTTCCTGCCAATCGTGTGCCAATTCCTGTTACTGTCCACTTACCTGTAGCTCCTTTTTGGAGTAACACACGAAGGTCAAAGGGACGCCCACGGAAAGTTGCCAGTGAAATCCCTTGTTGCAGTAAATAGGGTTGGGATCCTGTTAAGTCTTTTAGCTTTTGGAAAAGTTGATCATAAGAAAGATGAAAGCGTTGTTTACCCTGGACAGATTGGTAGATGACCTCATAGGAATTGCGGGACGACCGTGAGATGCGAATCATATTTTGTCCTGCTTTTCCTTTGATTGGCTTCAAAAAGAGCAGGGGATAGCGGCGAAGCATTTCAAAAAAAGTATTCCGGTTTCCCCAGCGGGTAGAAATAGGGAGGTAGGGGCGCAGTTGTTCTACTTGCTGTAAATTACGAAATAAGTCCCACTTATTAAAGAATGAAGGGTTAAATAAATGGATCCCTGGTGAATTTTTGAGTAACTGAAGGGCTTTTTGTTCTTCGGGTTGTTGCTCTGCCTGGCGATCAGGAATACGGTTATAGACAACGTTGGGTACAGGCAAAATAGAGGGGTTCCATTTTTTAGTGGTAGTGTCAAGGAGATAGCCACGCACGGTTTGCCGGTTGGGGGTTATGCCTCGTGGTGTTAGGACGTAAACAGTAATTCCCATTTGTCGACCTGTGCGGATAATATCCGCAAAGTTTTTGTGATTACCACGGAAAGGATAACGTCCTTCAGAAGTAAGTATTGCGATATAGGGACCTTTTTTACTTTGATTGGGTGCATGATTAACCACTTTGGAGGCAGGTAGGGGGGGTATTTTAGGTTTGACGCCTAACCAGTCTGTATTCGGCTTGGTCACTCGTTATCCTCCTCAAACAAAATTAGCCAGTGTCAAAGCGTATTCAGTAATGTAGCGTGCAGATTGGCGCCCAGCCTCTTTTAAATCGGGATGATGGAAAATATGTCTACCCGGTTTTGAATTGATCTCAAATAACCAGATCTTCCCATCTTGATCCACACCAATATCCATTCCAAGCTCTCCCAGTGGACCATTTGTCTTTTCCTCTAAGGCTTCTGCAATCTGAATGGAGACCCTTTTTAGCCCGGATATGACTATATGAGCATTTGTGCCAAAAATCGATTCCAGCAATTGGTTAGCAGAAAAAAGGGAACCTCCTGTTCGCACATGGGTTGTAATACTTCCAAAGCCAGCCGCCTTCGCACCGATTCCCACTACTTTCCATTTTCCGTTGCGATCCTTGTGCATATGAACGCGAAAGTCAACGGGTCGACCTTTATATCGAATCAGACGAATTCCTTGTTGGACGAGATAGCGCTGAAAGCTAGAAGGCTGTTTTCCGAAGAGATGCTGGATCATTTTCCGAAGGGAGTAGAAGCGTAAAAGAACGTTTTTCTCTCCATTGCGAAAGCGGCAAAAATACCTTCCATCGGGATCTCGTGTAATACGAAAGATGCCGATACCCAAGCTTCCACCACTGGGCTTAAGATAAACGATCTGATGGGCTTCAGCCATACGTTGAATATTTTCGACTGAGGGGGAAAGGGCTGTCTCAGGTACATATTTGCCTACAACAGGATCGTGGGCCAGTAGTTCATGGATGGACCACTTGTTAAAGAAACCTTGATTAAAGATGCGGCTCCCAGCGATCCGTTGTAGGCGGTTGCGGCACTCTTTTACTTGTGGCAGGGATTCTGCCTTGCGGTTGGGAATTCGCTCATAGACTACATCAGGAAGAGGGACTTTGTGGCGGCTCCAAAGGTAGGTACCTGTTTTGTTACGACGGTAGAACCAGCCTGAGATTGTTCTTCGCTGCCAATCCACCATTTCAGGAGTAAAAACAAAGAAATAAGGTTTATCCTCTTGCCCAGCGATTAAAAAGTTTCGAAAAAGTTGGGAGCGAACTCCAAAGGGAAGGGACGGGGAACCTGTGAAACCAGTGGTTAAAATTCCGATGACAGGTCCAAGGCGTAACGTGCGGTTCCGAAAGGAGGCGCGTGTTTCCCCAAAAAAAGGAATTGTTAATTGACGGGCGATTGTAGGGGGGAGATAGATCGCAGTCTCCTGACGAGAGATTCCAACTACCCGTGCGATTAACATTTTGTTGCCAAAGGAAATTTTGATTGATTGACCGTTCTGACAGCCCCAATGTTCCATCAGTGGTTTGGTCAAGATAATCGCCTTTGTTGGTGAAGATGAAAGTCGATGAACGCGGCAGACGATGGAGCTCATACTACCCCTCCTACTTTCTCTTCCAGTAAAGTACGAGCATACCGTATTGGGTTTTGAATGGAGCGGAGACGCATTTCCCTTTCTCCTGTAAGCAGAAAGACGGATCTGCCAGGCTTAGAGTTAACCTCCAAAAGCCAGATTTGCCCATGAGGGTTAATCCCGATGTCGATTCCTAGCTCTACTAAAGTTCCATGTTCCTTCTCAATTTGAACAGGAACCTGAGTAGACAACCAGTGAATTTCCTTTAACAGCTTATTTATTTTCTCTCGAGAAAACTGTCGGGCTAAAAATGGTATTGCACGCTCTGCTTTTCCTCCTCCATGAAGGTTTGATGTGAGCGTACCTGCACGCCCGACGCGAACTGCCATTCCCGTAAGTGACCATTCTCTTTTTTCGTTTTTTTGCACCAAAATACGCAGATCATAAGGACGCCCATCGTTACTATTCAAGTTGAGACATGGCTGCATAATGTATCGTGAGTTTCGAGTAAACTGATGAAGCCATGGTTTTAGTTCTTGGAAGGAAATTTTACGATTAAATAATTGGTTATTTGTGGTTCGGCCCATCACATGGATCCCGCCTTTGATAGGCCTAAGAGAGGCTACACCACGACCATGACTGCCTCCGTTAGGTTTGATAAGTACTACATCCCATTTGTTAAATAACGGAATCAGTTCCTTGATCGAATGAAGTCGGATGGTTTCAGGAAGATAGGGAGTTAGGGACGAATTTTTCTGTAACATGGTGTAAGTTTGCCACTTTCCGCTCAGCGGGCGTCCCAGCAAGCGGATCTGGGGATCTTGTAAGATCCGCTGTACATAAGGCTTATATTCAAAATACTGGCGACGATCCTTATAGTAACAGCGATCATAAATCAGGACGGGGAGTGGATGCTCTTCAACTTTCCATTTTTTATTGATAGGCTCATAGCTCCATCCATGAACTGTACGATTTTTCCAATTAACGGCTTTGGGAGAGAAAATAATTAGGAGGATTCCTAGTTTTCTTGCCTCAATGGTTAGTTCCTTAAAATAAGTAATTTCATGAAAAGGAGGTATTCTATTTATTTTGCATATAATTACTCCGAGTGCATATCTCATTTTTTGGGCGTTATTCATCGTCGATACCTCCAAGGGGCTTCTCTTCTTTTTCGATGGATGGAGCGTGACTTTTCTCCTACTGTCATTCCAGTTAGGTAGCAGGTGTAATCAATAAGTCGTCTGACCGATGGGCGAATAAGTAAAGTTGGATTGGCGATTGCATCATCTGTTTTTGAAGGTTTAGAATTAATTTCAAGCAACCAAAACTTTCCGTTTTGGTCTAAGGCAAGATCGATCCCTAGCTCGGCGAAGTGCCCTTGGATTTTGCGATCAAAAGAGTGAACGATATTCATGGTAAGACGGCGTAATTGAGAAGCAGTAGGCTTGTTCGGAATATCCTCCAATTCCCGAATTACTTCAGCTGCCTTGCGCAGGGTTCCTCCCCGTGCAAGATTTGAAACAATATTGCGGTCATTGGCTATCCGACCTACAGTGGAAGTGATGGTCCATTCTCCGCGGCCATTCCGCTGTACCAGGACACGAAAGTCAACTACTCTTCCTCCAATCCGGGCCAGATTTAAACCTTGTTGAATGAGATAAGAGGAACGGGCTGTTCTTCTTTTTAAAAAAGGGATAACTTCTTTGAGGGATTGGTTGGTTCGTGTCAGGGTTCCAGTTGCAGTGGTATATTGAATTGTGTAGAGATTTTTTTGCTTCATTAATCGGATAACGCCCTGACCTAAGCTTCCTTTGTTCGGTTTTATATAGACTGTGCCATATCGGTTGAGCATCGGGCGAATCCATGAAGTGCGGTAGGGGTGGGTTTCAGGAAGTAGATGCCGAACCGCTTCGTCCTGATGTAATAACTGGTGAACCTGCTGTTTATCAAGAAAGGTTTCGTTAAATATAGAGACACCATGTAACTTACGCAGTTTTTGTAACTTCAACTGAAGATTGGGATTTCGTTCTACACGGCGTGAAGTAATGCGATTATAAATGACATTGGGAAGAGGAAAGGTAGATTTGTTCCACTTCTTTTTATCAAAGGAAAATCCCGTCACTTTTTTTGCATCTAAATTCAAGCCCTCCGGTGAAAACACAGTAAGGCAGACCCCACGGTTACGGGTGCTGAGAGAGCACTCTTCCAAAAAGCGGGTCAGTGGACCAAAGGGATCTTCCCCTTGTATTTCTGGAGCTTGGGTATTGATTAGAATGCCTAGAAGTGGCCCCAATTGAAGTTGTCTTCGCTGAACATCATACTTCACCCGAAGTGTAAGGGGACTTTTTATATGCAAGCGATGGGCCAAATGGGAGTCTATATAGAGAATGGAATTGGATGTTGAAGCAAAAGCAACATGGGCTAATTCAACTGATGAACCAAAGCTCACCCAGATCGGATATCGGGGCAAAGAAAGTTTCCTCGCCATGACCCGACTCATCACCATGTTGATCTGCGGGGGAAAGGACATCTTTGGTATAATTTGAATTTGCGCGCGCGTTTGTCCCATTATGATCCCCTTCCGCATAATGACTACTTTATCCTATGAAGACAGGTACTTTCCGGTGAGAAAAAGGGGCTTGGCATAGGTTTGGGAGGTATTTTACTGGGATGTGTGGTATATGCATAAAGGGAAAGTATAACATCCTGCATAAATGAAATGATGAGAGAAGTTAAGCAGACATAAAATCACTTATTTTTCTGTGAAATGGACAACAAAGGTGAAAAGATGAATCAATCCGATGAAGGATGTGTGAAGGAGGGGAGGAAGGCAATCTCATTGCCACATCATTGTTATGCATTTATATGATAAAGCCCGTGAGTTGGCACAAATGATTCGCCAAAGTGATGAGATGAAAAAACTGTTGGAAGCGTGGGATACTATAGAGAAAAATCCTGCCAATCGAGATTTACTTACAAACTTTCGAAATCAGCAGATGAAGATCCAAAGCTATCAGCTGATGGGAAAGACGTTATCAGAACAGGAAGTGAATGAATATAACCGGTCTATCGAAGCAATTAATCAGGTATCAGAGATCCGACGCTACCTCGAAGCTGAAAGTAAATTGGGGATATTGATAGGAGAGATCCATCGGATTCTCGGTGAACCTTTAGAAGCAATGTATCGCGATCTCGAAGCCCAATGATCATGGAAAGCTTGAAATCTTTATCATAAAAGGTATAGGAGGATATTCTTAAAATGCGGATTCGCTTTCATGGACACAGTTGTTTTGAAATTCATCATCAAGGGACAAAGTTGATCATCGATCCATTTTTAACCGGTAATTCACAAGCAGTTGTGAAAGCCGAAGAAATAGAGGTAGATTATATTCTGGTTTCCCATGGTCATAATGATCATGTAGGAGATACACTTGAAATTGCCAAGAGGAATAACGCCACAGTAATTGCGCCCTTTGAATTGGCTACTTGGCTGGGCTGGCAGGGAGCAGAAGTGCATCCCATGCATATTGGAGGCAGCCATCAATTTCCATTTGGTCGTGTAAAATTAACCCATGCCTTCCATGGATCTGGATTCACAAAGGATGAAGAACAGGAGATTGTTTACCTGGGAATGCCCGCAGGTTTTCTACTTACTCTAGGAGATCAAACCATATACCATGCCGGAGATACGGCCCTCTTTTCTGATATGAAACTTATTGGAACATGGGCAAAGGTTGATGTTGCACTATTACCCATTGGCGATAATTTTACGATGGGACCGGAGGATGCCGCGCTTGCCGCAGAATGGGTAGGAGCAAAGCGTGTGATCCCAATGCATTACAATACTTTTCCTCTCATTGAACAGGATCCCAACCTCTTTGCCGAAAGACTGCGAGAAAAAGGGATTGAAGCAATAATTTTAAAAAGTGGTGAATGGACAGAGGTATAGAGAGATAAGAAAATGTAATTTCAATGTAACGTGATTGTAATATGCTTCCACTACTATAAAAACAGGATGAAAACCCCCTTATTTGGAGGCAGCAAGAAATGAGCTGTCTCTCTTTTTTTTTATCTCTTTTCATTTTATTTTAGCTTGTACATACAATAGACAAGAGAAGAGATAAGGGGGATAGGTGGAGATGCAGAAGCATAAGATAGCTTTTGTTTTGGCCATGGCGATGCTGATTTTTATGTTTCCCCGACTTCACTTAACGGGTGTAGTTGATTCCAGTTTATTATTTTCATGGATGTGGACGATCTTCGCGATTTTGGTGATCATTGCGAATGGACGGATGGTATTGCAGGAGAGGTCAAGAGAAGAAAGAAAGCAGTATGAATTACAGCAAAAAAGGCTAAGGGAACAAGCGCGCCAAAAATGGGTAAACAGTCGGTGAAAGGAATCTTGTTTAGTCCATTGAGCGATTCTGTACTATAGAGCGAAGTCCTTTTCAGGAGGGGTCCCTCCTGTTATTTTTATTCTGTTGCGTTTTGGTCTATAATTGATTATAACAGAATTTAATCATATCTTAAAGGTAGGGGAGGCCCATGGCCACCAAACATGAACAAATATTAAATTTTATTAAAGGGCTGGAAGTGGGCCAAAAAATCTCTGTGCGCCAATTGTCCCGTGATCTTAAGGTAAGTGAAGGAACAGCATACCGCGCAATCAAAGAGGCAGAACTTCAAGGCCTAGTAAACACCATTGAACGAGTGGGAACTGTGCGAGTAGAGAAAAAACAGCGCTCCAATATTGAACGCCTTACATTTGCTGAGGTTGTCAATATCGTTGATGGTCAGGTGTTAGGTGGTCGAGAAGGACTGCATAAAACATTAAACAAGTTTGTGATTGGGGCAATGAAGCTGGAAGCGATGATGCGTTATGTAGAAGCAGGCAACTTATTAATTGTAGGTAACCGGGATAATGTGCACCAGGTTTCTTTGGAGCGGGGGGCAGCTGTACTGATTACAGGAGGATTTGATACCACAGATGAAGTAAAAAAATTGGCAGATGAATTGAAACTTCCTGTAATATCGAGCAGTTACGACACTTTTACGGTAGCATCGATGATCAACCGAGCCATTTATGATCGTTTGATTAAAAAGGAGATTCTCTTAGTTGAGGACATGCTACCGGCAGATTCCCGCCCTTATTCATTAAAAGAAGGGGATCCCGTATCCCGATTCCACTCCCTTGTAAAGGAGACCGGACATAGTCGCTATCCCGTTGTTGATGACGCAGGTCGGGTACAGGGAATGATAACGGCCAAAGATGTCGTCGGGCGTTCCTCTGAGGAGCGGGTCGAGCGGGTAATGACAAAGCAGCCGATTACTGTTACGCCAAAAACATCCCTCGCTTCCGCAGCCCATGAGATGATATGGGAAGGAATTGAACTATTGCCTGTTGTGGATGAACAGCGGAGACTCCTTGGCGTAATCAGTCGCCAGGATGTGATCAAATCCCTTCAATATGTACAAAAGCAACCACAGGTAGGAGAAACGATCAATGACTTGATTTTTCAAGGTTTTGAAGAGGTGAAAGATCGAGAAGGGGGAATCGCCTTCGCAGGACAAATTACCCCTCAAATGACGGATCCCTTAGGCACTTTAAGTACGGGAGTACTCACCGCACTGCTTACCGAGTCTGCTTATCGATTGCTCAGGCGCCAGCGACGTGGGGATTTTGTCACTGAAAATGTAACCGTTTACGCACTGAAGCCTGTGCAATTGGAAAGCGAGGTAAAGATCGTGCCTCGGATTTTGGAGATGGGTCGTAAATTTGCCAAAGTAGACCTGGAGGTATTGCTTAATGGAAGCACATTGGTTTCCAAAGCGTTGATTACAGCCCAAATGATTGAGCGGTAGAGATTTGGCCCCAAGGCGCCCTTAGATCGAAATCCTAAGGCCTGATTCACACGAAGCTTTTTATAGGATACGGCTTGTAGCCTGGTTGGTAGAAGATAAGGTGGATAGTGTAGAAATAAGGGAGGTGCTTACTTCCCTTTTTTTATTCCAAAGTGAGCTCATTGGGAGCGCGTTCCTGTGCTGTCACCCATATTTTTAGGGTGGAGTCCAAGAAAGCAATATATTTTAGTTGTAGCTGGATTTGGATTGCACCGGTATTGCTGTTACTATTTCTTATTTCAATGGTTCGTTCCTGAAGTAGGGTATCCAGTAAGTCGGGATTATTGGATATCCACTGGGATGATTTTCCGATAAATGGTTCTACAATCTTCTCGACCTCTGATTTTACCTCTTCTTGGGCGAAGCGTAGATCGTTTTCTACTTCAACTTGAACTTTGAGAATCCGATCCGAGTTTTGATCTGATTTTTTTTTGGCCAGTTTGTTTAATTCTTCAGTAAGATTGTTGATTTCTTTTTGCTTTTGATTGGTTTGATAGTAAAGAGCATTTCGCTCCAAATACAGACTGTCCAGTTTATGACCATATAAAAAATTGATTCCAATTGCGCCAAACAATACTCCCAATAAAAAAGAGACGAAAAGAGGGGCTTTGGGTAATTGAAACAATTTCCGCTGCATTTTTAATGAAAGCTCCCTTGAAACAACCAACGGATCAGAAGGGTACCTGTATGAGCTCCAAAAAATGCGCTGAGAACAAAAATTAATTGCTGTCCCACCTGGCCAATCTGTCCGCCTAAGATATTGGTTTCAAAGGCACGAATGGTATCAAATGTACCACCTAAAGCGGCTACAAGTGCCCAGATCTTTAGTTGTTCGGATAAACCCAACATAGCATCCATAGGTGCTCGGTCCGCTAGAAAGGCGCCAACACCCCCTAATAAGGACCCTCCGAGAACAACTCCCAAGGCAATAAAGTAATCCAGTATGGTGGTGGACCAGAACTGTCCCATATGGAAAGCCACCTCCAATGACTCTTCTTGTTCTACCTTTATGAGGCAAAAAGGCAAAGTATGTGGACGAGATGGTTACATCCAGTACCTGTTATAATGGTGACAAAGTAGATCACGAATCGGTAGGTGTAAATCGGTTGACTTCCTTTGTCCATCTTCATGTTCATAGCGAATACAGCTTATTGGATAGTACGGCACGGATCGAAGAGTTGGTCGAGCAGGCAGCACGATTAGGGATGAAAGCCTTGGCCATTACAGACCATGCTGTCATGTATGGTGTAATTCCTTTCTACAAAGCATGCCGCAAGGCAGGAATTCATCCCATTATTGGCTGTGAAGTAAATCTTGCACCTGAAAGGTTGAAACGACCTCATTCGGGTCAATTGAACCATCTCCTCTTGTTAGCAGAGACAAATGAAGGGTACCGAAATTTACTCCGTCTAGTTACTGCTGCCCATTTACAAGGTCATCATCAACCCTATGTGAATAAAGAAATGCTGCGCCAATATGCCCGTGGTTTGATTGCAACCAGCGCTTGTTTATCCGGTGAAATCCCACAAGCGATTTTGCAAGGAAATCTAACTGAAGCCCGGCGACATATTGAAACATACCTTCAGATTTTCGGTAAGAACAACTTTTTCCTTGAATTGCAGGACCATGGGATGGTTCAGCAGCAAAGGGTAAACCGCCATCTGATCGCTCTAGGGAAAGAGATGGGTGTTCCACTGGTTGTAACCAATAATGTTCATTACATCTCTCGTGAAGATTACGAAATTCATGATTGTCTCTTATGTATAGGTACGGGAAAACGGCTGGATGACAAGAACAGAATGCGTTTTCCATCCGACCAATTTTATCTAAAGTCGAGTGAAGAGATGAGGCGACTTTTCCCTCATCTACCTGAAGCCTTTGAAAACACAGTTCATATTTCCCGGCGCTGCCAAGTAGAAATTCCTTTGGGTAAGCGGTTGCTTCCCCAGTTTCCTGTTCCTGAAGGAGAGACAGCAGTCAGCTACTTAAGAAAGATGTGTAAAAAAGGAGTGGCCGCCCGCTATCCCAAAGTGACTCAAGAAGTGAAAGATCGTCTGGCTTATGAATTGTCTGTTATTGAGCAGATGGGATTTAGCGATTATTTTCTTGTCGTCTGGGACTTTGTCCGTTTTGCCCGAAGGCGAGGAATTGCTGTGGGGCCAGGTCGAGGTTCTGCGGCAGGGAGCTTGGTGGCTTACGTTTTGTATATCACCGATATTGATCCTCTTTCCCATGGATTATTGTTTGAGCGTTTTTTAAATCCCGAGCGAGTCAGTATGCCGGATATCGATATTGACTTCGATGATGAACGGCGGGATGAGGTAATCCGATATGTTGCCCAAAAATATGGAGAAAACCATGTGGCTCAGATCGGGACCTTTGGTACAATGGCTCCCCGGGCAGCGGTGAGGGATATGGGACGAGTCATGGGCCTCTCCTATGGCAAAGTAGATCAGGCGGCAAAATTGATTCCCGGGGGACCTGGCATGACGCTAGAAAAAGCTTTTCGTCAGGAGCCGGGTTTAGTCGATTTATACCGAGAGCAACCTGCTATTGCCCAGTTAATGAACCGGGTGCGGAAGATCGAAGGAATGCCTCGTCATGTTTCAACCCATGCTGCCGGTGTGGTAATTTCTCGTGATCCATTAACGGATCATGTCCCCCTTCAGGAGGGCCATGACCAGATTCCTCTTACCCAATATCCCATGGATGTGCTGGAGGAGATTGGGTTGTTGAAGATTGACCTGCTGGGACTGCGCAATTTAACCATTATCGAGCGGACACAGGAGTTGATTGCTCAGCTTGAAGGAAAGCGGGTCGATTTTCGCGAGGTGGGTTATGAAGATCAAATAACCTATCAAATGTTATCCAGAGGGGATACTACCGGGGTATTTCAACTGGAATCCCAAGGAATGCGGAGGGTACTTCGCGAATTAAAACCTTCCTGCTTTGAAGATATTATTGCGGTGCTCGCTTTATATCGTCCCGGTCCAATGGAGCAGATTCCTCGTTTTATTCGAGCCAAGCATGGTAAGGAGCGTGTTGTGTACCCCCATAAGGATCTAGAGCCAATATTAAAAAATACCTATGGGATCATCGTGTATCAAGAACAGATTATGCAAATAGCAGCAAAGATGGCGGGATTTTCTTTGGGGGAGGCTGATTTACTCCGGCGTGCGGTCTCAAAAAAAGAACGCACAGAATTAGAAAAAAAACGGTCTGCTTTTATCGCTGGCTGTATCCAAAATGGCTATACAGAACAAGTAGCACAGGAAGTATACGACCTCATTCTTCGTTTTGCGAATTACGGTTTTAACCGGAGTCATTCTGCTGCTTATGCCGTTCTCGCTTATCAGACAGCCTATTTAAAAGCCAATCATCCTCTTGCTTATATGGCAGCTCTTCTTACAACTGTGATTGGGCATCAGAGCAAACTGGCAGAGTACATTGAAATGTGCCGGAAGATGGGGATTAAAATTCTTCCTCCAGATATTCACCGGAGTGAGGGGCATTTTACAGTTGAAAAGGACGGGATTCGATTTGGTCTGGCGGCGATTAAACATGTGGGTACCCATGCGATTGAGGCGATTCGACAGGAACGAAAACGACGTCCTTTTCGTGATCTTTTTGACTTTTGTGCTCGGGTAGATACCCGCCTATGTAATCGTCGGGTACTTGAGTCCTTAATATTGGTAGGGGCGATGGATTCCTTGGGGGAACATCGGGCATTACTCCTCGCTATGTTGGACGAAGCTTTGGAAAAGGGTACTGTGCAACAACGAAATCATACAGATAGTCAGTTGCGCCTGTTTGAGGAGGAAGTGTCAGGACCACAGTATTCCTATCAAGGTGTGACCCCATATTCTACCCGCGAAATCTTAGCCATGGAACGTGATCTACTCGGCTTATATTTATCGGGACATCCCCTTTCTTCTTTTCGCGCGGTGATAAAAGAGCGGACAACCCATAATCTGGATGAACTGGCTAATTGTCGACCTTCGGAAATGGTGGTGATCGCAGGACTCATCACTTCTATAAAGCAGATTACCACCAAAAAAGGAGAGCTGATGGCCTTTGTACGTTTGGAAGATATGTCACAAGAGATAGAGGTTGTGGTATTTCCTCGTGTCTTTCAAGCTTTTCGGGATCAGTTACAAGAGGAACGGCCGGTCTTAATCAGTGGTCGAGTCACCCATGATGAGCAAGGAACAAAGGTATTGGCTGATCAGATTGAAGAATTAACAGAGGGAGAAAAAAAGAAAAAAGAACTGCAAAAAGCTGCCTATATTCGGATTTCAAAGCATCATGAGGATAAACAAGTGTTACAGAAGCTAAAGCAACTCCTATTGGATCACCCCGGTAAGGTACCGGTTCGACTCTATTATGAAGGGTCTCAAAAAGTGCTCGCATTGCCTGTGGAAAAATACGGCATCCATCCATCGGAACAGTTACAAAAGAAAATAGAAGAAGTGGTAGGAAAACAAGGTTTTCGGTTTGGCCATTACTGATGATCCTGATCTTAGCTGAACATCGAATAAGAAAAGTGGCAGGAATGCCCGGTTCATGTGGAAGCCGAGCATACACTGCCACGATCACTACATTACTTTTATACCTCAAACTTTGAAGAGGTTGAGATACTGTTTTCCCTCATCGGGGTGATTTCAGACAAGTTGGGATCATATGATTGCAATTTCGCAGTCTGATTTTCAGTAAGTGGAAAAGCTTTCTGTCCGTTTGTAACGTTTTGACCAAAAGCTATCCAAAAGAGAGATCCATCTGCTCTTTCTTGTTGATCACCAATTTTTGTGATTTGGAGAGTAAACTTTGTTTGCTCTCGCTTTACGAGGCTAACTGTAAGGTTGGCCTGATCCGTTATGGCAACCACGATATAATTGGAATCAAAAAATGGCTGATTCAGATCAATATCTTTGGTGGTGGTCTGCTCATTTTCAGAAATTTGGAATCCACTTACGCCTTGCTGTATTGGAAGAAGGAAAGGGTTGAAATTAAGTTTTTCCAGCCCGATCGACTGATTCGCTATTTTTTCTCCTGTGACCGCTTCGTTAGCGATCGTTTCCGTTGTGACTGCTGATATATCTAGATGTCCTGCTTGAATGGAGCGGGAGGCAAAATGTTTTGATTGGATTGAATAAGGGGTAATGTGACCTTCTTTTATTGCATTCTCTTGTATTTTATCTGAGGTAATGGAATCGTCTGCCAGTTGATCAGTGGTGATTGCATGTTCATGTAGATGCGTCGTAGTAATCGATTGTGGGCTGATATGTTTTGTAGTAACTGCTTGATCCGCTAGATGCTTAGATTGAATCGCTGCAGGTTGGATATGATGGCTGCTTACTGCTTTGGATGCAATATGAAATTCTTGAATTGCCTCTGCTTGGATTTTTTCAGTGCTGATGGCGCGATTGATGATTTTTTTATTGGAAACCGCATTATCAGCAAGGTGCGTTGTAAAAATTGATTGCTCTTTAATATGGTGGTCTTGAACTGCTCCTTC
>CALJVA010000159.1 GCA_937975135.1 uncultured Thermoactinomycetaceae bacterium | reverse complement strand
TGAGGTGACAAAAACAAGCAAATTTCAGCTGGAAACATTTCATTCTGGACAACTTGGCTTCTTAGGATCTGTAGATGTGGATGGAACAGTGCAATATTACCGCCAACCTACCCGACGTCATACCGTCCATTCTGAGTTTGCCCAACTGGAAATTAAAGAGTTGCCTGAGGTTGCAATCCTGTATTCCTATGTAGGGATGAAGCCTGACCTGATCTATGCCGTTATGGAACAGAAAATGTATCGGGGGATCGTCATCGCTACCATGGGTGCAGCAAGACTGTCCAACCAAGAAAAAGAAGCCTTAGAGAAGGCCATGGAGCAAGGAATTCAGGTAGTACTTGGAAGTCGAATTCCAGAAGGCCGGGTGGTGGCCTATGCTGAAAGCCAAACCCTACCTTTTATCTGGGGAGATAATTTATTACCTCATAAAGCACGGATTTTGCTCATGCTCTCCTTGTTAAAGTCCGATCACGCAACTGAGATTCAAGCTTTTTTTGATCAATATTAAGGAGAAGTAACCTGGAATCCATTATATTTATAATTTAACTGTTGTTTACAAATAAAATAATACATACTATTGCAATCTGAATTCTCCTTAATCCAAAAATTCTCTGTATTAAATCTTGAGATAAGATGGTACTATTAAGAAAAAAGTAATTTGAGAAAGGGGAGAAAGCATTGACCGAGACATGGCTTTCACTTTTACCCCCACTCATCGCAATCGGGGTAGCCTTAATCACGCGGGAAGTGATTTTATCCCTATTACTCGGCATTGTAAGTGGCAGCATTATCTTAGCCAATTTTTCCATCACTCAGGGTATAACCAATTCTTTTGAAATCGTTTACAACCAGGTAGCTGATCCAGAATGGGCGGTTCCCAATATTATCTTTTTACTGGTGTTAGGAGGGTTAACCGCATTAATCACCGCCTCTGGAGGCGCAGATGGATTTGGTCGTTGGACATTAAGAAGGGTAAAAACCCGCACTGGTGCCCAAATGATCCCTTTTGCTTCGGGCTGTGCAGTTTTTATCGATGATTACTTTAACTGCTTGGCAGTCGGTCAGATTGCGCGTCCCATCACCGACCGAAAAGGGATTTCTCGGGCTAAACTCGCTTATATATTGGACTCCACAGCAGCACCTATTTGTATACTTGTACCGCTTTCAAGTTGGGGGGCTTACCTTTTATCACAGATTGCCAAACCGCTTGAGGAGTATGAAGTGGGACTGGCTCCCTTAACTGCGTTTATCTCTCTAATCCCCGCAAACTACTACGCCATCTTGGCTCTTTTGATGGTTGTCCTCATCATTTTGCTCCGCTTTGACTTTGGGCCTATGCGACAGATGGAAAAAGAAGCGATGAAAAACCAAAAAGATTCAGATAATGTAGAAGAAGAATCGAAGAATCATGCAATCGATCTTGTCCTACCTCTTGGTGTGTTAATTGGTGCATCCCTCTTCTTTATCTTGCAAACCGGAGGATATTTCTCAAAAGAGATCGGGCTGATGGAAGCTCTAGGTGAAGCCAATGTGATGGTTTCCCTTCTATATGCTGGAGTTATTTCGGTGATTGTTGCTGCAATTCTTTATCTGCCACGAAAGCGCATACAACCCAAAAATTTCTTTCCCATCTTTTCTAAAGGGATGGAAAGCATGCTAGATGCGGTGATCATCCTAGTTCTAGCTTGGGCAATTAGCGATATCGTCAAGCAGCTTGGAACTGGTGCTTACTTGGCAGGAATCGTAGAAGCTACCCAGTTACCCCTAGCGATTATGCCAGTCATAATTTTCTTCATTGCTGGACTGATGGCCTTTGCCACAGGAACTTCCTGGGGAACTTTCGCGATTATGATTCCGATTGCAGCGACAATTGCTGGACAATTCTCTCCGGAATGGATACTTCCTTTTATCGGCGCAGTTTTAGCAGGAGCTGTCTTCGGCGACCACTGCTCGCCAATCTCCGATACCACAATCCTCTCTTCTGCAGGCGCTGGGTGCGACCATATCGATCATGTACGAACTCAACTGCCCTATGCTTTGCTAGTCGCAGGTATTTCGGGAATTGGCTACTTAATCTACGGGATCACACATAATGTATGGATCGGACTTATCGCGGCAACAATCCTCTTGGTGGCCACCCTTCTTTTCCTGCGTAAACGAAATCAAATCGTAGAAGCTTAAGCAATTTCAAAGTAAAGAAGGTCCTTTAGGACCTTCTTTTGTTTTTATTTCATGCCAAGTCGAATGGGCCTGGGATCCGCTGGTCATCCTGCCATGAAATCATTTATTACAAAAATAATTTGGATCTGAAAGGAAAAAACGGTACGATAAAGTTATTCCTCGCAATTTATCTTATCCTGGGGGTTTTACAGTGAAACATCACCAGCAATGGATTACATACAAAGTACCAGAAAAATTTCATGGCTACACGGTATCGGAAATTCTTCGAGGTCCGCTTCTACTTTCCAACCGGATGATCAATCGACTTACTCGCTCACGTGGGATTAAACTAAACGGAAAAGCAACCTGGTTAAAGCGAAACGTAATGGAGGGAGATCTCCTCCAAGTAGCCCTACGACCACGGGAAAAGGCAGACTTAGAGCCTTGTGCCGTTCCATTTTCAACGATCTATGAAGATGAAGATCTTTTGGTCGTTGACAAACCAGCAGGAATTAAAGTTTACCCCACTTTACCGAATGAAAAGGAAACCCTCGCCCATGGAATTGTCTATTACTGGCGAAAACAAGGTTGGGAAGGAAAAGTTCGACCCGTCCATCGTTTGGATCGAAACACCTCTGGTCTTCTTTTAATTGCAAAGTCTGCCTATGCCCACCAATTGTTAGACCGAGAGTTACGTCAAGGAGCGATCCAACGAAATTATTTAGCTGTTGTCGAAGGAAACATGGAGCTTAATAAAGGAACCCTCGACACCCCGATCGGACGGGATCCGAATCATCCTATCCGGCGTATGGTAATGCAGAAAGGGGATCCTGCCCTTACCCATTATCAAGTTTTATCCCGGGGGAAAGGAGCAACTCTTTTGGATGTACGGCTAGAAACAGGACGGACCCATCAAATTCGAGTCCACTTTTCTCATCTCGGGTATCCCCTTTTGGGGGATTCACTGTATGGCGGCTCGACCCATCAGATCCAACGCCAAGCCCTCCACGCCTATCGACTCTCCTTTTTTCATCCGCTATTAGGAAAGAAGATTACCCTCACTGCTCCTTTACCCCATGACCTTCTCATTTTGACGCAGGAATTGGAATTGGACGTGCCAGTGGAAATTAGGCAATAAAATAATCAGCCTCAACTTTTTGGGGCTGATTATTTTTTCCAATAAACCGATCTCATAGCTTTTTTGGAACTAAGTACTGCTCGACCCGCGGTTTAAAGCGAATATAAAAAGGGATAAAAATCAGCATCGTTAAAATACCTTTTATCACATTAAACGGAGCGATTCCGTACAAAACCAATGCAACTTTCTCCGCTTCTCCCATGGTCCAATCAATAAAGTAAGCATAGGCAGGCAAAAAAACAAAGTAATTAGCCAGGCTCATAATAGATGCCATAATCAGTACTGCGACAGACATCCCGATTACTAAACCCTTAATCCCTGGAATCTTACGGGTAATCCAGCCTGCAGTTGCCACAAAGGTAGACCCAGCAACAAAGTTGGATATTTGTCCAATCGGAATACCAGTTTCACTTCCTGAAAAAATAAAATGTATCAGGTTCTTCAGTAGCTCCACACTTACTCCAGCAAAAGGACCAAAGATAATCGCGGCCAGTAGTGCCGGTACTTCACTAAAATCTACCTTTAAAAAAGAAGGAAAGGGAGGAAGTGGAAAGTTAAAGTACTGCATCAAAAAAGCGATTGCTGAAAGCAACGAAATAACGGTGATTCGCGTCATTCGCGTGGAAGATGAGGCCATCAGATGTACACTCCTTTTCTGTATCTCTGATGACAACCACGTTCCACAAAAGATGCCCGAAGAAAGCGATCAGACACTTCCTTCGGGCATACTTAAATAAAGGGTGGTCAGGCTACCTTTTTGCAAATGTGCACAGCAAAAAAGCCCCGCCTACACCCTATGTGTACGGGTTATCATCCTTCTCCCATCCAGACTTTCACTGTCGGCCTTGGAATCTCACCAAGTCAACCGCTTACGCGGGTCGCGGGCTTAGGCATACGAAACACCATCACCGCCGGTCGGGAATTTCACCCTGCCCCGAAGGATTAAAATTATGTGCTTTTTTTCATTATACCTGATTCTCTTCCAAATGTCGAAGAAAATCGGATGAAGTAAGTAAAATGGTTAACTCCTCTCTCGCTCAGCTAAGCTATCCATCACTTTCTTAAAAATTGAATGGGCTCGTCCATCATCGCTATCTGGAACAGCATTGACCACCACAGCAACGGCATACTGCGGTTTTCCAACAGGACCGTAACCAATCATCCATTTATTGAAACGATCTTTGGCCAGTCCAAGTTGAGCAGTACCAGTTTTAGCAGCCAAAGGCCACTTGGCATCACTGAGAGATCTTGCGGTCCCATGAGTTACAGCAGTTCGCATCATTTCTTGTACACTTTTTAGAGTTTCCGGACGAAAGGACGTGGAAGAGATATTTTTAGGTGCAAACCGCTGGAGTACTTCACCTTCCTCGGTTTGTACCTCCTGGACCAAACGAGGACTTGGAACCTTCCCATTATGAAACAATGCGGTCACCATATTAACAGCCTGAAGGGGAGTGACCCGGACATCCCGCTGGCCTATTCCCGTCTGGGCTACCGCCCCACCATCCTTCCGGGAAGTTTCCGCTGCAAAGATCAATCCTGTCTCTTCATAGGGAAGTTGATAAAAAGGTGGCTCTCCTTCCTTTAACGATTCATTCCAAATGATTCTACGACCAAAACCCAGCTTTTTAGCATACTCTTCAATTACCTCTCCCCCTAGTTTTTCAGCGACTTGACCAAAAACAACGTTGCAGGAATTGGCATATGCTTGGGCAAAGGTCTGTTTTCCATGTCCTTTTGAATGAGAATCCTTCAACCCATAACGACCCAGTTCCCCATTACAATGAAAAGTATCTGTTGCCTTCACAATTCCTTGATCCAAAGCAGCCAAGGCGACCACTGTTTTAAAGATTGATCCCGGTGGTGTCTCCATTAACGCCCGGTGATCCCAAGGATTTTCCTCCTCTGTTACCTTTCCAACCTTGGGCCGACTTGCCGCTGCTAAAAGATCTCCCGAAGAAATCTCCTGAACAACTACGGCTCCTTCCCTCACCTGTTCTTCATCCATCACTTTCTCAACGATACGCTGAACATCCCGATCCAATGTGGTAACCAATCTCCCTGGAGGTATCAACTTGTCCGATGTTCTCTTTTTCTTCTCATTCTCCACCATTAACCCGTTAAGTGGCCGCCCCTTCCCATCCACTTTATAGGAGATGATTTCTTCCTCTTGACTCCGTAAAATCGGCTCAAAAGCAGCTTCCAATCCTGTAATCCCGATCCGTGACTGAGGCGAATAGATCCCCTCTTCCAGATCCTGTGCATATTTCGTTCTTAATAAATATGCACTTCGGGCAACCCGTCCGATTAACTGCCTTGCATCCCGCTCTAAAGCAAAACGGTTATCACTTTGAATGGCATAGATACCTGGAATATTAAGCTTCTTGATTTCCGCTATCACTTCTTCATCTAAAATTAACTCCTGTCCCTCTGAAGTGGGCAGGGCTTGGGGAACCTGAAGTGATTCCAAGGTTTGAACCAAGGAATCAAAGGTGTAGCCAGTAATTTCAGCTAATTGACGCAGCTTCGGCTCGTATAATCTTAGTTGGTTTTTGTTCATGGGAAAAGCGACTAAATACCAATTCACTTCGCCTGTCATGGAACGCCCCTGTCGATCTACAATCGCTCCACGCCCGCTTATCGCCACATACTCATGGCGTTGTTGTTGCTCTGCGCGAGCGATCAGATCCGCTTGTTGAGGTGAAAAGGACCGGACAGAAACTAGCTGAATCCAGTACAAACGTGCACAGATTCCTACAAGAGCCAAGGCCAGCAAGCCGGCAATCATATAACTTCGTCGTTTTGAACGTTCTATGCTCATCTTTTCGACCCGCCTCTCCTCTTCTCTCCATCTTGGTCAGTAGAAAGGAGAGATATACACTTTAAAAACAACTTGTGATCTTGGGATCTGAAAACAATATTTCCCCTACGCACAAGAAGGAGCTAGCCTAAGCTAGCTCCTTCAATCAGAGGTTTTCTCTTCATCCTTTTCTTTTTGTTGCTGTTCCCTCTTCTGTTGTTCTAACTTACTTTTTTCTACGTTTTTATTATGCTCTTCCTCTGTTTCCGCAAAGTAATGGAGACCGGACCCGTCTTTGCGAGTAACATAGAATAGATAATTATGTTCTTCCGGTTCCAATGCGGCCTGCAACGCGGGATCACCCGGATTGGCAATCGGACCAGGAGGCAAACCTTCATAAAGATAGGTATTATATGGGCTATCTATTTTTAAATCCTTATAGTAAAGGCGTTCCTTGGTTTCTGGGAGAGCATACTGCACCGTCGCATCCAACTGCAGTTTCATCCCTTTTTCCAGACGATTATAAATCACGCCGGCAATGCGAGGCAATTCCTCCTCTACTTGTCCTTCCTGTTGCACCATCGAGGCAATCGTGACCCACTCATCCACTGTAAGTCCTCTCTCTTCCAACTTTTCCTTTACTCCTTCGGCAAGAAGGCGCTTTTCAAATTGTCGCAGCATGATATCTACGGTAATTTCCGGATGAGTCCCTTCCGGAAAGCTATAGGTTGAAGGAAATAGATATCCCTCAAGGCGATGGGTACGTCCTTCATTATTGGGAATCTCTTTTACAAAGGAATAATCATACTCTGCATGATCTACAGCCTTGAGAAATCCCTCTCGATCAATTCCCTTAGCTTCCATACGATTGGCTACCTTTTCAACTGTAAAACCTTCAGGAATCGTTATCGCATGCCGCCGGTCTGTAAGAGTGGATACGATTTGATGGATCCCATCACCTGGCTGTAGCTCATAAATCCCTGGTCGAAAGTTTTGTGTTTCCCCTTTCAGCCAAACATAAGGAACAAAGAGACGACTCTCACGGATCAGACCATTTTCTTCAAGTAATTGTCCAATCCCTTGAACAGAGGTCTTTTCCGGTATCTCTAGTTGAACAGCTTCTTTTTGTGGAGGTGCACTTAATAAATATTCCAAAGTAGAGTAGCTCAAGACAGAAACCCCAATAATAAGAATTAAAGTAAAAAAGATTCGCAAAAACCATCTCATATTACGATCCCTCTCGTTACCCATTCATACGATGTATCAACTGTAATGAAAGAAATTTATAAAGAATAGTAGAGATGGGATATACCGTTGACGATCCCATTTCAAAAAACGGTATATCCCATGTTACTGCATAAATTACTGTCCACTTGTCTGTGTCTGGTTTTTTTCACTCTTACTCTTTAATGCGAGATGTTCCTTATATGTTTTGGAGAAGTAGTGTAGTTTTGATCCATCTTTTTTCGTAACGTAATACAGGTACTCATGATCTTCAGGCTCCAACACCGCATTTAAGGCAGCTTCTCCAGGGCTGGAAATGGGTCCAGGAGGTAATCCTTTTACTTTGTAGGTGTTATAGGGGCTGTCCACTTCTAAATCCTTGTACATCAAGCGTGCTTTTTGCTCACCACGTAAATACTGGATCGTAGCATCTACCTGAAGAGGCATGCCACGTTCAAGTCGGTTATGAATGACACCGCTAATTCGAGGCAACTCTTCACTCACTTGTCCCTCTCGCTCCACGATGGAAGCAATCGTCACCCACTTATCCACCGTTAGGTTTCGTTCTTTCAGTTTCTCCTTTACTCCATCTCGCTGCAGCCGCTTGTCAAACTCTTTTAACATAATATCAATAATCTCTTCCGGAGAGGCACCTTTGGGTATTTCATATGTACTGGGAAATAGGTAGCCCTCCAGACGATAAAGACGCTTATCTGTATTGTCCAATTCCTTAACAAATTCGTAGTCAAAAGACTCCTTTTCTACTGCCTCCAGAAACTGATCACGGTTAATTCCATGCTCAGCCAAGCGGTCAGCAATCTGCTTCACTGTAAAACCTTCTGGAATTGTTACCCGGAATGTATTTTGCTTCCCAGAAGCCATGATTTGTAAAATACCCTCTAGATTCTTATCTGGTGGAATCTCGTAAACACCCGCCTGTAAGGCATTGGTAGCTCCTGTAAGACGAATATAAATGTTAAAGAAACGATCAGAGCGAATCAAACCATTTTTTTCTAACAATTGACCAATTTCTGTTGACGATGCCCCATGGGGAATTTCTAAAACAATCGGTTTATCCCGCTGAGGTGATTGTAGAGTATGATCTGCGTAAAAATAAATAAGAACTGACCATCCTACCAGAAGCAGGAGGGTAAAAAGCAGACGCATCGACCAGCGCATAAATGGACTCCCTTCACTTACAATGTGTTTATTACTTCATCTCCGAAAATAAGGAGATTAAGTATGAGATTTATTTCTTTTAGACATGTTTCTCATTATGTTAGCATATGTACGCAAAAAAAATAACGGGGAATTCCCCGAAATTCATCAACATTCATCATAAAAAAGCATTTCATCCAAGGCTTCGGCTACCTGTTCCCATTCTTCTTCGTCCTCAATATGATCTAGCCACTGTCTATCATCTACGCGAAAAAGAATAATTCCATCTTCTTGCTGTTGGTTTACAGGTTCCAAGACCGCATAATGTTTTCCATCAATCTCTAGTTCCTGAAGGATTCGATAAGGTTCTTCTCCACCGTCTCCGTCCATATCAGCCAAAATCATTTCTGGACCATAAATTCCTTGTAAAACCTCAATTCGCCGTGCTGCTCCTTTTCCATCTTTGCTCATACCTACCACCTAAACAACTATTTTTCTGAATCACCTTCTTCCCCAGTAAGCAACTCATCTTCCAAAAAGGTGTTTAATACCTGCTCTACCATCTCCCACTCTTCCTCATCTTCTATCAGATGAAGTTTCAAATCATTCTCGCCCACTTCTTCATAACGAAAAGGGTATACATCTGTTTCTTCTTCATCCTCATCTTCTGTTTCCGGTATCAATAACATATACTTATGTCCCTTTTTTGTCTCTGGTTCAAAGGTGAATAAGATTTGAAAACGCTCTTTATTACCCTCATCATCTGGAATCACGACATAGCCTTCTTCTTCATGAATCACTGCATCCATTTAACATTTTCCCCCTTTGGGCATCTAAATATCCTTGTAAAATCCAACTGGCCGCGACACGGTCAATTACTTTTTTCCGTTTCGCACGACTCATATCTGCTGCCAATAAGGAGCGTTCAGCAGCAGCAGTCGATAAACGTTCATCCCACAAATGAACAGAAAGCCCCAGGTGCTCCTTTAGCACTAGGGCTGCCTCCTTGCTCATTTCTCCACGTGGACCAATACTCCCATCCATATTTCGTGGAAGGCCCACCACAATTTGGGTTACCCCAAACTCGTCCACAAGTTCTTTAATTCGAGCCAACCAGTCAGGAGAACGCTTACGATCAATCACCTCAATTCCCTGTGCTGTCCAACCCAATGGATCACTTACAGCAACGCCAATCCGTCGCTCACCAATATCTAATCCCATAACCCGTACAGGATCAGACATTGTCGATTTATACATTATAAGGCACCCTTTCAACGATGTGAATCAAGATAGTACTTTACCACTTCTTCCAACAATTCATCTCGCTCAATCTTCCGAATCAGTGAACGTGCGTTGTTATGCCGGGGAATATAGGCTGGGTCACCGGAGAGAAGATAACCGACAATCTGATTAATTGGGTTGTATCCCTTTTCTTTGAGCGCCTCGTAAACGTCCAACAGGACTTGCTTTGGAGCAACATGATGCTCTTCTCCGCGAAAATCAAATTTCATGGTTTTGTCCATGGACACTAGAAACACCCCTTTTATATATGCGGATCACTCACCATCTGCTTACCCATTTCGCTCCAAGAAGAAGATTTTCCTCTTTTTATCTTTTTATCTGGTTATAAGAAAAAAAGGGAATCTCTTCAAAATAGAATAGCAATTATGCGTCCTCTCAATTTGAGTGTAGGGGAACCCGGCGCTTGCGAGAATACGCACAGGGTAACCCTACTCTCCTTCCTTTTTTAATCACTTTATCGCTTGCTCTTGGATCAATTGGGTAGCCATTTCTAGGGCCTTCTGTAATTTCTCCGGCTCTTTTCCCCCAGCTTGAGCCATATCAGGGCGACCTCCACCTCCGCCCCCGCAATAGCTTGCAATCTGTTTGATCAACTTCCCAGCATGGAATCCTTCCTTTACATATTTCGAGGTTACAGCAGCCACCAGTAGTACTTTATCTTTATTTGCCGCACCAAGAATAATGATTCCTTCTTTGATTCGACCTCTTAAATCATCGACCAACTGCCGCAAAGATTCTGCATTGGGAACCTCTACTTTTCGTACCAAAACCGGTATTCCTTGGATCTCTTTCACCTCTGAGATTAAGGAGCGAGCTTCCTGTTGCAAGATCTTCCCTCGAAGGGATTCATTTTCTCGGGTTAAGGTGCGGATACGCTCATTTAGCGATTGGATCCGTTCCATCGCTTCTTCCGGTGTAGTCTTCAACTCATTAGAAAGAGTTGAAAGTAGATCAAAATGGTGCTGCAAATAGCGATAAGCCCATGCGCCTGTTAACGCTTCAATGCGGCGCGTTCCTGAACCAATCCCACTTTCACTGACGATCTTAAACAAGCCAATCTCTCCAGTAGAATGAACATGGGTACCGCCACAAAGCTCCAGGCTATAATCACCAATCTTTACTACCCGAACAGTATCCCCATACTTCTCACCAAACAGAGCCATGGCTCCCATCGCCTTCGCTTCAGCGAAGGGCTTGATCATGGTCTCTACTTCCTTGTTGGCCCATATTTGCTGGTTCACCTGTCGCTCTACTTCCCGAATTTCCTCATCTGAAAGAGGACCGATGTGAGTAAAATCAAAACGTAGGCGATCTGCTGCAACGAGAGAACCTGCTTGAGTGACATGGTCACCCAATACTTCCTGCAAGGCTTTGTGTAGCAAGTGAGTAGCCGTATGATTTTTGACAATATCCAGCCGATGTGAAAGCTCGATGGCAGCTTCTACTGTATCTCCAACCTGGATCATTCCTTCTTCCACTTGCACTTGGTGAATATGCTCCCCGTGTGGACCTTTTTGCACATCTTCCACTCGGAGGCGAACTTTCTCTGAGAAAATCACCCCTGGATCTGCGACTTGACCTCCACTTTCAGCATAAAAGGGGGTCTCTTCCAAAATAACCAAGCACTTTTCTCCAGCTTTCACCTGATCAACGATCTCATCTTGCTGAAGCAATGCTACAACCCGTGTCTGGATAGCGGTTTTATTATACCCAATAAAGCGACTCTCCACTTGAAGATTTTGCAGTACATTTCCTTGTACTTGCATACTATCGACCGCTTGGCGAGCACTTCGTGCCCGTTCGCGCTGTTGGGACATCGCTTTTTCGAATCCCTCTTTATCCACCGACAACCCTTGTTCCCGAGCAATCTCCTCTGTCAATTCAAAGGGGAAACCATAGGTATCATAAAGCTGAAACGCATCGACCCCTTTTATTTCCTTATTATTCTTCTCGATTGTTTTTTGAATAATTCCCTCCAACAAGTGAAGTCCCTCAGACAAGGTTTCCAGGAATCGTTCCTCTTCTCCACGAATCACACGTTCAATAAAGCTCTTCTTTTCATAGGGCTCGGGATAAACTCCTTCATCAAATCGCCGACAATCCCTGTCAAGCTATACAAGAAAGGGCGCTCAATGCCGAGAGAACGGCCATAGCGAACGGCCCGCCGCAAAAGACGGCGCAGTACATACCCTCGTCCTTCATTGCCTGGTAAGACTCCATCTCCAATGGCAAATACAAGGGTCCGCAGATGATCTGCAATCACTTTAAGTGCAATATCCGTCTCTTTCTTTTCCCCGTAAGTAACCTTGGCTTCCTTACAAATTGCCTGTATGATCGGTTGAAATAGATCCGTGTCATAATTGGTTGGCACATCCTGCATCACTGAAGCGATGCGTTCCAATCCCATCCCTGTGTCAATGTTTTTGTTTGGTAAAGGAGTATATGATCCATCAGGATTATGATTATACTGGGAGAAAACGAGGTTCCAAATTTCTAGATAGCGCTCATTCTCTCCTCCGGGATAACACTCCGGATCATTTGGATCTCCCCAAGACTCTCCTCGGTCATAAAAAATTTCCGAGTTCGGTCCACAAGGTCCTTCACCAATATCCCAAAAGTTATCCTTCAGCTTAACTACTCTTTCCGCTGGGATCCCTACTTTTTGGGTCCAAATCTGATACGACTCCTCATCTTCTGGATGGATGGTTACAGATAGGCGTTCTGGATCTAGATTCAACCATTTTGGTGAGGTAAGAAACTCCCAGGCCCATAAGATCGCCTCTTCTTTAAAGTAATCCCCAATAGAGAAATTCCCTAGCATTTCAAAAAAAGTATGGTGGCGTGCAGTATAACCAACATTTTCAATATCGTTGGTTCGAATTGCTTTTTGAGCATTGACTATCCGCCGGTTTTCGGGCACGATTCGCCCATCAAAATAAGGTTTTAATGTTGCTACACCACTATTGATCCATAAGAGAGAGGGATCATCCACAGGAACCAGAGATGCACTTGGCTCCACAGAATGTCCTTTTTCAACAAAAAAGTCAAGAAACTTTTGTCGGATTTCCTTGGCCTTCATGTCTATCCTCCTCCAAAAATAAAATAAACCTCCCCCGTCCTAGGGACGAGAAGGTTTATTCCCGCGGTACCACCCCAATTACTACATCAATGTAGTCGGCTTTGACCTTGGTAACGGCAAGGATGCCGGCAGCTTTACTGCGCTCAGGAACTGGCTTTCAACCATTCGAAATGAGAAACCTTTCAGCCAAGGGTTTCCTCTCTGGACATTCGAATCCGGTTTACTTCGGTTCCTTCATCACTTTCAAATGTTCGTCGATTTCCTTTTATTATACTATGATTCGATGGCAATGCAAGCCAGTCCTTTCACTTGCCCCTTAACTCACTCAGTCAATAAACGGTGGGGATTTCAGCGCAAATCTCTAGGATCCGGAACGATGATAGTAATGAAGCGCAATATGTTCCACAATTACTTTGCATACTGCGAAAAAGGGGACAGCCAAGATTAAGCCAAGAATACCAGCCACTTCTCCCCCTACCAATAGGGCAAAAATGATAAACAAAGGATGCATATGCAATGTTCGGCCCACAATTTGCGGAGAGACAACATTTCCCTCCAACATTTGAACAATCAAGTTGACGGCAATAACCGATATGACCATTTTTCCTGAGACGGTAATCCCTACAAGTACAGCAGGTATAGCACCGATAAAAGGGCCGATATAAGGGATTACATTAAAGACAGCAACTGCTGCTGCAAGGAGCAAAGGGTAAGGCACTCCAACAATCAGATAACCAATATAGGCAAGGAGACCCACAATAATACAGACCAAGAGCTGTCCCCGAATATAATTTCCTAACGCCTCATCAATCTCCTTAAGAAGTCGCAACACCTCTTTTCGCCGTTTGGTGGGAAGAAAGGCAACCAGAGACTTCTCAATTACCTCAGCATCCTTTAGCATATAAAATGCTAAAAATGGGACGATAAAGGCGATAAAGAGCTGGTTTAATGTACTCCCTAAACCGTCCATTGCCCGACCTACACCATCCGTAATCCCTTGCTCCATTTTATCTAAGGACTTTTCAATTCCCTCTTTTACACTGGGTGGCAGAAATTCCTTATTGTCATTAAACTGTTTCATCCAAGATTGCACTTGTCGATTCCATTCTGGAATATGTTCGGCCAACTCTGCTACTTGATGGTTAAACAAGGGAATTAAGTTGATTAACAGAATCACAATTGAAGCGATAAACAGGGCATAAATTAACAACACTGCGATGGAGCGAGGGACGGCACGACGACTAAGTAAAGCGACAATTGGATTAAGCAAATAAGAGATGAGCACCGCTACAATAAAAGGAGCCAATACGGTTTTTAAAAACATAAATACCATGGAAAGAAGTGGCCCTAATTTCATTAGCATAAACACAATACCTAAGATCGCTAAGATGAGTAATGCACGTTGCAATGATCGGTTGTATGGTATCCGGTCCATGATCCCACCTCCGTAGGACCTTCCGGTATCAGTATAGTACTTTGTCCACCCCAAATATGTATTCAACTTCTATTTACTTGGACAAATAGCAAAAATATACTTTAAAAGCTGAAACAAAACCTCCGGAAAATCCGGAGGTCATTGATATTGCGGAGATTCTATTCAAACGGAGGAAAGGTTATCGTGCCGCCCACTGTCGGGTTAAAATACGTGAGAGCAGTCGGGAGAAAAGTCGATTATTCATCATCCACTCCAACCGGACAATACTACCACCTTTAACTTTGGGTGAGCGTACCATCCGAGTAACAGCCCAACCGATTGCTGTTCCGATCACCACAGTGGAAATCCATTTCCAATTCATTTTCTTCCCCCTTCCTCACTTACTCACAAGGCAGCCGGGTTAGAGCCATCCAAAAAAAGGTCATCGAGCGAACTGAGGGATCCATCTTCTTCTACTTGGTATACAGAGGTAATTTGGCCATCGATGACCATCAACTCAATAAAACAACTCCAACAATAGTATTGATTGGAACCCACTTTTCCTAAATCATGTGAATTGCAATTGGGACAGCGAAGCGTCATCATTCTCCCCTACTTTCATCTAGCGTCCTGAATCGATATTCCGACGGTGGGGGCAATCAGCACATCTTCGCCCCATGTCAGCTGATCGGTGGGTTGCAAAACTTTACGTCCCTCACGGATGTCAGCCAAAAAACCGTCAGATAGCTCATATCCAACCAGCGTTCCCAAATCTTCCTTGAAGTAAACATCTTCTACAATTCCAAGTTCCTCACCATTTGCCATCATTACCTGGCGACCTTTTAACTTTCGCTGACCGGAAAGCAGACCGATCCAGCGCTGTTGTTCCTCATCTAAGGGGAGAACTGCTTCTTCGCTGTCCACGATAACCGCATCCGCCCCAAAAGATGCAATTCTTTCTGATGGGATAAAACTACCACGCCTTACCCATCCACCGTTTTCTAGTAACACTCCCCGCAATATTTGCTGTTCGTCAAACAGCAAGTCCCGAACAACTCCAAGCCTTTGTCCTGTATTGACCTGGATCACCGGTAAACCGATGACGTCCTGGGATTTGCGCAAGGAAATGCCTCCCTCCGCTACCCTTAGTATGAGCGATTCCTTGCGAAGCATGCAGGCAGATCGTTACCATTCTTCACGGATTAGGTCTGCCAGTCGACTATTTCGCTCTTCACCATTTTTTTGCAAAATGCCCTGCGACAATGCACTTTTTTCACCGCACAGTATCAAATAGGATTTACTTCTCGTCAATCCGGTATACAGGAGGTTCCGATACAACATGCGCCGATAAGCATGGAGGACGGGAAAAATAATAATAGCAAATTCAGAGCCTTGGGCCTTATGCACCGAGCAAGCATAAGCCAAGGAGATCTGTCCCAGTTGGCTTCGTTTATAAGGAATTTCTAGACGATCATATTGTACCCATAAAACCGGATCGTCCCGAGTGGCATCCTCATTTATCGCAATAATTTGACCCATATCGCCATTGTAAACCGGATGCTCTGGGTGGTTAACCAGCTGTAGTACTTTATCCCCAATCCGAAATGTAGTTTCTCCCCAGCTGATCTCTTTTTTATCCGGTCCACCGGGATTCACTACTTCCTGTACAGCCTGATTGATGCGATTCACCCCTACTGGACCTCGATACATCGGAGCCAATACTTGTACGTCAAACAATGTATATCCTCTTTTGAGAGCTTCCTGATATGTTTTCAAAATTACATCCATCACTTGATCCCGATTGCAAGGAAAAAAACGGCGATCAGGCAATGGTTTCATCAAGTCATCCGGTAGTTCTCCCTTTTTAATCGCATGGGCCAACCGAATAATTGAGGATCCTTCCTCTTGTCGATAAATATCCGTTAACTCAACACGAGGAATTTCCTCCACCTGTAATAAGTGATCCAATACTTTTCCGGGACCTACGGAGGGGAGTTGATCTGCATCTCCCACCAGAATGACCTGCATCCCTGGGGGAATCGCGCGAAACAACTGATTAGCCAGCCAAATATCCATCATGGAAACTTCATCTACGATTAACAGGGATCCTTCCAAAGGATGATCTGCATCCCGTTCAAAAAACTCACCTCTCCACCCCAATAACCGATGAATGGTCATTGCAGGAAGGCCTGTTGTTTCCGCCATTCGTTTAGCAGCACGTCCCGTTGGAGCTACCAAATGAATGGGGTAAGGATCTTCTGTTCCTTCATAATCCTTCGGATCGAGAGAGCATTCATGAAGCCGTGAAAACAGATGACAAATCCCGCGAATCACTGTCGTTTTCCCCGTACCAGGCCCTCCAGTTAATATCATCAGTGGGGAGGAGAAGGCAGTCATCATCGCTTCCCGTTGCTTGTCCGCATAAGAAACGCCAAGCTCTTCTTCAATTTCTCCCACAGCCCGATACAACTCATGAACTGGAAAAGGATTTACTTCATGTTCAAGCAGTTTTTTTACTTGGGAAGCTACACCATATTCCGAGTAATAGAGGGAAGGAAGATAATAGCGGTCCTCTTCCTTAATAAGTTGCCCTTCCTCCGCCATGATCAACAAGTATTTTCTACATTTCTCTTCTGGAAAATGCTCCTCTAGGTCATCCAACAAGGTTGCCAATTGTCTCTGCAATTGCTCAGTCGTCAAATAAACATGCCCAGAGGATAGGGAAGCTTCTTTTACAGCATAGAGAGCTGCAGCTTGAAATCGTTCCATTGCATCTGGTGCAATCCCCAGCTGGCGAGCAATTTCATCAGCACGTCGAAACCCGATTCCTTCGATGTCATCAATGAGTTGATAAGGATTTTCCTTAATGGTTGTGATGGTATTCTCCTTATAAGTTTGAACAATTTTGAGAGCAGTTGCCGGACCAATCCCAAATTGGTACAAAAAGATGGTTGCCTGTTCCAAGGCTTGATGCTCTTGTAAGCTTTCTGCAATTTTTTCCGCACGGGCTTCTGATATACCAGGGATCTCTAATAACACTTCAGGATTTTTTGTAATTTTCTCTAAGGCGTCTGTTCCCAAGTAATCGACAATCCGTTGGCCTGTTTTTTTACCAACACCAGGAAATAATCCACTGGATAAATATTTAACAACAGCATCTGCTGTACGAGGCAGTTCTTTTTTAGCCCGATGAACTTGGTACTGACGACCATAGCGGGCATGCTCCACCCATTCACCATAAACAACGAGCCACTCATTCGGTTGGGGACGGATTAAGTGACCGACAACGATCACTTCTTCTTCCTCCAATACCTCTGTTGACTCTTCTACCTGCATTAAAAAAACACCAAATCCGTTCTCTTCGTTATAAAAGATTTCTTGTATAATCGGTCCCTTTAGATATCCTTCACTAAAGAGATCCAAACGTGATTGTCCCATTGATTAGCACCTCGGCCATTACACCTTCTTCCTCCAGTATAGAGGGAATTGATGGCGAATTCTACAAAGAAATTACTTGAAAAGACACAAAAATTAAATATATCCTCTTAGCTGTGTACGATTCTCGACTTTTATCCCCATTTCCTTGCTAAATTATCAGTATCGACCAATCGATTGCGATAGTGTCCTAATAACAAGAATACAACCAGTCGATATCAAACACAATACAAGTCTTGATTACCGCGCTTTAAAAATGGGTATAATCATGATATAATGCCCTAGGCGGAATTCAAAGAGGTGAAAAAATGTCAAAGCAAGGTGAAAAACGGTTTTTGATCACCCTCCCTGCCGAAATGCATGATGCTTTGCGACGTGTAGCCGAAGAGCGAACCGAAGCATCAGGTGGGGTAATTAAATATTCTTTGGCGATGGTGGCACGGGAAGCAATAAAAAAACTAATCGATGAACACGATGCCAAAAAGAAAAGTACGGACTAATACCATCCCATAAGTTCTAAGCAAAGTTTATCCTCTTAATTTCAAAACTGGATTTTTGCTGCAATCCATAGATAGGACAAAAACGAGCTATTCGTAGCTCGTTTTTATCTTTCTTGTAGCCTTTTCACAATGTTTACTAGCCTTTTCGCTGCTTCAGCGGCATCCTCTACACTTGTGTTCCATCCAAAGCTAAACCGAACCGCTGAGCGCGACACAGGTTCAGGTAACTGCATCGCCTTTAAAACATGGGAAATTTCCAATGTACCTGATGTACAAGCAGAGCCACTCGAACAGGCAACTCCTTCCAAATCCAAGTTCATCAACAAAGTTTCGGTTTCCAGTCCAGGAAAACTCACATTCAGTATGTGGGGCAAAAGCTTCTCCTGATGACCATTAATCACAAAGTCAAGAGAGGCTTTCTCCCACACCTTTATCATTGCCTCTCGACACGCAAGGACATTTTGCTGAAAAGATTCCATTTTTTCGCTAACGATCTCCGCCGCTTTTCCCATGCCGACAATACCAGCAACGTTTTCCGTCCCTCCCCGTCGGTTCCACTCCTGTTTTCCCCCAAAAAGATGGGACTTAAGTGGTACATGACGAGCTACATAAAGCGCTCCTACTCCTTTGGGAGCACCGAATTTATGGCCCGAAATCGTAAGAAGGTCGACAGGAAGGGAGCGAACATCGATTGGCAGCACGCCAAATACTTGTACAGCATCGGTGTGGAAATAGATCCCCCTCTCGCGGGCAATGCGACCAATTTCTTGGATGGGCTGTATGGTTCCTACTTCATTATTGCCATAGATAATACTGATCAGCCCTGTTTTACCGGTAATGACTTCTTGTAATTCCTCGATCGATACCTGACCAGTTTGATCAACCGATAGGTACGTGACTTGAAAACCCAACTTTTCCAAATAGGAACAGGGCCCTAAAACCGCATGATGTTCGACCTGCGAGGTAATAAAATGGGTTTTTCCTTGCTCTCTTAGCGTAGATGCCATCCCCAACAAAGCGAGATTGTCAGCTTCGGTTCCTCCACTGGTGAAAATCAACTCACCAGGACTTCCATGCAAAGCGCCAGCTACTTGATCCCGAGCTCGATCCACACCTTGACGAGCACGACGCCCAATCCCATGCATGCTAGATGGATTCCCGTAATGCTCACCTAAAAAAGGAAGCATCGCCTCCTTTACTTCGGGATAAATGGGTGTTGTCGCTGCATGGTCTAAATAAATCATTGACGAAACCACCTTTTTTACTCAATTAAATATAAAACATATATGGATCCTGATTATCTTCATCTTTATACTGGACCAAATCCGCCAAAGTTGTATTATCAAGCACTTCCATAATCGCTTTCTGAACACGACGCCACAAGTCCCGTCGAGCCGGGTCTTGCTCCTCATTAATATCTACAGAACTAATCGGTCCTTCCAAAATCAACATGATTTCGGCTACAGTAATCTTCTCTGGCTTCTTCGCTAGTTTATATCCCCCATAAGCACCCCGAATGCTCCGAACCAACCCTGCATTGCGCAGTGGTGCAATTAATTGCTCCAGATAATTTTCTGATAGATCGTGCCGCTCTGCAATGCTCTTTAATGAGATTGGACCTTTTCCGTAGTGCAAAGCCAGATCCATCATAATGGTTAGTCCATATCGCCCTTTGGTGGATACTTTCACTTGTAACACCTCTTTTAAAAACACGGAGTGGACATCTAATATAACCCCTATCTCTCCGATTGTATCCAATTACAGATCCACAGTTCAACCAGTCCCAACACACCCTATGTCTTCTCATATCACTAAAATTTTGTGATTAGATCCTACTCCTTAAAGAATGAACAAAACATGATATGATAAATAAAACAAGCGTTCGTTTTGGAATCGATCGGGAGGAATGAAATATGAATTTATTTGACTTTGCTCACCAACAGGAAAGTGAGCGTCAGGGTCCACTGGCTGCACGTATGCGCCCCCGTTCACTGGAAGAAATCATTGGCCAGGAGCATATCCTTGGACCTGGAAAATTGCTCCGGCGAGCGATTGAAGCGGATCAGCTATCCTCTGTCATTTTCTATGGCCCTCCAGGAACAGGAAAAACGACCCTCGCTAAGGTAATCGCCCGTACTACCCGTTCTCCCTTTGCCCAACTGAGTGCTGTTACCTCAGGGGTTAACGATATTCGTAAGTTAACACAAGAAGCGAAGGAACGTCTTGGTATGTATGGACAGCGGACAGTTCTTTTTATTGATGAGATTCATCGGTTCAACAAATCGCAACAAGATGCTCTTCTTCCCTTCGTTGAAGATGGGACGATTATCCTGATTGGAGCAACTACAGAAAACCCTTCCTTTGAAGTGAACGCAGCCCTTTTATCCCGCTCCCGGATCTTTCCCTTAAAGCCGATTAGTGAACCAAAGCTGATCCAAATCCTACAGCGTGCTCTCACGGATAAAGAGCGAGGATTGGGAGAGTATAATGTGAATATCACTCAAGAAGCTCTGCAGCATATTGCCCGTGTTGCGGGAGGCGATGCTCGCAATGCGCTAAATGCTTTGGAGCTCGCTGTTTTAACCACTTCACCTGATGAAAATGGCATTCGACAAATTACCATTGAAGTAGCGGAAGAATCAATCCAACAAAAAGTGGTACGCTACGATAAACAAGGGGATAATCATTACGATACGATCTCCGCGATGATTAAAAGCATGCGCGGATCCGATCCAGATGCAGCCCTATATTATCTAGCCAAAATGATTCATGCAGGGGAAGATCCCCGCTTTATTGCACGCCGAATATTTATTCATGCTGCAGAAGATGTGGGCATGGCAGATCCTCGAGCCCTATTAATTGCTTCTGCTGCAGCACAAGCCGTAGAGCATATCGGTCTACCCGAAGCACAAATTCCTCTTGCCCAAGCAGTCATCTATATCGCCACGGCACCCAAAAGCAATTCTGTGGTCCGCGGGATAAATGAAGCCCTTCAATGCGTTAAAAACGAATCCCAAGGGGAAGTACCTCCCCATTTACGTGACGCCCACTTTAAAGGAGCAAAGGAACAAGGACGAGGGAAAGGATATCTTTATCCACATGATTATCCACGAGGTTATGTAAAGCAGCAATACCTCCCTGACGAACACCTGGGAAAGGTATTTTACCACCCCACCGAAAACGGCTATGAGAAAAAATTACAGGAATTTATCCGATGGATGAAACAGGAATAAGTAGCCGCCTCATTCTACAATAGTTTATTATTACGTCAATAATTTTAAAATACCGCTTGCTGTTGCAGTATGGATTAAAGCCGAGATTTACCTGTGTATTTATGTTATAGATGCGTATTCTATGGGTAAATAAATCTGATATGAGGAGAAGAAAATGACAACGGTACAAACCCAAAATCCAACGCAAATCTTGATTGATGGACTTAACGAAGATTTGGCTCATGAATATGCTACAGCAATCCAATATACACATAATGCTGCCTCTGTTTCCGGACTGGCTCGTCTGGTGTTGAAGCCTCTTTTTGAAGATGAAGTTCAAGATGAGTTAGGACATGCAAAACTACTCGCTGAAAAAATTGTAAACCTCGGTGGTACACCTACAGTCATGCCCAAAGCGATTAAACCATTTACCAATCCTCGCGAAATGTTACAAGATGCTATAGAAGGGGAAGAAGCAACAATTAAACGCTATAAAGAGCGTATTGAACAAGCAAAAGAAGTGGGTGACCTCGGTTTACAAGTTGACCTAGAAGATATGGTGGCTGATGAAACACGGCATAAGGAAGAGTTTATGAGGATCTTACAGGACCCCAATTTATAATGGACAACCAAACGAAAGAGCCTGTGAGTACGAAACTTTTCAAGCACTCATCAACCAAAAAAATTGTATCTATTTTAATTAAACTAAAGCATAAACCCAAGCCCTATCTGTGGCTTGGGTTTATGCTTGCAAATCAATAAATCACAAAGAGTTAGGAGTTCGTCTATTTTGCTTCCAGTTTCCGAATCAACTCTCTTGCCTCCGCCCAACTGCGGATTCGTGGCAAATCATGTGGATAATCACGATTGTACACAGCATCCATAATCACCGTAGGAATACCCGCTTCTACCAACCGATCCAAATGGTTTGGAGCATCTTCAAAGAAAAGATCAATTCCTAATTCTAATGCTACCTTTCCTTTGTTTTGTGCACTCATCCTTAAGTTAGAGCCATCAAAGGGAAAGCCATGTTTTTTCAACCACTCTTGAGTAACCTCTCTAATATGAGGCATGCCAGGGCGAGCAGTGATAAAGGTGATTTGATGTCCTTCTTGATGAAGTTGACTCAGAATTTCTGCTGCCCCTTCCAAAGGAACTCCCAAAGAGTAAATCTTATGCTCTAATTTACGCCACATTTGAGAACCTTCTTTATCTGTGAGTCCATAAGCGGGCCCCAAATGAAACTCTTTAATATCCTCCTTACGTAGGTTTTGTCCCAACTCTTGATTATAAATCTGAATAGCCGCAGTCCTTGTATCTTTAATCGTCCCATCAATATCGATCCCTAACTTCATGAAAAGGCGCATTTCCCATGGCATTTTGTCGCCATAAGTTAACGCCCTTCACCTCTTTCATCAGGAAATATATATTATTACTGTTCCTTAGTCTGCTTATTGAGTCCTTTTTTTATCGAAAAAAAGCAGAAAAAAAGAGCCCCACTATGCCGTGGCTTCCTAAGTTTTGAACCTGTCGTCTGACAGGTGGGTGCCCTGTACCCGTATTCATAGGTCCACTCATTGGAGGCTTCTAATCCAACGGATAACGACAGGCTCCCTTTGTAATAGGTGTTGGCTCAAAACTTCGGTAGGACTCACGAACACCCCAGGGCTCTTTTGTGTCTTTATGTTATCACCTTTTTTATCCTTTATCAAGCAAAACTAACTGGAAGAAGGGGATTTATGCCTTCTCCTTTACAACTATCTTCAATTCCTCTAGTTGCTTGGGATCCACCATGGAGGGAGCACCCGTCATCAAACAATTGGCACTGGTCGTTTTGGGGAAGGCGATACACTCCCGCAGGTTGCTGCGCCCGGCCAATAGCATCACCAGACGATCAAAACCAAAAGCGATACCACCATGGGGAGGTGCACCATATTCAAATGCCTCTAGCAAAAAGCCAAATTGCGCTTCTGCTTCTTCTTTAGAAAAGCCCAAGGCCTGAAACATCTTTTCCTGTATTTCCCTCTGATGAATCCGCTGGCTTCCCCCAGCAATTTCATATCCATTAAGTACTAGGTCATAATCTTGGGCTCTTACCCGTCCCGGATCAGACTCCAAGAAGGGAATATCTTCTTCTTTCGGCATGGTAAAGGGATGGTGTTCCGCAACATATCTTCCTTCTTCTTCATCATAGGTGAACAACGGAAAGCCTGTAACCCAAGTGAAACAATATTTATTTGTATCGATAAGATCCAGTTCCTTAGCAATTCGGACCCGCAACTCTCCCAGAACTTTCGCCACCACTGCAGGTTGATCTGCTACGAAGAGGAGCATATCCCCTACCTCTGCCTCCATTTTTTCCCGAAGAGAAGCGAGTTCCCCTTCGGAGAAAAACTTGGCAATGGGTCCTTTGACCCCATCTTCTCGTATAGCCAACCAGGCCAATCCTTTGGCCCCCAGGTTTTGCGCCTGTTCATTCCAGCCGTCCATTACTTTTCGACTCCACCCAGCACAGCCTTTAGCGTTGATGGCTTTTACCTGACCTCCCCTTGCAACACAGTCTGAAAAGACCTTAAAAGAGCTGTTGGCAACCAACTGTGAACAATCGACCAACTCCATGCCAAAGCGAAGATCGGGTTTGTCGGTGCCAAACCGTTCCATGGCTTCATGGTAACTAAGGCGCATAAATGGACGTTCAATCTCCACACCAATCGTCTTGGAAAATAGTTCGGCCATCATCTCTTCCATCATGGCCAGCAAGGTTTCTGTTGGTAGAAAAGAGACCTCAATATCTACCTGAGTAAACTCCGGCTGTCGATCCGCCCGCAAATCTTCGTCGCGAAAACAGCGGGTTATCTGAAAATAGCGTTCCAAACCAGACACCATCAACAACTGTTTAAATAGTTGCGGCGACTGGGGCAAGGCATAAAATGCACCCTGATGAACTCGACTGGGAACCAAATAATCACGAGCCCCCTCAGGTGTGCTTCGGGTTAAAATCGGAGTCTCTACTTCAACAAACTGCTGGCGGTCCAGATAGGCACGAATCACTTGCATTGCTCGATGGCGTAACTGCAAAGTACGCTGCATCTCTGGACGCCGAAGGTCAAGGTAACGGTACTTTAGGCGAATCGCTTCATCCACATCCACCCCATCCTCAATGGAAAAGGGAGGTGTTTTAGCATCATTAATAATCTCCATCTCTTCACAGGCTACTTCGATCTTCCCTGTCTTCAGACGAGGGTTTACTGTTTCTGGTGACCGAGCCACCACTTTTCCTCGAACAGCCAGTACATACTCGCCCCGTACCTCATGAGCCAGCTTTGCCGCTTCAGGAGATTGATCTGGATGAAAAACGACCTGCACCATCCCACTCCGGTCCCTTAGATCAATAAAGACCAATCCTCCCAAATCTCGCCGCTTCTGTACCCAGCCATTTAATACAACTTCCTGGCCAATCATTGTCTCATTAAGTACACCGCAATCATGGGTACGATGACCAACTTTCATTTTAATCCGCTCCTTATGTTCGATTCTTTTGCAAATAGGAAACTAAATGCTCCAAATCTACCGCCTCTTGCTGTCCACTGGCCATCTCTTTAACCATGATCTTGTTTTGGGCTAATTCTTCCTCACCTAAAATGGCAACAAATCGAGCTTTCGCCCGGTCAGCCGCTTTCATCTGCCCTTTCATTTTCCGATCCAACAAATCCCGGTCGGCACTAAGGCCAGCCTTTCGCAGATCCCGTACCAGTGCGACAGCTCGTTTCTTTGCTGAAGATCCCAAGGCAACAATAAAACAGTCTAATCCCTGATTCAAGGGTAGGGCAATCCCTTGCTCTTTTATCGCCAGCACGGTGCGCTCCAATCCCACAGCAAATCCCACACCTGGCACATCACTGCCGCCCATCTCTGCGACCAATCCGTTATAGCGACCTCCTCCACCAATCGAGCCCGCCTGTCCTCCTTTTCCCTCAAGAACATATTCAAAGGCGGTCTGTGTATAGTAATCCAATCCGCGGACTAGCCGCCAGTTTAACACATAGTCCACTTCCAAGAGTTTGAGCTGTTCCTTTACCTCCTGAAAGTGAGTATCACAAGCGTCACACAAATGTTCCAGTGTTTGGGGAGCATTAGCAATTAGCACTTGACAACTCTTCTGTTTACAGTCAAGAATCCGCAAGGGATTCCGTGTAATCCGCGATTGGCAATCGGAACATAATTGATCCTGTAACGGTTTAAAATAGGCTACCAATTTTTCCAGATAGGTTGGCCGACAAGTAGAACAGCCCACACTGTTTAACTCCACCCGCACTCCTTTAAGTCCTAGGGAATCATAAAAGTCAGTCCCCAGAGCAATCAACTCTGCATCCGCACCAGGATCTGATGTTCCAAATACTTCAACTCCGAATTGATGAAACTGCCGCATCCGTCCCGCTTGAGGTCGTTCATATCGGAACATGGGCCCAATATAAAACCATTTGGTGGGCTGTGGTCCTCCATAAACTTTGTGTTCCACAAAGGCCCGTACTACAGGAGCTGTCCCCTCCGGACGGAGGGTAAGGCTACGTCCACCCCGATCCGTAAAGGTATACATCTCCTTCATCACAATATCCGTTGCTTCTCCAACTCCTCGCTGAAACAAGTCGGTCTGTTCAAAAATTGGCGTTCGAATTTCAGCAATATGATACCTTCGACATAACTCCCGGGCCTTCTCTTCAATAAATTGCCAGATCTCCACCTCTCCTGGCAAAAAGTCCTGTGTCCCTCGGGGAACACGAAAGCTCATCAGATCCGCCTCCTTTTTCGCAAAAAAATAAAAAATCTCCCGTCGCTGACACAGTTGTCAGGGACGAGAGATTGATTTCCAATCACCCGTGGTACCACCCTCATTGAAGGTATCTCCAATACCTTCCACTTTAGACCGGGTATCGTCCGGTAGACGTTCGGTTCTACTTTCCTTTTAAGGAGTTCGCCCCGAAACCTCCAGGTGTCTTTCTCTAGCTCGTTACAGAGAGACGCTTGCAGCCCATGGCGTCTCCTCTCTATCTGTCCGGTGGCTAGATACTTTTCCCTTCGTCGGTCAATATGGATCTCTAATATTAGCTATACATTTTAATTGAAGCTGGATGAAATGTCAATGAAACCTTACAGTCAAAAAAGCAAGACTGAATTACAATTGGTTTAAATTATATGTTTATTTTCACTTAGAGTTCAAAAAACTATATTACCAATCATCGGAATTCCCGTGATATAATACAGAGAGCTTCTCTTATTTTTATATTTCTCGGTAAATCTAAGCAAATATCCTTTTTGTCCATTCGAAAGATTAACTCATTCTAAGATGAGCACAAAAAGGAGCGGGAAAAAGTGGATACAGTTCGACAAGAAAACATTTTTACACGAAACTTTACCCAGTTTCTTGGTAGTGGAATTTTTTCTACCTTGGGAGATGCAATTTATCTGATTGCTCTTGCTTGGTACATAACGAAGTTACACGGTTCAGGAACTTTGATGGGAAGCGTCTTATTAACAATTGGGATCACACGGATTTTTTTTATATTGGTTGGAGGAGTAGTAGCAGATCGATGGCGACCCAAACAATTAATGGTGCTCTCCTGTATGTTACGCGCACTATTGGTTGGAACTCTAGGACTAATTGTTTTTTACACAACTGCACCAGCCTGGTTTTTATTAACAGTCGCTTTTTTATTTGGGATGATCGATGCGTTCTACTATCCGGCCGGTGGCGTGATACGCCAAATGGTATGTAAAGGGCGCTTGGTTCAAAGGAACAGCATCAACTTTACCTCTGCCCAGCTTATGAATATCTTGGGACCTGCTATAGGCGGCTATTTGCTTACGGTATCTTCATTCGCCATCGGATTTTGGATCACTGTCGCTCTCTTTCTTCTTGCTGGAATTATGATCAGTCAGGTACAGGAAAAAGAGGAGGACCCTAAAGAGACAAAAGAAGAAACAGCCTCTTTTATTTCACAGTTTAAAGAGGGACTTCGCTTCATAAGAGGTGAAAAGTGGTTATTTATCCTCCTTGTCTCACTCTTTTTTATCAATATGGGTGTCAATGGTGCGATGATGACGATCCCTTTTTTAGTAGTTGAATTGGGTCTCGGGGCTGAAAGTTATGGTTTGATCAATGCTTCGTTTTCTATAGGCGCTTTTTTAGCAGGGATCTTTTTCTTGGTTCGCTCTCTTAAAACCCTCTCTTTTTTTACACTATATCTCAGCTTCTTTTTTCAGGGATTTTTTCTAATCCCTATCTTCTGGCTCACAGACTTTTGGTGGATTGCAGCATCATTTTTGCTTGTAGGTATTTTTACCGGAATTATCGGCGTCTTATTACCTTCATTTACACAAAGTGGAATCCCGAAAGAATATATGGGACGCGCCGGTAGTGTGGCAAACATGATTGCTATGGGTTCCACTCCCATTGCTCAGTTTGTCTTTGGGGTACTGACCGATTCTCTCGGTCCCCGGGTCTTATTTTTACTTGGAGGCTGTCTGGAAACATTGGCCGCAGTGATAGCTTATCTATACCTTCGTCTATCCGTGTCAAATACAAAAATCCAATATCGTGAAGCTTCATAATCAAGAGGTTGTTCTCGATTAGATTTACAAAGGGAAAGGTGACATGCATTCATGACCATTAATTTTCACGATCATCGCCTCCGTCATTCCTATACACAACGCCAAGCGGATCCTGCTTGGTCAACTCTTCTTCGCTCTCTTACAAATCTCGACGGAAAAATCGCAGTAGATATTGGCTGTGGTGGCGGAATCTATAGTATTGCATTGGCCCAGTTGGGAGCCCAGGAAGTGATTGGGGTGGACTCTTCCGAAGCGATGTTATCCGGAGCGCAGGAATACTGTAATCAATGGGAGCAGATCCGCTTCATCAAAGGAGACGCACTACATACGGAATTACCTACAGAAAGCGTCGATCTAGTACTAGAGCGGGCCCTTATTCATCATCTGGAAGACCTTGAAGCGTGTTTTGCTGAAGCTTATCGGATACTCCGTCCGGGAGGAGTTCTACTCGTACAGGATCGTATTCCTGAAGACTGCCAATATCCCGGTAGCATTTCCCACATTCGGGGTTACTTTTTCGAAGTATACCCGAGATTACTAGAACTCGAGCGAAACCGCCGCCATGATTTAAAAAAAGTATGCCAAGCACTTGAAACAACGGGCTTTAGCTCCATTGAGGTACATAAACTGTGGGAGAGAAGAAGAGTATACACCTCATGGACGGAACTTGAACAGGATTTACTAACTCGTAAGGGACGCTCTATCCTACACGAATTAAATGACTCTGAATTGGCCCACCTTGTAACCTATATAAAAGAAAAGCTTCAACAAGAACAAGTGGAAACCGAGATCATAGAAAAGGATTCCTGGACCCTCTGGTACGCACAAAAACCGAGCTCCCTTTAGCTTCTGATACTTCAACTAGGAAAACTTAAAGGAGCATCCAAAAGACCCAAGGTGAGCGGGTAACACAATTACCTACCTTGGGTCGGATATGAAGTGCAACCACTATCGAAGCATAAGAACTTGCTAAAAAAGCTTTACCGTGATGCTATTTTCTCCAAGCGCTCTTGCTGTTTCTTCTCAAAGTACCGGGTAAATTCCGACTCTCCAGAATACGATAGAAAGAGATTCTGCTTTGCTCGGGTCATTGCAATGTATAGCCGAGCAACTTCCTGCTCCCTGTCGCTTTCCTTCACTGGTAAGGGAAGGTTATCAATATTGACTACAAAAACGGTATGATAATCCAAACCTTTACTGCTATCAATTGTGCTAATCTTTACTGCAGGCACTTGCGGGTTAAACTTTCGCTTTGATTCCTCATTTTCAGTAATCCAGTAATAGGGAATATTCCGTTTCTCCAGTTCCCGCTTCAATAACATCACAATAGACTGCCCCTGAAACTGCTTTACACGGTATAGAATTAGAATATCGGTGTAATTTACCTCTCCTTGCTCTTGTAACTTCTTTATCTGATTTGCAACGTAACTCATTTCATCCTTTAGTGTGTTAAACCGACGGATCTGTGGTTCAGGTCCTTTGCGTTGCGTACTTTGGGGTGGAATGATTTCAACCTCATCACCGCCCTCTAAAGAAACCTTACGCTGGTCCCCCAGATGCTCCTGATAAAACTCCCAGGAAAAATTAACAATCTGTGCGGTATTCCGATAATTAATCGTTAAGATCTTCGAGCGACCTCGGAAGTTAAGCCCTGTATCCTGCAAAAAGCTTCGCCGGCGGGAGTATATGTTTTGTGCCCGATCCTCGACGATGAGTAAAGATAGGGTCTCTGGGTTTAATAAGCGACTCACCAAGGACAACCATTCTGGCTTAAAGTCTTGTCCTTCATCGATCAATATTGCATCATAAATCGGAAGTGTAATACTCCCCTGTTTTAGTTTTTCCAGTACTTCCGGAATCTCGCTTTCATTGATTTTAAGATCTGTACGTAGCCATTCATGAAAGTTATAAACAATAATCGGGTTACTACGGGAAATCGTGGTCATCTCTCCCTGCTCATTCACTGCAAAGTCAAATAGATTCTCCGGCTGCTGAAATTTCTGTTCAATCAACTGACGGATGCTACGGGAAAGAGAGATGTTGTAACACAAAACGAGGATCTTCCAATCTGGATGCTCTTTAGCTAGGAGATTCGCACGAGCAGCTAGGATCAGAGTTTTCCCACTCCCGGCAACACCACGAATCAGGCGGTGCTTATCCCCCAATTGCTTAGCCAAATTCTCTTGGTACAGATCCATTGTCTCAATATCATCCATCTTCAATAAAGTCTGCTCTTGATAAGGTGCTACGGATTTTACTCGCCCACTGATCCGAACTTCCGGGAACAAGTGATACCGGATTCGCTTAATTTCCTCCTCTGATAAAGGCACTTGCATTTGGAAAGAAACCGCAAACATTTCGGATAATTTTTTCCGGAGTAAGATTTCCGAAAATCGTTCACTATCAGGATCAATTTCATCTCGGGTTAAGACCAATTTGGGATCCAACAGTGTCACCAAATCTTCTTTGACCAGATCTTCTCGGGTTAGCCGGGTAAAAACCGTTCCATACCCATAGGGGAACTTCAACTGCATTTTATATTTCCCTTCCAGCTGGACAAGATTATGATCTTTCTTTAACAAGTTAGCAATGCGAAACGCATACTCCCGCGCTTGCTTTAGTGGACAAGGGGCTGTCACCAGTTCACCCTGTTTGGTACGAATCGTCCACTGTTCTGGATTGAGCTGATAAAGTGATTTTTTCGTATAATCTTTTACTTCGAGGACAACCAGTCCTAAATTGGGACCAATAATCACAAAATCAGGACAACGACCATACACATTGGGTTCATAATACACTATATAGTCCTCTGGCAAATAATCTCGCAAAGTATAAAATAAAATCCGTTCTCCCGTCGTCGCCTTTTTAGGAATCGTTTCAGGAATCGTATAAGCCATCTTGGTGTACATCCCCCTGTTGTTGGTAATATTTCCTCCCCTTATCCAGCCCTTATGATATCGCGTTTTCTATAAAACGACAATGCAGAATAAAAATTTCTTCCTCTAAACCCAAAAGTGATTGTCCTCAAGCCATTCTTATTTCAATTTATCTCAACTCCTACCAACCCTACGATTCCCGCTTAATTCACAACCTTCAGAACAACAATATGGTAAAATAATCTCAATCATAATTATGTAAAGAAAAGAGGTGACAGGCGTACAATCCCCAATGATGGGGAGAGCGCCGTATCATGACCCAACCAACCCGTAATATTGGTATTGAGCGTTACATGGCGATTCGCTCAGCTTATGGTCCTACCTATAGTCATGACAATCAAAGCCTTTACTTCTTGTCCACGATCAGTGGAATCCCCCAAGTATGGAGTTTAGACAACCAGACTCCCTGGCCCCGACAACTCACTTTTTTCACAGACCGCGTCATGCATGTGGCAGCTTCTCCTACCAAAGAGATGCTATGTATCAGTGCAGATTCTGGGGGAAATGAACGCGCCCAGCTTTATCTCCTAGACCGGGACGGGTTTGTTTTGCGCGAGATTACCCAGGACCCCGATCATATTTATCTTTTTGGGGGCTGGTCCCGTGATGGAAGCAAAATCGCCTATAGCAGTAATCGCCGCAATCCCCGTCACTTTGACTTGTATCTTTATGATGTTGAAAATGACTCCCACCAGGTCATCCACACCAGTAACTATACCAACTATGCCGTTGGCTTTAGTCCCGATGGCAAGTATGTCCTCTTATCCCGTCAATACACCAACATGAGTAACGATCTCTTTCTACTGGAAGTGGCGACTGGACAGCTTGAGCTACTTACTCCTCATGAAGGAGAAGCCTCCTTCCGCTCGCCTCGGTTCTCACCCGATGGGAAAGAACTGTATTTACTTTCTGATCAGGGAAGTGAATTTGTACGGGTCGCTCACTTGGATCTCAGCACAAAAAGCTGGACCTGGCTCACCGAAGACCAATGGGATGCAGAATCCATTACCCTCTCCCGGGATGGTCGCCTTCTTGCCTATACAAAAAATGAAGATGGCCGTTCCCAATTGTACATACTGGATGTGAGTCAAGAAAAACCTCAGGCGATCAAAGAGCTCCCCTCCTTGCCAAGGGGTGTTATTGCCGATGCTTTGTGGAATCCAGCAGGTACTTCTCTGGCCCTTACGATTAGTGCACCCCTTTACGGAACGGAAGTATGGGAGCTGAAACTGGAAACAAAAGAACTACGAAGAGTCACTTACGCTTCGATCTCTGGGGTCCCCCAGGAAACTTTCATCGAACCGGAACTGATTCACTATCCATCCTTTGACGGCTTATCCATTCCGGCTTTTTATTATCGGCCCCGAAATGTTCAAGGTCCCTATCCTGTTGTTGTCTATGTCCATGGTGGACCGGAATCCCAAAGTCGTGCATCCTTTAACAGCATCATGCAATTTTTCCTCCAACAAGGATTTGCAGTCTTTGTTCCCAATGTGCGAGGCAGTTCTGGTTATGGTCGCACCTGGATTCATCTGGATGATGTGCGCAAACGTATGGACTCTGTAGCCGACCTAGCCAAGTGTGTGGACTGGTTGGTAACAGAAGGAGAGGCCAAAGAAGATGCAATTGCGGTAATGGGCGGAAGTTATGGAGGATTTATGGTTTTGGCTGCCCTGACCCATTATCCAGATCTCTGGGCAGCGGGAGTGGATATTGTCGGAATCTCTAACTTACGTACTTTTATCGAAAATACAAGCCCTTACCGACGCCATTTGCGGGAAAGCGAATATGGCACCATCGAAGAAGATGGCGAATTTTTTGACCAAATCTCACCGATTCATCATATCGATAAGATTACTGCTCCTCTGATGGTGATCCATGGAGCAAATGACCCCCGAGTTCCAATCAGTGAAGCGGAGCAAATTGTTGAAGCTCTGCGAAAGCGAAACCATCCGGTTGAGTATTTGCGGTACGATGATGAGGGGCATGGAATCGTCAAACTGGAAAACCGTATTGATGCCTATGGTAAAATCGCCGTCTTTCTAAACAAATGGATCAAGAAATAGTGGGATAATGGCACACTCTTTCGTCGGAAATTTTTCATGAAAGCAGAATTTAAGTATGGTACACTTATTTAGAGTATCGAAAAATTTATTACATACAAGGAGGATATTATGGAAGCGAAGTTAAAAGAGCTCAAAGAAAGGCTAAGAGAGATTGACGATTTGAACTCTGCTTCTGCCCTGCTATCTTGGGACCAATCCACCTATATGCCTCCTGGAGGTGCAGAAGCACGAGGACGACAGATGGCCACCCTGGGGCGCCTCGCTCATGAGAAGTTTACTGATGAGGCCATTGGAAAACTTTTGGAAGATCTTCGGCCCTACGAGGAGAGCCTTCCTTATGATTCCGACGATGCTAGCCTGATTCGGGTAACTCGTCGCGAATATGAAAAGGCCGTTAGAATCCCCGCCTCTTTTATGTCTAAACTCTTGGAACATGGTGCAGCTTCCTATGAAGTATGGACCAAGGCTCGACCAGCAAATGACTTTAAAGCTGTAGAAGGAATTTTGGAAAAAACCTTGGAGCTAAGCCGAGAGGCCTCTTCCTTTTTTCCCGAAGCAGAGCATGTAATTGACCCCTTGATCGCCGAAGCTGACTATGGGATGACAGCCAAAACCATCAAGCCCTTGTTTGCCAAACTGCGGGAAGAGCTGGTACCCATCGTGCAAGCGATTTCAGATCAAGCCCCCGCTGATGATTCTTGTCTTCGCCAGCATTATCCTGAGGCGAAACAAGAAGCCTTTGGCCTCAAGGTGATTCGCAAATTTGGCTTTGACTTTGAGCGGGGACGCCAAGACCGCACCCACCATCCCTTTATGACCAAATTCTCCCTAGGTGATGTGCGAATTACAACTCGCTTCAATGAAAACGACATCAGCGAAGCTCTGTTCTCCACCATGCATGAAGCGGGTCATGCCATGTATGAACAGGGAATCAAGCGTAGCTTTGAAGCAACGCCCTTAGCGGGAGGCACCTCCTCAGGTGTTCATGAAAGTCAATCCCGCCTCTGGGAAAACATCGTTGGCCGCAGCTATGACTTCTGGACTTATTTCTATCCCCAGCTGCAAGAAGAATTCCCAGAGCAACTAGGCTCTGTCCCCCTCGATACTTTTTATCGCGCCATCAACAAAGTGCAGCGCTCCTTAATCCGAACAGAAGCCGACGAAGTTACTTATAACCTGCATGTTATTATCCGTTTTGATCTGGAAATGGAACTTCTGGAAGGTAAGCTGGCGATCCGTGATCTGCCAGAAGCATGGCGGGAGCGGTACAAGGCGGACCTAGGTATCACCCCTCCTGATGATCGAGACGGTGTTCTCCAAGATGTACACTGGTTCTTCGGCGTCATTGGAGGTGCCTTCCAAGGCTACACCCTTGGAAATATTATGAGTGCCCAATTTTTCGAGGCAGCTCGAAAAGCCCATCCATCCATTCCAGAAGAAATCCGCAATGGCCAATTTGACACCCTCCACAATTGGCTAAAAGAAAACATCTACCAACACGGAAGCAAGTTTACAGCGGAAGAATTGATCCAGCGGGTAACCGGTGGACCTATGACCATCGAACCTTATATTCAATACCTTCGCACCAAATACGGCGAACTGTATCAGCTATAAAAACTTTGAGAATCCCCTTTCGGCTCTTTTTGAAAGGGGATTCTCTAAAACTAAAGGAGGATACCATGGAAGAAAAATTAAAAGAACTAAAGGAACGTGTAGGAGAAATTAATGATCTACAATCTGCTGCCAACGTCTTGGCTTGGGATCTCTACACCTATATGCCTCCCAAAGGAGCTCCAGCTCGAAGCCGCCAGCGAGCAACCCTGAGACGTCTTGCCCATGAAAAACTGACCGATCCAGCTCTTGGTCAACTCTTGGAAGATCTACACTCTTATGAGGAGAGCCTTCCCTATGATCATGACGATGCAGCTCTGATCCGTGTTACCCGCCGCCAGTACGAACGTGCCATAAACATTCCAGCATCCTTAATGGCAGAAATGTCTAGCCATGCCGCTGTTTCCTTTGAAGCTTGGACCAAAGCTCGACCTGCCAATGATTTTTCCGCTGTACAGGAAAACCTAGAAAAAACCTTAGAGTTAAGCAGGCAACTCTCTTCATTGTTTCCTGAAGCAGAACATGTCATTGATCCCTTAATTGCAGAAAGGGACTATGGAATGACTGCAGCTAAAATTAAACCACTTTTTAGTCAACTTCGAAAAGAGCTTGTTGCATTGCTTCAGGAAGTTAAAGAACAACCACAAATTGATGATTCTTGTCTACATCAACATTTCCCAGAAGAAAAACAGGAAGCCTTCGGCCTAGAAGTTATTCGTCACTTCGGGTTTGACTTTGAACGGGGCCGTCAAGACCGGACTTACCATCCCTTTATGATTAAATTTTCCATAGGAGATGTTCGGATTACCACACGATTTAATGAAAACAATTTAGGTGAAGCATTGTTTAGCACCATGCACGAAGCAGGACATGGAATGTATGAGATGGGAATTAACCCTGCCTATGAAAGAACTCCCTTGGCCCGTGGCACCTCCTCGGGTGTTCATGAGAGTCAATCTCGGCTATGGGAAAACCTAGTGGGACGAAGCAAAGACTTCTGGACCTACTTTTATCCACGCTTGCAAGAAGTGTTCCCAGAGCAATTAGGCTCTGTTTCACTGGATACCTTTTATCAGGCCATCAACAAAGTGCAACCTTCACTCATCCGCACCGCCGCTGATGAGCTAACCTACAATCTCCATGTCATTATCCGCTTTGATCTGGAGATGGCATTGTTGGAAGGGAAGCTTGCTGTCCGGGATCTCCCAGAAGCATGGCGGGAACGGTATAAAACAGATTTGGGCATTGCACCCCCAAATGACACTGATGGTGTCCTACAAGATATTCACTGGTTCTTTGGAACCATTGGCGGCATGTTCCAAGGTTACACCTTGGGGAACATTATGGGAGCACAATTTTTTGATGCAGCACTAAAAGCCCATCCCGAAATTCCATCAGAAATCCAGAAGGGACAGTTTCACACGCTTCACCAGTGGCTCAAGGAAAACATTTATCAACATGGGAGCAAATATACAGCCTCAGAATTGATGGAACGCGTCACAGGAGGTCCCATCAATATCGACCCTTACATCCAGTATCTCCGCAAAAAATATGGTGAGCTGTACCAGCTATAAGCGTAGGAACTCTTGAAGGCAAGGGGCTTCCTTAACCAAAGTTGTAGTCATCATTAATCATGTTAAAAAGGCATGGGGTGTCAGCCTTGTGGCCGCACTCCCACATGCCTTTTTTCTTTGTAGGTTAAAACTGCCTTCTACATTTGCTCCCCATCATCGCGGTCGCCTAATAACCAATCCTTCCATGGGAGGGACAATTCCTAGTTCCTCTGTGTACTCGATCTCCTCCCAAGGCGCTTGATCCGGAGTGTCAATCGTTACCGTCTGCTTCGTCTCCTCTGTTCTTTGTTTTTCTTTCCGGGATCGTCGCATCTTTGAGCAGCTCCTTTATGCTTCATCCAATATCACGAAAAATTTATATCCCAACATCTTCATTTAGTCTGTCCTCTTTCAAATAAAAATAGTATAGTCAATATTGCAAGATTATCTTTATTTATATAAAGATGGGGGATAAATCATGAAACAGTATCTGCCTGCTGATTGGCATGCATTGCTTGCTGATGAATTGGAAAAGCCCTATTTTCAGGAGCTAGAAGCTTTTATAGAACAAGAACGGCAGCAGTACACCATCTATCCGGCTGAAGAAGATGTTTTTGCTGCGCTACAATTGACTCCCTATGAGCAAGTGAATGTGTTACTGCTGGGCCAAGATCCTTACCATAATGAGAATCAAGCCCATGGACTCTCCTTTTCTGTACGTCCAGGAGTGAAGCTCCCCCCCTCGCTCCGCAATATGTACAAGGAGCTACAAGCAGACCTGGGATACGACATCCCCAATAACGGATACCTTGTTCCTTGGGCTAAGCAAGGGGTGCTCATGTTAAATGCCGTATTAACCGTCCGTGCAAACCAGCCCAACTCCCATAAAAATAAAGGATGGGAAAAGTTTACTAATGCCATTATCTCAAAGGTAAATGAAAAGAGTAGCCCAGTGGTCTTTGTCCTCTGGGGTGCTTATGCACAAAAAAAGGAAAAACTGATCGATCTGGAGCGCCATATCGTGATCAAATCCGCTCATCCCTCTCCCCTTTCTGCAAGACGGGGCTTTTTTGGAAGTCGCCCTTTTTCGACTATTAATAAAGCCTTAGCTGCGGCAGGTAAACCAGAGATCGACTGGCGGATTCCAGATTTATAATTATTTCTATTTAATGCAGAAACTAGATCCTTCATCTTGTCAAAAGAACTGTTCTTCATTAAAATAGATGTATGATATTTCAAGGAGGTGGAAGGAACATTGCGTTCAGGAAGTGCAATACAATATATAGAAAACATCATGATTGCAATATCATCCTGTCTATCGGATCTTAGGGATCAACAAACCAACCCCTCAAGTTTGGAACGCACATGTTCCTTCTACCGGGTACGGATTTGAGATCCACTATACACTCTGTAGAGCCATAGACAAGGTGTACTTGCCTATGGCTTTTTTGTGCTTAGAATCTAAAGGGCTAGTAAAAGAAACGGGTAACGAAACAGATCTCTTGAAAACAACGCATAGGTGGAATGTGGAATGAAGTTGAAAGATTGGGATCGAAATTTAAAAATCCGGCTCTTTGGTGAATTTCTTATCAATGTATTGTCATGGGCTTTTTATCCCTTTATGGCCATTTATTTTTCAGCCTCCTTTGGAAAAGGTACAGCGGGTCTCTTGTTGGTACTTTCCCAATTAATCAGTGTTGGAACCAACCTGATCGGAGGGTATTGTGCTGACCGTTTTGGCCGGAGACGGATGATGCTCTTCGCCTCCATCGGAGAAGGCTGTACCCTGCTACTTTTTGCCTTTGCCAATTCACCATGGCTGGAATCACCTGTTCTCTCTTTTATTTGTTTTTCGGCGCTGGGAGTCTGTTTAAGCTTCTATATGCCTGCCAGCCATGCCATGATTGCTGACTTAGTACCCATCAAGTATCGAAACGAAGTATTTGCTGTCTTTTATACGTCAATGAACATTGCTGTCGTCTTGGGACCACTGATCGGATCTTTCTTCTTCTTTCATTACCGCTTCGAGCTTCTTCTGTTTGCCACATTCGCCAGTCTAATCGTTACCCTGCTGCTAGCCCGTTATGTGAGGGAAACCTTGCCCCAGAAAAAACATGAGAGAGAGTCCACACAACCAACAACGTGGTATCAGGCGGTGTTGAAGCAGCTAGGTGATTACCGCATTATCGCTCGAGACAAAGTATTTCTTTTATACATCGTCGCTGGAATCTTAGTGGCACAAACCTTAACCCAACTGGATCTGCTCATCGCTCTCTATAGTACAGAAGTCGTCCCTACCCAAACCTTGTTCGCTCTTGGTGATTTTTCGATTCGTCTGGAAGGAGAAAAAATATTTGCTTGGTTACTAGCTGAAAACGGCATCCTTATAGTATTCTTTACAGTGCTTGTCACCAAATGGATGGCAAAATATAGTGAACGAAAGGTGTTTATCATATCCTCACTTCTCTTTGGTCTGGGAATGATGTTTTTCGGAGCAACGGTTTCGATCTGGGTAATGATGTTTGCGATCCTTCTATTTACAATGGGTGAATTGATGGTAGTTGGCATTCAGCAAGGCTTTGTAGCACGACTTGCCCCTGAGCATATGCGAGGGCAATACTTCGCCGCTGCGAGCCTTCGCTTTGCGATCGGAAGAACCATCGCCCCCTTGGCCATCCCCTTAGCAGGTTGGATCGGATTTGGCTGGGGCTTTGTCGTCCTTGGATGTCTTCCCTTTATTAGCGCCCTCCTCTATCACGCCATGTTTGAACAATTAAAGAAAAGGGAAGCAGGCCTACAAGGAGAAGTAAAGCAAAGTTCTTAAAAGTTTCGGTGCAACACTTCCAGACATGCTTCTATTCTTTTTTAAAGTTCTGCTAGAAGGGTGAGCTTATCATAAGTAGTTTGGGACTGTAGCTTTTCTAGATAACTTGTCTTTTCCCTCATAGAGGAAGAGACAAGTTTTTCTTTTTTGACCATTTTCACTGGAATTAAGCGTTTCAATCACATATAATTTAAATAGTATAGTAATCTTTTTAACAAATATTTCAGTAGAGGTATAAAGAAATGTCCAAAGAAGAGAAGGATGCGCTAATCCAAGAAGAGATTGACCGAGTAACCATGGCTCTTATTAAAAAGCCACATAAAATGGAAGAGATTTTTAAAACTTCCTTTCTCACAACAGAGGAACAATTTGAAGCCCTGAAGTGGGCCTTTAGACTTCGAGACAAAATAGATACCCTACTTGAAACAGGCTCACGAAGAGTAAAAACAGAAAACCGTATGGCGAATGCTCTTTATACAGAAATTGAGGCACTGATGCAAAATGAATGGATCCAAGAAGAACAGAAGAAAGAGTTAAAGAAAACACTCTTCCTTCTTCGCAGCAACGTCTATGAAAAATACTCTGACCTATTGATCCAAAATCTAAAAACGTTACTTCATCTCACTCAAAGGGAAAGCAACTATCTATACAAAAGTCCAAAAACCTATAAATTGTACATACTTAATCAGTTAATCCGCGGGGGTATCTTTGGATGGTTTCTGGGTTATACGATTTTTACTCTTTTTTTGAAGTAATAAGGGGGAAAAGATATGGACCATGAGGAGAAAAAAGAGTCCATTTTTTGGGATCAATACTTAACAACAGAAGCTTTTTCTGACTTCCTGGATAAGCAAGACTTGTCCCCACAAGCCAAACTAAAGGCTTATCATGAGTTTTCTGCATTGCTCAAAAACCTAAAATTGAACAATCACCAAGAACAGCGAGGAATCTATGATATTGTATCCAAATGGACATTGGAGCAAATCGAAGCAAAAGCAGATGGCATGGAAAAACAGATCATGAAACAAAAAATCCGTTATTTCATCTTCCCCAAGCTTGTCTTTCTCCTCGGCCTAACGCTGGGTACGCTGTTGGTGATTACACTTCATGTAAAGTTGTCTTAATACTTTATGTTGAAGGATTGATCCTTTAAGACAACCAAAGGACGTATCCATGCTTCCAAATGGAAACATAAGATACGTCCCTATCCTCATCCCCCAACAGTGCCTGATGGACTAAGAATCTCCCTTTTCCTTAAACTCCATCTACACTACTAGAGCGGAGCTCCTTCCTTGTACTGAAAGAGTACATACTTTAACTAATTCCAAAGAAATAAGTAATATCCGGAGACTTTGCAAACAAAGCCCATCAGGACTATCGATTTTGATTGGATCTAAGAGATCGCTTAAAGACCTTAATCCAAATCAACAATATCGATACCTGATAGGCTGGTTATTATAGTAGTGTAAAAGCCACTGCGCTGTCAAGCATTATTTAAAAAGGAGCGAA
>CALJVA010000158.1 GCA_937975135.1 uncultured Thermoactinomycetaceae bacterium | reverse complement strand
AGAAACGGCCCCTGCTAAATTACACAAGAATGATCAGATCGCTACTGAATTGTAGGTTTAAAGAAAGGGTCCCCTTGCCGCCACCACCGCTTGCACGTATGGCACGATCGATAATGTTTTTCGGGGTAATTTTTCCAACTCAATATAGAACCCGTGTCAAAGTAATTCCTCTGCATCGTATGACCGGTTTCCCCCTTCTTTTTATAGATTGGGTTTGAGCATCCGCTAGATGATTTCAGATTATGGGATCGTGCATTTCAGCGAATAAACTTGCACAAAACAACTACGTGTTTATCATGTCCGCATTTATGTCTACTCTATCATCACTGTTGGTATGATATACCTCTAGGCATCCAACTTCTAAAAGTTCTTCTATACAGTGAGTTGAACTTCCCACAAAGGTCCACATCATGTCAATTTCGGTGGCCACACACCAGGCACGATCCCTTGGCCACCACAAAGACGCACTTTGCTCATAATCGGGCAATACAGTGCTCGCAGCAGCCTGTATCGGTCCTCTAAGAAGAATATACTCCCGCTCCGGAATTTGAAACGCTGCTGCTTCAGGCCAACGTTTTTCTGCGTCTATTCCGCCCCACCCAGTCCATATACCAAACAGGCAATCATCAGGCGTTTTGGTATATTTACTTAAAACCTCAATCAGCGCTTCAGCCTTTTTTCGAGGAAGATGCCCCACTGCCGACTCTATTATTTTCATTTGAAAGTACCGTAAATCATCTCCCACGATTTTATGCCACTGCATCGGGGAATGAGGTTGACGATTGAAATATTGGGCTAACTCTCTCCATGTAATTTCCCGGTTTTCATTCCCCAGGTATGCCGGATGGAAGATTTTGGCATAGGATTGATAGCCTCTTGGAATGATGGAAGCCACATAATTACAGCCATCACCACGCCCCCAAAGTGGCTACAATCGCTCTTTCAACCACATCGCCTCGGAAGCATTTTTTTCCGGCATAAAATCTATTCGGGACAAAAAATAACCTCTGCTAAGCGTTTAAATCTACTTATCAATAATACACGCTTTTTAAACATCTATTATTCACCTTAATAATAAAAATGATCACCAGAAAAAATTGGATATTCTTCTACTACAGTACCGTTCATATCGATGGCCTGAAGCAAATTATATTTTCCAACTATAAAATAAAACCGCCCTTTAGGGATTTCAATAATCTCCACATTTACAAATTTGTTATCGGCACTCCTTACTTTTACTTCTGTTATATCAGGATCGTTTATCTGTCCATAAATCACTTGAACCCTTTCATCGTGTGTTTCTTCTGGATTAAGATCGGCCGTAATCAAATCGAAAAATAACTTTCCCCCTCGATAATCCAATAAGTCTAAAAGTCCAACACCTATCCATCTCCCTTTTTCTGTTTTTCTAAAAAATGCCACTGCTGGCAAATCATAATCATCTTTAGGAGAAAGATAGAAAACAACAGCTCCTTCCTGCAATTCCTCTATGTGCACTATCGCTGATGGGATAAGTTATCCATTTTGAAATGGCTTCTTCTAAGTTATAGCCGCTTGAAGCACATCCGGCCAGGAATGTAAAAACACTCAATAACAAAAGTCTTTTCATCAAGATATTCATTTTATTCACCTCTTTATAAATTTTAAGATATTAAATAGGATGAGGGCTAAACCAGATCCATTTTCCCCATGCGATCGTTTACGGCTTCGACCAGATCGTCTACTTCAATCAGCTCATGTTGATTAAGTAAATACTTGTTAAGTCTCGCTCCAGTATTTGGAGTTTTTTGATCAATTCTTCCTTTTCATTATTGATTTTCTGCAGCTTCAATTCAACCTCCTGGCTGGAAATTGTTTTTTCGCAAAAGATCAAGGATAGCCTGTTTTTCGTTCTATCATCCCTTTTTATCCCTCCCTTCTGAAGCGTTTTTTTTACTTAAATATAACATGAACAACATCCATCACCCCTTTCATAAACACAAAAAGGCCAAGTACCCCTTTTTGAGTATACTTGACCTTTTAAACAAACCGCATTTGCTTCCATTCAGTTTTTTTGTTTTTATGGAGATAGCTCCATCTTCCTCCATACTATTTTTCGAGACATGGCGGTCATTGCGAAACCAATTAACTCCCAGGGAAATTGTCTCCGACTCTTTTTTACTGACTGTGTTTCACCACTGTCCTAAGTTATTTATATACAAGGTTTGGAATAAACATTGAAATTTCTGGCACGTAAGAAATGAGAAGCAAAGCAATAATTGAAACAAGGATAAATTTTAACAGACCTTGGATCATATCATGCATTTGTAAACCTGTAATGCTATTAGTGACAAAAATGTTTAGACCAAAAGGTGGAGTGTACATGCCGATGGCTAAATTGGCCACCATAATGATACCGAGATGGACTGGATCGATACCAAAAGATACGGCTGCCGGATAAATCAAGGGGGCTACAATGACGATAGCCGTCGTGCCATCCATGAACATGCCAATTACTAACAACATAAGATTCAAAAATAGGAGAAACAGCCAAACATTGTTAAAATGTTCAGAAATAAAGCTAGCCAACATTTGTGGTACTCCAGAAATCGTTAGCCCCCATCCAAATACAGAGGCTGCTGCAACAAGTATCAATACTTGTGCCGTGGTGATCGCAGAATTAACGCATAAGGTATAGAGTTTTGGCAAATCAATTTCTTTATATATAAACATCCCTACAAACAGAGCATAGACAACAGAAACGCTTGCAGCTTCAGTAGGAGTAAATTTCCCTGTATAAATTCCCCCTAGAATTATAACAGGAACAAGTAATGACCAGCCTGCACCTTTAAAAGCTTCCCACAATTCTGTACCAGAAAACTTGTTGGAGCTTCTCAGATTTCTCTTTCTAGCATATATATAAATATAAATTAATCCAAGTAATCCAAAAATAAGTCCAGCCCCAATCCCTGCCATAAACAGCTGACCCACAGACGTATTAGTTGCCGTGGCGTAGATTATCATGGTAAGACTGGGGGGGATTAGCAATGAAACCGAACCTGCAGATGCAAGTAAAGAACTGGAAAATGCCTTCGGATAGCCTTGACGAATCAATTCAGGATACATAACCTTGCCAATGGCTACAACCGTGGCGGGTGCTGAACCGGATAGCCCTCCGAACAACATCGAAGCCACTTGTGTCGTCATTCCCACACCACCTGTAAGGTGACCTACCAGAGCGCGGGCAAGATGAAGCAGGCGTTTGCTTAACCCGCCTACATCCATTGCATTGGCTGCTAAAATAAAAAAAGGCATTGCTAACAAAGAAAATTTATCTATTCCTCCCAATAAGCGTTGAACCAAGATAGTCAGATTGATGTCCGAGAAAAAGAACAGGGTTAAAAATGTGGATAAACCTAGTGATACATAAATAGGGATACCTAGGATAAGAAACAGAGTAAGCATACAAAGAAGGAAAAGAAACATGAATGTATTTCCTCCTTAGGAAATCAGTTTTTTGGTCATTTCCGTCTTTTGGCCTCTCACAACTAAAATAATAACATGAATATAGCGAATAACCATAAGTAGAGCCCCGATGAAAATGACAGCATAAACAACGTAAATAGGCAAACGAATGGCAGGAGATAATTGTCCAGTGGTATAGGAAAATTGAACCATAGCCGCACTTAACCAAGTCAACACACAGACAAAAATGAGCGAAACCAAATTGATAATGATCATTAAAACATGGCGATATTTATCAGATAATAGGCTTGGTAGGACATCTACACAAAGATGAGCTCCTTTCCGAACACACACACTAGCACCAATAAATGTAATCAGAACAAACAAGTAGCGGACCAATTCCTCTGACCAGGATATACCGGCCCCAAAATTTCTCATGACTACATTGGCAAATATGATCACTGTTGAAACCATAATAGCTACAGCAATTAAAGCTTCTTCCGTTTTGTCAAGCCATTTCATAGTTCATATCCTCCTATCTTACGGACTAGAGAGGAGTACAGGACCTGGTCCTTACTCCCCTTTATCAATGACCTGATAGGCATTATTGTGCTTGTTGGATGGCATCATAAATTCGATTCAACAACTCCTGCTGCCGTTCCGTTCTCGTAAAATCTTGGTGTACAGTCAACACTTTCTGGCGAAAAGAATCTTTTTGCTCCTCGTCAATTTCGATCACTTCTATACCTGTATCTTTTAATTCATCCAGAATTTCGAGATTACTATTTTTGGTCAGTTCACGCTGCAGTTGTCTTGCTTCAGATTCAGCTTCAACAATGATTTTTTGTAGATCAGCAGGTAGATTTTCAAACCAGTTTCTGTTGATTGTAAATACGTAAGCGAGATAACCATGCTCAGACAATGTCAAATAATCCTGTACCTCATAATATTTGTTCACATAAATGGTTTCCAATGGATTTTCCTGGCCATCGACAACACCTTGTTGCAAAGAATTATACAGTTCAGCAAAGTCAATTGGCGTTGGATTGGCTCCCCATGCTTCATACTGGGCGATCAACAGTTCTGATGGAATCACACGCATTTTTAGTCCTTTCAAATCTTCAGGTGTTTCTATTTTTTTAATGCTTGTCATCGCTTTAAATCCTTGGGCCCAAACTCCTAACCCCTTAAAACCGTATTCTTCCATAGTTGATAAAAGATCTTGTCCTACTTCACCGTCCAGTACTGTCCACATAACTTCCTCGCTTGGCCACAGGTAGGGAAAAGAAATAATTTGCAAATCTTCAACAAAAGCAGACAATGTGTCTACCGGCTGAATCGACATTTCGATACTCCCCAATTGTACCCCTTCAATCTGTTCACGCATCGATCCCAGCTGTTGGGAGGAGAAAATTTCAACTACAAGCCTTCCCTCAGATTCCTCTTCCACGATTTCTTTAAACCTCAATGCTCCCTGGTGAACGCCACTTGTTTCAGGCATATTGTGTGCTAAACGAATATTATATTGGCCATTAGCTTGTCCATTTTCCGGTGATGGGTTATTATCAGCAGCCGCATTTGTCCCCCCTTGCCCACAAGCGGCCATCACTACTAACAAAAATAAGACGATCAAGCTGGTAAAAATATTTCTTCCCATACGTTCAGCTCCTTTATTTATTTGGTTTTATTACTATCTAAAATTTTTTTGATTTTCAGTCCTAATTGTAAATAAAATCTACCTTCTGTGGAATTAAGCTTATAACCAGTCAACTGTTCAATTTTTTGCAGTCGATATTTTAAGGTGTTAACATGAATATTCATCGCCTCAGCTGTTTCCAGTTGGTTGGCGTTATGTTTGAAATACTGGCTCAACGTGCTGATTAACTCTTGATTTCTACTTTTGTCATACTCAGCTAACTTCATGATTGTTTCCTGATAGATGCTTTCAAGTTCCTCGCGCATAGGAAATTTGCACAAAATCCTGTATATGCCGAGGTCATCAAAGTGTATAACAGCACCAGCCCCATATACTTCGCTTCCGATTTGAATGGCTTCTAAAGCTTCACGGTAAGCTTGTTGTATACCTTCTATCCCCTGGTAAAACCTTCCAGCTCCTACTGTTACAATAAGTTGCGGAAATAGAGTATATACCATATTTTGTAAGTCTGTTCCAATTTTTTTGACTCTCTCGGATATTGTTTGATTTTCTTCAAAGGGATAAAGCAGGACAATTTGATCATTCCAAGATGTAACAATAGCCTTGTGATGAATTTCTTGCTTGATCTTAAACATCAGTTGGTTCTTCATTTCTTGCATTTCTAAATCATCACAGTCGAAACTTGCCATTTTTTCTACACTTGATATATCAAGAATCATGACTTGATAATTCAGGTTTAAATCCAATCCGTGATAACGGCTTTTTTCAGTAATCTCTTCTCGACTGTTATACTTGCCGAGTAATAATCTAGAAATAAATTCATTTCTATAGTTTTGTTCCACTTCCATCTTTGTCTTAACTTTTAAAAATTCAAGAGCAAACAAAGGAATAGAACGTTCTAAAATTCGAAAATGCTTTTGATTGAAACGTTCTTTAAGCTCCCAACATGTCACGACACCATAAAGCGATTTATGAATCATGATAGGTGAGACAATACAAGATATCAAACGTTCATCTAGCCGACGCTTCATACGAATTGGTCGATTTGATTTGCGTAATTCTTGTAGCTGTAGCGCATTCAAAGGCTCGATACGATGTTGCTGTTTCGGTAAATCACTTAACGGTAGTTCTGATTCCACCGTAACAGGATTTTTAAAAAAATTAGATAATGCTTGTGTAATTTCGTTTATCCCCCGCCCTTCCAGTGCTAGTTCTGTTATCACGTTCAATAACTCGTCAGTCTCCTGATAAGACAATCCCTTTTCCTCAAGGATCCTTTCCACTAGGGGTGTCATGATATCAATATAGGAAATATCAGGACTAATGCGGATAATCGGAAAATGATAGCGGTCTCCCTCTTCTAAAATGACAGATGGGATTTCATCGAAAAATTGATGTGTTTTAATCGCTAGGGCGGAGCTGCCAATCTGATGCAAATTACGAACAAGGTTAGCAATCGCTTGGGGGTCGTCCTTAATGGGATAAAGACTGGTTAAGAGCAGATCGTTGCCCTTTAACCACTTAATGACATCTGGTACCTCCATAACCGTGACATACTCAATTATGCGGGATAATCCTTTTTCTCCTGCCACCAGTTCACACTTGGACAATCCCCCTATGGTCAAAGCGGTTTTGACATCCAGTTGAACCCCCCCTAAAAAATTTACATTTTTGGTTTTTAACGCATCTGATTATAGCATATAATTGTAATTTTTTATATGTCTAACTAGACAAATTATTAGTGAAAAATTTGGTTTAATATACAATATCCAGTCATCACCTCACCACTAAATCTAATCTTTTTCGAATAGTTCTTTACCGACTATACCTGGATGAGTCATTTCATAAGGATCTAGGATAACATTGAGCTCCTCTTCGCTTAGAATTTTATATCTTAGACATAAGTCACGAACAGCTACACCCTTCTGCACAGCTTCTTTAGCAAGGCGTGCGGCCGTCTCATAGCCGATATGAGGATTAAGAGCAGTGATCAGTCCGACGCTTCGATCAACATACTCCTTCATTCTTGTTTCGTTGGCTTGAATACCAGACAAACAATAATCTGTGAAAACTTTAAAGGCGTTATTCATGATACTAATCGATTGAAGCAGGTTAAAAACCAGAACCGGTTGCATCACATTCAACTCAAGTTGACCGGCTTCAGCAGCCAGGCAAATCGTGTGATCGTTTCCGATAACCTGAAAAGCTGTTTGATTGATCAGCTCCGCCATCACTGGGTTGACTTTACCGGGCATGATAGAAGAGCCAGGCTGGCGGGCAGGAAGCCTAATTTCGTTTAAGCCTGCTTGAGGTCCGGAAGCCATCAACCTTAAATCGTTGGCAATTTTAGACATATTGATCATACACACTTTTAATGCAGCGGAAACTTCAGTCAATGAATCCAAATTTTGAGTAGCATCAACAAGATCTTGAGCCTGTTTTAGCGGCAAGCCGCTTATGCTAACCAAGTGGTCTATAACAATGTTGATATATCGGGACTCAGCATTGAGTCCTGTTCCTATCGCAGTGGCACCCATATTGACTTCATATAAACGCTGGCTCGATTGTTTTATGCGTATGATGTCCCGCTTCAACACCCGGCTATAGGCATTAAATTCTTGTCCCAACCGAATCGGTACTGCATCCTGGAGATGGGTTCGTCCCAATTTAATCACTTTGTCAAATTCTACTGCTTTCCTTTCCATCACGCCACACATATGTTCCATAGTTTTCAACAAACGGTCCAACAAGACTAACGTAGCAATATGGACAGCTGTCGGAAAAACATCATTCGTCGACTGGGACATGTTGACATGGCTGTTTGGACTTAAATGCTGGTAATCTCCTTTTTGTTTGCCTAAAAGCTCTAATGCACGATTGGCAATGACTTCATTAAAGTTCATATTGATCGAAGTTCCTGCTCCACCCTGAATGGGGTCAACAATGATTTGATCATGCCATTTACCAGCTATGATCTCATCGGATGCTTGAACAATAACTCTCCCCCGTCGCAAATCTAGTCGCTTAACTTCAATATTGGCCAATGCAGCCGCTTTTTTTACCATAGCAAAGGCTTTGATCAACTCTTTATGCAGCCGATATCCAGTAATAGGAAAATTTTCAACAGCACGTAAGGTTTGAATACCATAATACGCCTCAGCAGGAATTTTTTTTGAACCCAAAAAATCCCTTTCAATACGGTAGGTTCTTTCGTGTTGCTTTATGGAAACCATAGTAATTTCTCCTTATAATTCAGTTCAATATTTCGCCTTTTGCAAATCCTGCTTTTCGTTTAATATGATACTTCCTACCAACTCGTTGACCGAGGATAAATTATGTTTGTACAAATAATTTTGCAATCCTTCTATAATTTCACACATACCATAAGGATTGACAAAACTATAAGTACCCACTTGTACCGCCGATGCTCCAGCAATCATATATTCCAGTACATCTTCCACGGATGTTATCCCTCCGCAGCCAATGACTGGAATGTTCACTTGTTTTGCCACCTGATACACCATGCGCACAATAATCGGTTTTACAGCTGGTCCCGAGAGACCCCCCATGATATTTCCAACTTTAGGCTTGCGGTTCTTCACATCTATGGCCATAGCCAAAATTGTGTTAGCCACCACGAGGGCATCCGCTCCCGCCTGTTCAGCAGCGACGGCAATCTCTACAATGTTGGAAGCGTTGGGTGTCAGTTTAGCCCAAAGAGGCAAATGAGTTGCCTTGCGTATCCTTTTGATGACTTGATAGGTTTGTTGAGCATCCATAGCAAATGATCTACCATTATCTTCCAAATTAGGACAGGAAATGTTAACTTCCAACCCAGCCACTCCGTCTAGTGTTAAGCGTGAAGCCAACTCGGCAAACCGATCGGCAGTATTGGCAGAGATACTTACAATTAAAGGTGAAGAGAATTGTTTATAAAATGGGATCGACTGGCAAATAAACGCTTCAACCCCTTTACTTTGTATACCAACCGCATTAATCATGCCACAAGGTGTCTCAGCCACCCGCGGACCAAAGTTCCCCATGCGCGGCTCTGGTGTCACACTTTTAGTCACTAAAGCTCCCAAACTGTTAAAATCAATAACCTGTGCATACTCCTCAGAAAAAGTTCCAGATGCAGGCATAATCGGATTTTTCATTTCTACACCGCCAATATTAACCTTCAGTCTGTTATTAAGCATCAAGAATCACCTCCTCCAAAGGAAATACAGGTCCATCACAGCATACTCTTAAATTTTGGATTTTGTCGTCCCGATAAAAAGGCTTGACACAACAGAAGCACATTCCTATGCCACAACCCATATATTCTTCTAAAGCTACTTGCCCTACAATCCCTTTGTCGAGAGACACTTGTTTCAACATCATCGTTAGCCGTTTTGAACCGCAAGTAAATACCGCTTCAATTTTATGGATGTCAATTAACCTGACGATCAATGCTCTTACCTTGTCCACATCGCTGGTGCCTTCCTCATCTGTAACTGTGTAAACTTCAGCACCACAGGAACGCATATATTCTTGGGAAAGAAGATCTTTACGTGTACGTGCGCTTAATACTGCATGTGTCTTTATGTTTTGTTGAGAGGCCATCTCCGCCAAGGGACCTAAGGTAGCCAGTCCCACACCCCTGGCAAGTATTAAAATATTGCGCCATGACGGCTCTAGTTCAAATCCTTTGCTCAAAGGCCCAAACAGATCAAACACATCTCCCTCTTGCAATTGGGCGATAAGTTTGGTACCAGCTCCTTTTACCAGATACAAAAAGTGAAGTTCTCCTTTTTCCGGCCGAATTTGATAAATGCTCATCGGTCTTCTTAAAAGTGGGTTAAATGATTTGGAACATCTGAGATGAAAAAATTGTCCTGGTTTGCATTGATCCAAAACATCGGGCAAATGGAGAATTAAATGTTTGTATCTGGAGCTGACCCACTTATTTGATTTGACTCTAGCCTTATACACTTTCATGATGAACACGCCCTTTCGTCATCACTAATCTTCCGTTGCAGATGGTGGCTATCGCTTTGCCTTTAAGGGGAAATCCATCAAACGGTGTATTGTGCGAACGAGAATACATTTCTTGAACATTGACCATCCATTCAAATTCGGGGTCAATGACTGTAACATCAGCAATTTCTCCTACTTCTATTTCGCCGTGAGGCAAATTCATAATTTTTGCTGGGATATAAGTCATTTTGGCTACCACTTCATCTACACTTAGTTGACCCGTATGGACAAGCCGTGTAAAAGTCAGCCCGACACTAGTCTCCAAACCAATCAAACCAAACGGCGCCTCATGTAAGCCTTTATTTTTTTCCTCAAGTGTATGGGGAGCGTGATCGGTGGCAATAGCATCAATGGTGCCATCTTGCAATCCTTCAATGATCGCCTGTACATCTTCTTTTGTGCGTAGCGGAGGATTCACCTTGCCCAGGGCTCCTTTTTCCAAAATAATCTCATCCGTTAGCGTGAAATGATGTGGTGTTGCTTCACAAGTCACGTTTACACCTCTGTGCTTGGCTTCCCTAATAAGCTGAACCCCCCTTTTAGTGGTGACGTGCTGGATATGCAGGGCAGCACCGGTCTCTTCAGCAAACAAAAGGTCGCGGGCAATAATCAGATCCTCACCCAGGGAGGGTATACCTGGATCCCCTAGTATTTTACTCACCCAACCTCTATTAATGGCACCTTCGGTAATCAAATAGTGATCTTCGCAATGGGAACTAATCGGGACTCCCAGTTCGGCCGCTTTGCAAAAAGCCCTGTATAATATCTTAGGATCCATGACCGTCTTGCCGTCATCGGTAAAAGTGACCGCTCCCGCCTTATGTAATGCTTCAAAATCGGTTATTTTCTTTCCTTGCAATCCTTCCGTAATCGCAGCTGAGGTATAAACCCGGCACCAACCTTCTTTGTCAGCCTTTGTTTTGACGTACTCCAATGTTGTTACTGAATCAATTACAGGTTGCGTATTGGGCATAGCAACCACAGCAGTAAAACCACCGGCGGCAGCCGCTTGCGTCCCCGTGATGATCGTTTCCTTTTGGGGGAAGCCTGGATCACGTAAATGAACGTGAATATCAATCAGACCAGGAGTGACGAAACATCCGCTGGCATCCAGTACTTTAACCTGAGTTCGGGCAATCGTCTCGGCCTCTCTCTGATTAATGTCCTTTTGAATTAATTTAATTTTGTTACCGACAATCAACACATCTGCTTTTCTATTCACTTTCTGCTTGGGATTAATCACCGTGCCATGCTTAATCAAAATGCTCATATCCGTTTTTCTCCCTTTGCTAAATGAAATATAGTATGATAAAGAACTTCCACGCCAATTTCTATGTCGTGATCAGCTGTAAATTCAGCCGGATGATGACTGATGCCTTTATAAGAAGGGACAAAAATTAACCCTGTCGGACAGATAGCGGCTATATTCATGGCATCATGTCCGGCACCGCTGACCATATGCAGAAATGAATAATCGTGTTCCCGGCAAACTTGTTCAATTGTCCTGATAATATTTTGGTCTAATAAAACAGGCTGTTCATCACTCAAGACGCTGGTTTGAATATCAACTTTACGCTGCTTGGCGATCCGAGCCAAGGAGGTTTCAAATTGTTTCAAAACCCGCTTTTTGGTTTCTGTATATACGCTTCTAAATTCCACTATCAACTCTGCATAACCCGGGATGACATTGACGACACCTGGAGAGATGTTCAGTACTCCCACTGTGCCCACCACATTGTTCCTCGATTCCTGTCGGGCGATCCGCTCTACTTCCAAGACAATTTCAGCAGCAGCCAATAGTGCATCCCGACGGAGTGACAAAGTGGTTGTACCAGAATGACCTGCTTGCCCAAATACCTCTGTCCGAATTCTGGTCGGGGCAGCCACAGCCTTAACGATTCCTATTTTTTTGGAATGTTTCTCTAACACAGGCCCCTGTTCAACATGCAATTCTAGAAAAGCTTTGAGCTCTTCCCGACTTCTTTTTGCGTTTCCAAAGTTATTAATATTCAAACCATACTGGGCAACTACGTCCCCAAACGAATGGCCATCCTTATCTTTTAATAATTTGAGCATCTCAACATCCAAATAGCCGGCCATAGCTTTGCTTCCAATAGTGGATATACCAAAGCGGCTTGATTCTTCTGCGGCAAAGCATATGATTTCTATCGGATGTTTGGTTCTAATAGATTCCGCATTTAATCTACGTACCACCTCCAACCCTGCCAAAACTCCCAGAGTCCCGTCATAAATGCCACCTTCAATGACCGAATCCAGGTGAGAACCACAAGCTACAGCCGGTGCATCAGGCTGCTCCCCTTCTCGACGAGCAATAATATTGCCAGCTGCATCAATGCGCACATCTAAATGTTCATTCCGACAGAGTTCCATAAAATGCTCTCTAGCTGCCCATTCTTCCCGGCTAAAGGCTAATCTCGTGATTCCGCCATTTTCCTCTCTTCCATATTTGGCAAATTCTTTAATTTGAGCTGTGACACTCATTTCATGTTTCTGAATCTGCACTGGCATAACCTCCAGATGAAAAAATACCTCTAAGTAACTATGAGTATATCAACTCAGTTTCAGACCGACTATATCTACAAAGACAAAAAAATACTCTTATTATTAGCTTCATAGACAAGAAAAGAGCCGAGCAGGTCTTGACACTCAGCTTGTAGATATGTACCAAGCTAGGTTTGGTACCCCTGGGCCTATTTTGAACTACCTTTACAAATTGTATTGATCTTTTCCTCAAACAACTTGGGTGCAGTATTAAAGTAGTCCCAACATTACAGTGTATCTCTCAACAAACTCTCCTCTGTTTCCAACTTTGTAAGGAGGTTACAAACCAGTGAAAACCCATTTTGTGGACAAGTCCTTGTGTTGTAAGTCCCTTGTCCCACCTTTCCTTAAACCAAATCAGTGTCTTTAACATCACCTAGACTTCTCGTCTGCTCCAGCTATATCCTCCCCGTTTGGTTCTCTTGGCCTCGATCCCTTCCCCCACGACTTAATACTTGAAGAAAAATGGGCGTTTGAATAAAGAACAAAAGCACTCATTTGTCAATATG
>CALJVA010000157.1 GCA_937975135.1 uncultured Thermoactinomycetaceae bacterium | reverse complement strand
ATGGAATTATTGTTATTGGCGGATCCGTCACGAGAACTGGTTCAGGAATATATCCGTAGGGGAACTTGCTTTGTGGCGGAAAGGAACGGTCAAATCATCGGCGTTTACGTCCTGCTTCCGACAAGACCCCAAACGGTGGAATTGGTGAATATCGCAGTGATGCCGTCGCATCAAGGAAAGGGCATCGGGAAAAAGCTGTTGAAACACGCCATCCAGACGGCGAAGTCAAATTCAAGTATCGGGCAACTGGCGTTTTATCAGAAATGCGGTTTTCGGATGATTGGTATTGATTTTGACTTCTTCACAAGGCATTATTCCGAAGCGATTTTCGAAAACGGCATTCAATGCAGGGACATGATTCGGTTATCCCGTGATTTGTGAACGTACCCACTTCTTCTTTGAAAGCCCCCGTAAAAGACCTTTACTGTATAGTTACGGGGATATACGTATTCTTTCTCAATTTACCGCACCCATGCGTACAAGTTGGAACTTTGAAATCCAAAATACTTTATCAGCTATTTATGTTTTCTCAAAACTTCCTTTTTAGGATTGGTAGCATTACAAATCTTGAGGTTCATCTTATAGATATCACTGTATGGTAAAATAAAAAATACTAGGGTATAAGGAGGGGAATCTGTTGGATTCACACAAAAAACTATTAAAATATTTTATGCATAATTTTAGAGACGAAGACCTCAAACTTCCAAAGTCAGGTTACGAGATTTCAATATCAATGGAGGAATTTGAAAGGGGTGAGTTGTCTGAGGAAACTATTGAGGCTATCTCGAAATTGAAAGATATGCCGGATTTTCAAGATACCAACATCGAATACCATATATGCCCCTGTGTGTTGAAAAACTCTTCAGATCAGAAATTAATGCCTTTGTTTATTCCATCTCAGATACAGGATAAAGTGATTTTGCCTATTGCACACCGCTCTCCCTACATTCCTCGCGATTACTTGGAGTCCAATAAACCCCAACCTGAATCATCCAATAAAACTTATCCCGTGTTGGGCCAGTTAGAAGACATGGACGATTTCATGTTAAAAAGGCCGTACTATAATGAGAAAAACTGGAGAGAAGCTTTGAGGTATGCGCAAGACCTCTTTAAGGCAGTAACCGGCAGTCATTATCGTTCTCTTAGCGTAGACGGTTATCGCCTCATCGATACTGTATTGGTCGTTCCCATGAGAGAAGAACGGACACACAAAAAAGTGATTGAATTATACGAGCATTTGTTATCTACAAAGAATCTTCCACCACTTTTGAGAAACTATCTTACTTTAGACGAGGTAAAAAAGGAGGATGTAACCGATTCTTATTCGCTTTCTGAAAGACATCTCGGTCAAATGAATGCTTCTTACCCCCTAACCAAAGGCCAAAGGGAGGCTCTTCACCATTTTCTTACACTAAAGGATGGTGAGATGCTGGCGGTAAATGGTCCGCCGGGGACAGGCAAAACCACCCTTTTGCAAAATGTAGTTGCCTCCCTTTGGGTAGAAAGTGCAGCAAACGGGGATGACGATCCACCTGTTATTGTAGCTTCTTCCAATAACAATAAAGCAATCACGAACATTCTTGATAGTTTTGCCAGGGCAGAAAGTAAAGTTTATAACCTTAGCCCAACATGGAAAAACAAAGTGAAGTTCTTAGAAGGACGATGGATTCCGGGGGTAAAAAGCTATGGGTTATATCTTCCCTCCAAAACAGAAGCTGAAAAACTGATGAAACAAGAACATAATTACCAGATTATTGTTAGCGGTGGCGAAAATTTTATTGAACAGATGGAGGATGATAATCAATATCCAAATTTAAAGGAAGTTTTCTTAAATAAATGTTCATTTTACACGGGAACTCGAATTGTCAGTCTTCAAAAGGCTGTTGAAGTGTTGCGGAAAGATCTAAACCAGGTTCGAGAACAAATTCAAGAAGGAATCCGATTAATGGTCAAACATCGAGCATATCAGAAAGAGTTAAAACAGGAGTTTGGCGGTTCAATTGACGGTGTTCGCAAACGGCAAAATGAGTTAGTGGAATCCATTAAAACAGCAGAGGATGAAACAGATAGGTTTCGGAAACTCAAGGAAGAATGGAATAATTATCAAAACGAGGAGCCGGTTTGGTGGGCATGGTTTAGTTTCTTACCGGCAATACAAAAACGAAGGAAACGTCGGAACGAAAATTTTGTCTTTCGTCATAAAGATCACATTCATGTCCAATCTTACACAACAAATGAAATTGACACATATATAATCCAGGGATTGAAACAGGCTGAAAGTGATAAGGAATCCGCAGAGAAAGAACTATATCAGCTAAAGGTTTTAGAGGAGGAAGTCATAAAAACTCAAGAACGATTACTCGACTGGTGCCAAGAACAAGGGATACCGTTGGACAATCAAATTCCTTCGGAACAATCTCCTTGTCAGCTGCTTCCGTTTGACCCTGAACCGATTGTCAACAGTTTAGATACGGGACTTCGTTATATATCTTTCCTACTTGCTACCCATTATTGGGAAGGGAAATGGTTGTTGGAAATGGAAGAACGTTTGAAAACTGGGCATAAAGAGTCGAAGTCCAGCAAGAATACAATGAAGAAGTGGCGTCGTTATGCTAAGCTTACACCTTGTGTTGTCGCCACGTTTTATAAGACGCCCGAATGGTTTTGTGGTTATGATCCAAATGTGGAAAAGGAAGGATCCAAAGAGTCCAAACCAAAATCGGTTTTTCTATTGAATTTCATTGATCTTCTGATCATTGATGAAGCCGGACAGGTTCTTCCCGAATTGGCTGCTCCTACATTTGCTCTTGCTAAGAAGGCTCTTGTGGTCGGAGATACTATGCAAATCGAACCCATCTCCAATCTTACACAATCCGTTGATCGGGGAAATTTGCAACGCTGTAAAGTGGTTCGTTCTGAAAATGAATTTGATGATTTGGAGGAAAAAGGAGTTACTTCAAAGTCTGGCAGTGTGATGAAGATTGCCCAACGGAGGAGCAAGTATTGGAAAGTCGAAGGTCTTGGTGGTATGTTCTTGTCGGAACACTACCGTTGCGTTCCCGAGATCATTCAATATTGTAATGAACTTGCATACAAAGGTAAATTAAAGCCTAAACGCCCGTCCGAAAAGAAATATGAGTTTCTTCCTCACCTTGGTTATGCCCATATTGAAGGGGAAGTGATGGGAAAAGGGAGCAAGTTTAATCCCGATGAGGCTGAGGTGATCGCCAGGTGGGTTAAGGAGAATGCTAAAAAGATTGAACAGATTTCCAATAAGAAATTGGAAGAAGTGCTGGGGATTATCACACCTTTTAGGTATCAAAAAGCTTTAATTGAAGAGTTTCTAAAAGAGCTCGGCGTACGTCGTGTCACAGTAGGAACTGTCCATGCATTACAAGGAGATGAGAAAGATATTGTTATTTTCTCTCCTGTGGTCGGCCCAATAGGAGGTAAAAAACCGTTCTATGACCAAAATAAAAACATTCTCAATGTGGCGGTTTCGAGGGCAAAAGATAGCTTTCTCGTGTTTGGTAATATGGATGAATTCGGTTTAATCCCCGGGACGCCTTCGTTTCTGCTAAAACATCATTTGTATAAAAAAGAGAACGAGATTATGAATGTACCCAAGGAGCGCAGCTTGTTTGCTCGGTTGGTGGAACGTTCTCGCGGAAACAGTAAGGAGAAGTCCACTGTGATTCAGCAAATTATTAAAATAGGGGTAAACCATGGTCAGATTATTGGAATAAACCAGAGTGAAGTTCACCAGTCACAGACCATCCACTTAAAGGAGGAAAAACAGGTGAACGAAAAAAATATTCACATTAGTGGTAATGTAGTCGGTGATAATTTTACCGGCAATTTCATCGGAGGGGACTTTAAAGGTGGAAATTTTGATGGGGGGCAACAAATAGGAAGAGATCAGAAGATGAATAGCGACATATTTGTGAGTCAGGAAGTTGCCCATGAATTGAAACAAAGAATTGAACAACTGGCTCAAGAATTGAATCGATCTGATCAATTGAATAATGAATTTAGGGAAGAAATCTTAAAGGACTTACATCAATTGGAAAAAGAATCGATGAGGGGAAATATCGAGCGTGGGATCCTGGAGCGGCTCAATGAACGATTGAGCAAAATAAGTGCGATTATATCGGGATCAAGTGCTCTGGGACAATGTGTTAGTGCAATGATGTCTGCTCTCCAATATCTTAGTAGTCGATAATCGTGTAACGTCCTTCTATATCTTTGTTCTATTGCTTGATCAAGGTTTAAATTTTGAGGCGTGCCGACCAGCTATCCCGGGCCGGATAGCGCGGCACGCCTCTTTTCATTCA
>CALJVA010000156.1 GCA_937975135.1 uncultured Thermoactinomycetaceae bacterium | reverse complement strand
TCTAATTAATAGGATATTTCTTCTATACAATATGTTTTGTTAAAATAAAAGAAAACAGTAAGGAGGAATTGTGATTGAACAAAATAGCTATTGCCTTAAATGTTGTTGGTGCACTATCTATCTTAGGTGGTTTTGCAGTTGGGTTGAGTCTATATGAAACTCCATTACCAGAATATACTTATTTAACTGAAAAGGACTATTCTGTATTAATAATGTGGATAGCTGTCGGTGCAGTTTGTGGGCTAAATCTGAATTCACCACATCATTGAATAAAAGAATACTCTGGCTTGCAGTAGAAGACCAGAGTGTTCTTTGTTACTCAAATGTGTTTTTTTAATTTCGGCATGACTTCAGTCGCTAATCGTTCAATATTCTTTGCGACCATATCAAACGGCTGTCCGCCAATATCTACTTGTCCCATAAAACGAGTATGACCAAATAATTCATGCTGTCTTAGAATCTTCTCCACCACTTGATTGGCACTTCCTACAAATAAAGCAGTGTTCGGAGCAGCAGCTGCTTCAAAATCATCCCGGCTCATCCTCACATAAGAACCACGTTGTTTACTCACATAATTCCAGTAATTTGAATAATAAGGATAAAATTCTTCTTTCGCTTTTTCGGTCGTTTCGCCAATATACATATGTCCTGTTACTGCCGTTTTTAATTTATCAGGATATACTGTTGGATGTTTCATTGAAAGCCCAGTGTATATCGTCTTCAAATAATTGCTCAAATGTCTGATCACCGAGTTCTTTAAGTCCTCTAAGCCTTTGTCGAACGACTTTTAAATACTCAATACCAACATTCATCAAAATCCTCCCTCTATATACTTTAGTTTTCTTCAAAATGCCCCTGTTTTCCTAGAATTACACAAGCATCATTCTGCACCGTTAGTTTAAGCACATAAAGAAATCTTTATAATACGAACCTATATTGTAACTTAAGGGACTATTCCTTTCTTAATTCCGTTTCGAACAAGTTCTCCATCATGACTTAATCTGAAGTGCAAATCCCCATATTCAATCAGCTCAGTGTCATGAGTGACCAAAACAATAGTTACGCCTTTTTGATTAATTTCCTTAAGGATAGTCATGATGTGATCTCGATTCCCTGCATCCAAATTTCCAGTAGGCTCATCACATAAGATCAGTTTTGGATTGTTCATTAATGCTCTTGCTATTGCTGTTCGTTGTTTTTCTCCCCCGGATAGCTGCCTAGGCATATGCCGTTCTCTATCGTTTAGCCCCACTAATGTAAGAAGCTCTCTTGCTCTTTTCTCCACCTTCTCTTCGGGATAATCTGGAAGTTGGGGAATCATCACATTGGTGAGTACATCAAATTGATCGAATAATTGAAAATCCTGAAAAATATATCCGATATGATCTTTACGAAGTTTACGTCTTTCTGCATCCGATAACGCTGCCAGATTGGAGCCTCCTAAAATAATTTCACCAGAATCTACTTGCTCTAAAGCGGATATACAACGTAATAACGTTGTTTTCCCTGATCCTGAAGGGCCAGTTATCATCAGCCATTGCCCTGACTCTACGGTGAAGTCAATATTTTTAAGGACATGAATCGATTCCACTTCTGTTTGATACGTTTTATTCACATTATGAAGCTCGATTTGCAAGTTTATCGCCTCCTTTACTCTGTACTCGCTTTAGTGTATAAATGGAACCTAACCATGTGATGAATAAAATAAGGAGAGCCCCCAAGATTCCAACAGCGAACGATAAAACTGTTATTTCTATAACAAGAGACATAACCACCACACTGACAATCCAACCCGTAAGTATGGCCAGACCTGCCCAAACAAACACCTCTTTGAGAAAATAAGCTCGGATCGTTTTCTTCTCCCAACCGAGAATGGAAAACAGTTTGATTTCAGGTATTCGCAATGTCCACACTCTACTAAGCGTTTGATAGACGGTTACCAGACTTAAAACATACAACAAAATAATGATTACAACGAATAATCCTTCGATCTCCCCGTGAATGAATGACCCCAACCTTGTTTTTGTCGCTTGACTTACATTTTGAAGCAAGAAGAATGGCAGAAAACAAGTCAAAAAGGTAGTAAGAAAAAGCTGTACCACTGAAGCCAATATATTATTTCTGTAAAACCGAATGTTTTGTAATGTTATTGAATTCCTTTGTTTCGTGACAACATGTAAAACCTTCTTATCCATTCGATCGATCAGAAAAAATAATAATAGATAGACCACACTAATAACAATGGAGATGAAAAAAGGCAACCATTCATTGCTCCATCGCCCAAACAGGATAAACCCCATCAGTACAATAAAGATTGGGAGGCCGAGTATCAGGCTCCATTCTCTATAACGCAGACGGTCAATCGTTTTTTTAGACCAGCCTAACCTCTCCAGCAACTGCTCATCTTTCAATCTGTCTGAAAGTAAGTTGAAAAATGTATAGATGACAAATGTCAGTACAACCAAAACATAGAGGATCGTTAAAGCAAGCTGCATTGCATTCCAACTGGAGACAACGGTATCTGCCGCTCCTAAGGTTGTAAAGGATTGCATGACTTTCCCCAGTCCCTCTACTTCAACAGGCAACTCTTGTAAGGATGCACCTGCCACAATATCAACAGTGAACCCTTCATCACGCCATTCTTCAGCAAGTTGCTTAATAAGTGATTCAGCTTCATCATTATAAACAGTAATCCCGGCAACCTTCACTCGGATCGCATCAATCGGCGCTTCTCCTTTTATTCTTTCAGCGTGTTCTATCGACACCAATCCATGAGCGGGTGTTGTGATAAAACTACCAGGAACAGCAGAAGGATGAAGCAAAGCCTTCGAATCAGAAGCCATATATGGCTGTTCACTACCATATATTCCCAGCGGAGTCGAAGCTAACGTTTCTGTGTTTTCTTTAATCGAAAAAGTCCCATTTTCGATGAACCCTACATAGTCTTCGTTATTTAACGGTCTTCCAGAATCATCTATTTGATAAAATTCCACTTCCTCTATCTTTCTGTATATAGGGGCATTATAAACCTCATCGACCCCAATTTGGTTAACGGATAATTTCTGTTCATCATCGATCTGATAGACTACAGGGCTTAAACGATATCCTATACGTTGACTATTCATTTGAAATGCGCCACCTAACGCAATCTCGTCATTTTCCCTATCCTCCAATTTCAATTGATCATTTTCATCCAGGAAAAGGAGCGCTTGCTTGAAGGGAGAATGATTCATATCCGGCGTCAATTCAACTACTTTTTCACGCTGCAAACGTTTGCCACTAATATGTTTTTCCACTACTTGATGATAGACATCCCGATGTTCAATTAAAGTCAGCATTGGGTTACCTTCAATAAAAGCATCCATCCAAGTATCCAGCTCTTCTTCTGTCGGTTCAGCAAGATCATCAATAGTCAGTTTAATCGATACTGGAACTGAAACATCGGCCAAACTCATAATAGGAATGGAATATTTTCCATCTTCATATTCGTAAGTGTCAAGCAAATTTTCTTCCAATAAAGGAGTCAAATCATAGCCCGTTAATTTACCTTCTTCCCTTGGATCAACCGCGACCACTTGATGATAAGATACTGGAAATGTGAATGAAGCTACATAGTCACCGACATATGATTCATCAACTTCCAGTGAAGAAGGATAAACATTAAAGGGAGCTAAGGAAACCCCAAAGTCGTAAACAAAGGAACTATCATTATTTAAGTATGTGTTCACACCATCACTCGTGGCATATTCAACCTCATAATACTTTGCATCTAAAGGGTCTTTCTCTAGCATAAAAGTTCTTTCTCTAGCAGTAAATAAACCAATCGATGCAACAGGTGCAGCAATCTCTACCTGGGGGTGTTTTTTCACTTTTTCCCAATCTTCCATGGTCATTCCCCCATCACCGATTCCAAGATAGTTATTTTCTACTATGTTTAATTGTTTTTCCAATTCAGTGTGAGCTTGTGGCGGGCGAATCAGTATGTCGTAAGTTCCTCTTGAAAAGTTAGTGATACTTTGTGAAACTTGTTGATTTGCCTCCGTTAATAACGATAATGTATATGACACAGTGCTTATCGTTAAGATAAGCACTGTGATTACTGTGAAAACTGTTTTTTTGTTATATAATCGTAACTTTTTCATTGTATTCTAATTGTCGCCTTTCCATATCTTGTTGGACCAGGACCATAGTTTTCTGAGATTACCCTGCCCCAATAGTTATAAATATCACTTTTAGTCCAATATTCTCGGAAAGACACACTATATGAACCTAGCTTTGTCTTAGTTGCAGAACCATCGCCCTTATTAAACCGAAATTCGGCTCTACCACCGACATTTGTTCCTATTGTTATTGTCTGATATTCATAGGTCTTTTTCGTAAATTGAGTTGGGGTCATATTCGTTTCTACTGCAGCATTTGCTTCTATTTGAGATATTCCAAAAAACAAGCTCCCGAATAACAAAATCCCTACCAGCACTTTCGAAACCTTTTTCATTCTTATCCCTCCAAATAGCGAATCTTTAGATAACCTGAATTATGACCGTCGTCAACTCTAAATTTTCTCAATCCACGGGAAACACATCCTATTTATAATGAATATTATCAAAGTCTGACTATTAAATCAATTAATATTATGAAAATTCTTTATTAGTACATTTTAGATTTAGTTTTGTTATAAAGATGACAATATTACCTAAGATACTTTGAACGGCAAGGTTATTTTACTTTTCCTCCAAATCATTAATTCTCTTTTCAAGTTCTTTTACTTTGTTGTTATTAGTCAACGCCGTCGTCAAAGCAATCAGTCCTAAAATAAATCCCATCGCTCCGAAACTGAATCCTATCACTCCAAAAATATCCACATGATCCCTCCTAGTAAAAATTTTTATTCCTTAACGATGACGACTGACTCAAGCTTATTTCTCATAGTGAAATAACCACAGTGTATTTTTCATTTTTTTATAAATAAAAGGTGACCATCTTTTGTGATCACCTTGCTGATTCTTTCACCTATTCAATAGGATGAAATTTTATGTTTTATTTTTCTTTTTATCAAATTGGACCCAGCCATAAAAGATCGATGCAACCATTGTGGAGAGAAAAATAAGTATCAACTGGTACTCTAACGGAACAAAGAAGATGATTACAGCTAAAATTAAAACAATAGGAAGTAGCAACACAAACCACAATCTAACATATATATTTTTAAAGCTGAACTCAAACTCCTTCATTATTCATCCCCTCTT
>CALJVA010000155.1 GCA_937975135.1 uncultured Thermoactinomycetaceae bacterium | reverse complement strand
CCGTGATGGGCGTCAGTCGGGGCCAGAGGGAACCCGGGAAAGGGCTGCTGCTTTCTCTCTTGGAAGACGGCCTGTATGACGAAGCAACCGGCATCTACGGCTGGGAGTTTTCAGGGCTGCCGCGTCCCGCTACCGCGCCCCAGTACGGACTGGAGTCTCTGGGCAACGGGTACTTCTACATCTCTCATGCCGGATCGGCCAGCGAGGACGGTGTAACCAAGCAGACCGGTACCGCCGTGCTGCATAAGTGGACCGGCGAGGCTCCCACCCCCTTCGAGAAAATCCAATAAGGAGGCGACCCGCTGGCTGTTCGGTGGCAAGGAAGCGGATAAGAAATGTTCCGGGGCAATACCAGCTTCCATCCGGCAACCGCTCCTTCGCCCCTCACAGGGAAAGAAAAGGAAAAGAGAGATGGTTGTTGACTGGTAAAAGCACACCCCCGCGGCTGGGGGGTTATTTGTTTACACGTTGTATTGCTGTAATACGGAGCCGTGCGGCCGGTGGGGATAATCCCGTCTGTCAGCGTAACAAGGGTGTCTCGCGCACGGCGTTTCCGCCGGTTTATCCGTTTCAACTCATCAGAGGCACGCCCAACATGGAGTTGGGAAAAGAAAACAGTGAACTCCAATCCCAGAGCGTGCTTGTTCCTAGGGTGTGTCTGATGTACCCTAAACAAAAAAATTAGCGGAATAACTATCATAACGCTCCCGATGCCCACCGATCCACAAGCTGTTGAAGATATGACTGGGGATTTTTCTGAAGCGCAACTGTTTTCGATGCTCTTGTATCCGGTTGTACCAGCATTCCCACTCTTCGCGGTAATCCTCATAGCTTACAGACAGCAGCCGGGATAAGACATGGGGATCATTGATGGCGTTTCCCACAAAAACGATCAATTCTCCATGTCGCAGGATATAACGATTCCACCGACGCAGGCCGGTAATCCTGCGATGCTTCCGTTTGATCCCTTTGATAAACAGCTCCAAATCATTGTTGGTTCGAGGAATCAGAGGGTGGTCATAGCAAGTAAACAACCCTCCCAAAATCCTTGGCTTTATTTCTTCAAGTTGTCGACAAAGGATTGATCAAATGATTGGGTCAGGGTTTCTTCCGTTTCGTTGAGGTATTGGAATAACTCTTGTTCGACACTTCGACTGGACTTATGGGGTGCGGGCTTCAGAATCTGAGCAATTGAAAGGACCCGTCGATGCCAACGGATGACCCGCTGATAGGCCCCAGAAAAACTTTCCACTTTGCTTACAATTTTGTACAGCTTTTGAAGCAGAGGGCTCCCTCCTTTTTCTCCAGGCACGTGGCAAGTGACTGCTGAATGGCCCGGATTTGTTCGAAAATCTTTTGTCCAGACAAGTCCAGGGCCGGTATCTGCCGGTTGTTACCCAGTAATATCGCTTAGCAAAACAGACTTTTCGGTACCACTCAGACAGTCACCACATTGAGATCCGCTTGCTTAAACTGTTGAATTTGCGATTCAGGGGCTTCCGAACCAGTGATGAGATGGTGAAGCTGGTCTATAGGAGCAACGGTATGAAGGGAGACTTTACCAATCTTTGTATGGTCCGTTACTACGAAAATCTCTTTCGCAACCCGGATCATTCCTTGCTTCGTGGGAACGAGTTCCGCTTCGGGATGGGTTAGGCCATATTGGGGATGAATGGCTGGCGTAGCGATAAAAGCTTTTCGTACATGTAATGATTCCAGAACCTGATCGGTGATCATGCCATTCAACATAAAGCTTTCGTGATAAAGCAGTCCGCCTGTAACGATAACTCGAATGCCTTTAGCATTTCGAAGTTCCGCTGCTATGTTAATGTCATTGGTTACAACAGTAATGTTAGATCGATTAACCAAGTTTCTAGCAATATGAATAGTTGTTGTTCCAGAATCAAGAATGATGTGATCACCATCTTCAATCATTTCAGCAGCTTTTTTTCCAATCCGCTTCTTCTCATCTAACTGTTCGTTGGCACGTTCGGAAAAGGATGGTTCGGAATTAAACCACTGATCCACGACAACACCACCATGGGTTCGATGTAAAAACCCTTCCTTCTCCAGTTCCGCCAAATCCCGCCGAATCGTTGTTTCATGAACGTTGAACTCTTTGGATAGTTGAGAGACGGAGGCAACACGGTGCTTTCGTAAAAACTCTACAATCTGTATTTTCCGCTCAAAAGCGAGCATTCTGCAAACCCCTTTCATTTAGGAAGAACGAAACGATCATGGGATATTGGATTTAGAACTCACTTGTTCCTTGATTTTTTTTTAACCGCTTCATGACGTCGTTACCTGCCAAGCCGAAATAATCATGCAAGTATTTATACTCACGGTATAACCTATTGTAGATCTCTTCATGTTCCTGTACAGGCTGAAATCTCCTCACCCTGGGACAAGATAGATGGCGGACAGCCTCCATGATCGAATCATACCCCCCGTTGGCTGATCCGGTCGCCACACTCCCTAAAATGGCTGCCCCGACGGCAGATGTATGCTTGCTGGAAACTACTTCGATTTCCATGCCGGTAACGTCGGCATAGATTTGCATTAACAGCTGATTGTTTTGCGGCAGCCCCCCGCAAGCCACTAATTTATTGACTTCCAAACCACTTTCACGATAGGTATCTATAATCAAACGCGTCCCAAAAGCGGTAGCCTCCATCAGGGCGCGAAATATTTCTTCCGGTTTGGTGTTCAGGGTGCAGCCGATGATGAGCCCTGAAAGATCCGCATCATCCAAAATAGACCGATTCCCATTAAACCAATCTAACGCTAACAATCCACTTTGTCCAGGTTTCAACCGTGCCGCTCGCTTCTCAAGCCATTCAAAGACAGTGATCCCTTTCGACTGCGCCTCCCGATGAACATACTCCGGAACACATTGATTAATAAACCATGCAAAAAGGTCACCAACAGCAGATTGTCCCGCCTCGTAGGCGTACATACCGGGAAGAATGCCATCTTCTACAACACCACTAATTCCTTTCACCTCGTGCTCCTCATTACTCATCAGCATATGACAATTGGAAGTTCCCATCACTAATAGCATTTCTCCCGGAACTACCGTTCCCGCTCCAAGTACGGAGGCGTGCGCATCAACGATACCCACCGCGACGGGTAATCCTGGGGGCAACCCCATTTTTTTGGCCATATCCGGTTTCAACCGGCCGGCTCTTTCACCAATCGAGTAAATATCGCCCCGAAGCTTGGTGCTGGTTAAATTGGTGAACCGGGGATCCAAAGCGGTAAAGAAATCATCAGTAGGGTAGCCATCGTTTTTATTCCAAAAAGACTTAAATCCCGCGGCACACAAATTACGCTTTACTTCCCCCGTCATTAGAGCGACCACCCAATCAACCGCTTCTAAAAAAAGGTCCGTCGCCTGATAAACTTCCGGGTCCTTGTTCAAGATTTCTAAACACTTGGGAATCATCCATTCGGACGAAATCTTTCCCCCATAACGCTTAAACCAGGATTCGCCACGCTTCATAGCAACACAATTGATTTTCTCAGCTTCCTTTTTCGCTCCGTGGTGCTTCCACAATTTCACCCAAGCATGCGGATGATTTCTCCACTCCGGTTTCATGCAAAGTGGAACCAATTGCTCGTCTACCGGAAGCATTGTACAGGAAGTAAAATCGACACCGAGGCCGATGATCTCTTCCGGATGGACCCCGGCCTGTTGAATTACCGAGGGTACGGAGGACGTAAGCACTTCCACATAATCACCGGGGTATTGCAAAGCGAAGTCAGCGTCTAATTGAACGTCAGAATCAGGCAATCGCTCACTGATCACCCCATGGTGATAAGGTGTAATGTGGTTAGCTACTTCTTCCCCGGTTTTGACATCGATCAATACTGCTCTTCCTGATTCTGTACCAAAATCAATACCGATAACAAATTTCCGAGTCATTTTTCAACCCCCCCGAAGGAAAGACCATACACAATATAACGTTGACAGAGGAAGGTGAAGAGCACTACGGGAAGTGTCTGCAATACCGCCAAAGCAGCCATCAGCTCCCACTTGATATCTAGATTACTGGCAAAGGTGGCAAGGTCCACAGGTAAAGTTCTTGCTTCATTCTGAGTCAGAACCAAACCGAACAACAAATCATTCCAGGTCCAGATAAAAGAGAAAATAGCTACCACCGCAAGACCCGAACGGGCTAACGGGAGAACCATTAGAGTAATGACCTGAAAGAGATTGCAGCCGTCCAGCTTTGCCGCTTCCTCGATTTCTATCGGCACTTTTTTGAAAAACAACGTTAGCATCCAAACAGCAAAGGGCAAGTTGAAAGCAGTATAAAGAAGAACAAGACCAATACGTGTATCGAGCATACTCATTTTCTGGAAAATAACGAACAAGGGAATCACCACTGCGATCGGAGGCATCATCTTGGTGCTTAGGATCCAAAGCTCCAGATCCTTGGAACCACGCAACCGAAACCGGGCCAAGGCATATGCAGCTGGGACAGCCAACACCAAAGCCAAAAACGTGGAAACCACTCCGGCAGTAAAGGAGTTTAAAAAGTAAGGTGCACTGTCCGATAACACCTTTTCGAAATTCCGTAAATTCAACGACTCAGGCAAAATGGGCGGGGGCGACTGAAACATTTCAGCCCGGGTTTTAAAAGCAGCTAATAACAACCATATCAATGGTGAAACATACGCAAACGTTAAAAGAAATATCAATGCTCCTGCCCATTTCCTTGACCGACGTCGATTCATCATACGACCTCTCTCCTCCATAATAGTTTAAAGAGAAACTGCACAAGGATGATACTTAATACGAGGATGGCGATCGCAATTGCTGCACCGTATCCTGTCTGATAGTAAAGAAAAGACTGTCGATAGGCCAACAAGCTAACTATTTCCGTTGCCTTGCCAGGCCCTCCATTGGTAGTGGCATAGACCAAATCGAACATCTTCAAGTTTTCCATTATCCGGATAAAGATTCCCAGAACTACGACTTGAGAGATATAGGGGATTTCCAGATTAGTTAATCGTTGCCACCAACTAGCTCCTTCCAGTTGAGCCACTTCCTCTAACGGAGAAGGAATGCTGTTTAATCCTGCTAGAATTAGGAGCATCATAAACGGTGCCCACTGCCAAACATTGATGGCTACAATCGAATATAAAGCAATATCCGAACTGCCGAACCAATCCAGCGCCGGCAAATGGAACAACTTCAAGAGGTGATTCATGATACCCAGAGTGGGATTCAGAATATAAGACCAGAGCAACCCCGTGATCAACGGGGTGATCATGATTGGAAGGATAAAAATGGTCCGCAGAATCCCGATCCCTTTGGTCCCCTGAGCCTGGAAAAATAATTTGGCCATGAGATAACCAATAATTAATTCCAACAGGATTGACAAAAGTGTCACCCAGAGTGTGTTTCCGACCGCAGTTAAAAAGAATTGATCCTGAATCAAAAGTTTATAATTGGTGAAACCCACAAACTTAGTCAAAAGCGGCCTTGCCATATTCATGTTCGTTAGGCTGGCATATAGGGCGTAGATCAGAGGATAAACAGTCCAAACCAACAGATAGAGGACAGTTGGCAAAACCAAAACCCAGCCGACACATTGTTTGTACAACTTCCCGTGTCGCAAACGAATATCGGTGCGGATCGTTTCCAACTTCATCCCTCACCTTCAACCGATCGTTCTAACACTTTATTAATAAAATGGGAAAAATAGGAGTATTATGGGGCTTTTCAAAAAAAGCCCCATTATTCGTGTTTCCAGTTTTAGTCGACTTTATATCCCCCTTGGATCATCAGGTTTCGAACTTGATCATTGGCCTGTTTCATCGCCTGTTCCACGGAAAGTTTCCCACTCAGTGCCTCGGAGATATGGTTACCAACGGTGTCGATGATTTGGAAGCTTTCGAGGATTCGCGGACGACAGTCGGCAAAGGCTTTTTCCGCTGATTCCGCCAGGGTGTCAAACCAGGGAAATTTTTCTTTTAAATCGGGGTCATTCAGCTCCGACAATCGGGCGGGCGGTCCACCCTTCAATACAAACTCCTTATGAACCTCTTTGCTGTTCATCCACTTAATGAACTCCCATGCACGCTCTTTATTTTCACTATACTTGTTTATCCCCATCAACCAGCCACCCAGAGGCGGAACCGGTTCTTTCCCTTTGACAGTCGGCACGATAGCCGTATCAAATTTGTCTCCGACCTGGGATCGTTCCTCGTCCAGAAAACCCGGTGTACGGACCGACCATGCCATAATCATCGCCACTTTTCCTTGGGCGAAAGCTTGGGCTCTTTCATCCCAAGCGTAGTTTAATGCACCCGGTGGCTGATACTTCAACAAATCCTTAAACATCTTGACGACGGCCACACTTTCAGGAGAACTGAGCAAAGGCGTCATATTGGAATATGGATCCTTGCTGCCAGGCTCCATGCTCTTGAACGGTTTCCCAAAATGCCAGATGTGCTCAAAATAAGCTTGTCCAACAGGGGCCCCTCTTTCATTGTTCATAGCGATTCCATACATACCGGGATAATCCGGATTATCAGTGAAATGATCCGCGATACGAATCAGCTCCTCGTAGTTCTTCGGAGGTTCGAATCCTTCTTTTTCAAACAAGTCTTTCCGATAATGGAGCATCACGTAATAAGGCGCGAAGGGCACACCGACTGTTTGTCCTTTCCACTTGGCCACATCCCGAAAGGAAGGGATAAAATCATTCCAGTTAAGTTCCGGTGTTTTTTCAATCCGTGATGTGAGATCTTCGACGATGCCTCCTTCTGCAAATTCACCGACCCACGGGGAATCCAAAACGATCACGTCTGCCGCAGACGACTTTTGATTGCCAAGCAATATTTCCTTTTGATGAGTTTGATCATAAGAATAAGCACTGACCTCGACCTTGATCCCTGTCTCCTTCTCGTATTTCTGGCCAAACTCCTTCATGACATCCACCCATGGATCGGCAATCATGATCACCCTCAGTGTGTTATCTTCTGCATTACTTGAACCTGTTTGACCGCTACATGCCGTCAAGAGAACGAGCAGAAAGGAAAGAAGAACAAGGAAAACTTTTTTCACGGATATGTGTACCTCCTTTTGTAAAAAGATCTGACGTTCACTGGAATCACCAATGAAACTCAAGCAGTGTCTTATTCCAAACTTTGCGTTGGGTTGCTGTATCCAGCGCTTTGGCAAAATCATCCACCGAATAAATCGGGGTCTTCTGTTCGGGTAAAAGCCGTGACAAAGTTTTTTGGCATTCGGGATCTTCCATCGCTTTCAACACTGGATAATAATCCTGTGCAGAACTCCGGCTGCTTCCGAGAATGGTGAGGCCCTTTTCCAACACATCTCTCGTATTGATGGGCACATAATCTTCACTTACACCCATAAGTACGAGAACCCCACCGGGGTGTAAAATTTCGATCGCTTGATTGATCGCATCCTCACTATATCGCCCACCGGTACATTCAAAGGCGACTCCCGCTTTTTCTCCGGAGCGAAAATCGTATTCATTCACTAAGATCCGACGGGCGAAGGTAAATTGATCCAGCCTCTCTGGTATCGCACCAAATACCCACAATCTCTCCTGATCAACTCCTAACACATGATGGATCATCGCCGCCGTCAGATAACCGACCGGTCCGTCTCCAAACACGACAATGCGATCTTCTTCCCGTATTCGGTCCACACGACTCAGTGCATGATAGGAAACAGAACAAAGCTCTGCAAGCACCAGGATTTCATCCGGTATGGAATCCGAAGCCGGGATGGCACATTCCTCTGGCAATACAAGCCGGTTCTGAGCGATGCCATCCGTTCCACTGCCAAGGAATAGATTTCGAGTGCAGTAATTCGTTCCAATCCCTTTTGAACATGCGGGACAAATATCTTCCGGATCAATACCTAACGATTCGCATCCCGGGAGATTCGGAACAATGACAACGCGCTCTCCCGGTTGTACCCGGGAGGATCTACTTTCCACTACTCTCCCGATCCCCTCGTGAATCAGGGCCATCGGCAGTTTTTTCGCAAGGGCTTCCTTCCTTCTTTGACCATTGTAATAGCGCAAATCCGCTTGACAAATACTTGCTAATGTGGGCTCAACCACCACCTCCCTCTCCCGCAAGGGCCGTTCAACATACACTTCCTTCAGTATCCTTGGCTGTAACAGTCGATACGTTCGAGAACGAACAACAATTTCGGAATCCTCCTTCGCAATCAATGACACGCTTTTTACCATCTCCTTTGCACACGATATAGCACCCCCCGATTCATTCCGAAACCGTGGTTACTCCACGTTCGGTATGGGGGTAAAAAACGCTTTCAGGGTAGTTGCTTTTGCTCATTTATCATCTATATTCACTCATTTGTGCTCATTTTTAGTTTATTTCTAATAGGAATATTTGTCAAGGTGTAGTAACAATAATATTAACTTTCAATAGGTGAAGAAGTCTCACTAGTACTACAGTTGTACTTATGGAGAAAGCAATCGCTTTCTGTAATGATAAA
>CALJVA010000154.1 GCA_937975135.1 uncultured Thermoactinomycetaceae bacterium | reverse complement strand
TTTGGGGGCTAGAAGCTCAATTTATCTCGAAGAATTTTTACTCCTCAGAGCTGGATAAAGTGGGACTTAGATACAAACCCTGTTCATTTTATGCTATCCTAGATGGGATAAAGGTTCTCTTTTTTAGATCATCTAGCCATAAGTCAGGCTTTGAATCATAAATCACCTGAAAGGAGGAACAGCACCACAAATTGTGATGCTGTACCAACCATGATTTATCAACGTTTATTTGCCTTGCTACTTTTATGCATTCCTGGCGCAATCGCTATCTATGGATGGACATGGATGCGTGACGTCTTCTTTGACTATATGGGGGGAGAAGGATTTAACGTCCTTTCCTTTCTCGGTGGTCTAGCCATGTTCCTGATCGCCTTAACCTTTCTAGGTGGATTTCTCTATTACCGTGATGAAAAGAAAAACCTGATTCAACCCAAATTGCGACGGAAATCAGCACTCAAAGATAAGAAATCGTAATTAAGAATAATTCTTTAGAGGGCAGCCTCACCAGACTTGATCTAGCTGGTTATGCTGCCTAAATTCTTTCTAGTCTTTTCAACACAACATCTTCCCTCCATACATATTCTAAGAAGGATAAAATCAGATTGGAGGAAGCATTTTGTCTTTTTATTTTTATCCTCTAGTACCTCTTTTTTATCGCCAATCTACCTCTCCACCTCCACGCTACGTGCACATTCAAGGAAAATGGGGCGCTGTAAACGGAAAAATGAACCCGCTCCAGCCAGTTCCGATTGGAAAGCATACCCTGCCTCCACTCCCCTATCCTTACGATGCCTTAGAACCCTATATTGATCGAGAAACCATGTATCTTCATCACAATAAGCATCACAGAAGTTATGTAGAGGGATTAAATCAAGCTGAAAAAATGATGGCCCAAGCACGAAAAACAGGAGATTTCAATCTAATCAAACATTGGGAACGTGAAGCAGCATTTCACGGCGCCGGTCATTATCTGCATACAATTTTTTGGGAGATTATGAGTCCAAAAGGAGGGGGAAAACCAACAGGAGAAATTTTACAAGCTATCGAACACTACTTTGGTGATTTTTCGTCGTTTAAAAAGCACTTTTCCCATGCCGCTGAAAAAGTAGAGGGAAGTGGATGGGCAATTCTAATCTGGTCACCACGAGCCCACCACCTTGAAATCCTCCAGGCTGAAAAACATCAAAATCTCTCTCAACAAGATGGGATTCCCCTACTTGTCCTCGATGTATGGGAGCATGCCTATTATTTAAAATATCGCAATCGGCGGAAAGAATATATTGATGCCTGGTGGAACATCGTGAATTGGCCTGCAGTAAATCAACGATATCTAAAAGCACGCCAGCTTCGCTGGAGGCCTTTCTAATTTCATTCATTTCATCCGCACAATTTTTAAGCCAAACTTAGATCGGACTAAAGAGATTTCAAAATACAACTTAGGCATTGTGCTCGTAAAGGTGAGCAGGAACTGTTGTTATAAAAGGACTTAGAGAACCCATATAAAAAAGCTCTAGATAATGCATTGCCCGAGTACAAGCCGTATAAAAAAGTTTTCTTTCAATTTCCCGTCCATATACTTCTTCAGAAGCATTATAAATAATTACCGCGTCAAACTCGACACCCTTGGCTAAATAAGCGGGAATCACAATGACTCCTTTCTCAAAAGATCTCGTCTCCTTGCCAACAAGAGATAATTTGCTCACCTTTTCTTTTAACCTGTGATAGGCATCAGTACTTTCCTGAAGGGTCTTACAGATTATAGCGATTGTACCATATCCCTCCTTTCGCAAAAGAGGAATTCGTTTTGCAATCAAGTCACCAAGCTCCCACTCATTGGCCACTTTTTGAATGGAAGGCTTTTTTCCCGGTCGATGGAAAGGTACGATCTTCTCTCCCCCGTCGATCAATTCTCGAGTAAATTTTACAATCGGTTCAGTCGAGCGATAGCTGCGGGACAAAGATAGGTACTCTGTCTGTTCCGTCGGATAAAAAGAGGCTAAGGTAACTAATCCATCTTGATTATCATAGGCATGGGCAAAAATCGCTTGATTCCAATCTCCCAATACGGTCATGCGACAGCGAGGAAAGAAACGCCTGATAACAGCCAGTTGGAACGGTGAGTAATCTTGGGCTTCGTCGATAAATACGTGCCGCACTCCATAGTTGGTACGCAGCCCTTCAAGTTGCTCCTTTAAATAAAGATAGGGCGTTGCATCCTCCCACCTTAATTTCCCACGGTTTAGTTCTTCTACTGTTTGTTCACATATTTCACGCCACTTGGAAGGCAACCCGTCTGAGGGGAAACGATCCATCTGTGTGAAAAACTGCTTATAAATCGCAGGCAAATCAATAAAGTGGTGTTTTTCAATCTGCTTACGTAATGAGCGAAAAGCTCTTCCTACCACCATTTCCGCTAACAACTGACGCTCCCGCTCAAAATCATCAAAGGTGTCCTCAGAAAATCGCTTTCTACGTTGAAGCTTTTTGTACACTTGATGATAGGTCTCGTGGTCCAAAAGTTCAATCTCTTCCTCTACCCAAGTTTTTTTCTGTTCAATCTGCTCCAATTCCTTCAATTGCTGCAGTAACTTGCGGGCTAACAGCTGTGTCCGCTCAGCTAAAGGAAGGGAAGGGTCAAGGGCATAAAACTGCTCCTTTATATTCTCCGCTGGAATTAATATCTCTCCCCGAAGAGACACATTATTAAAAATCATTCCTTCCCTGCTTAAATAATCAAGATATTCCTCCATCATTTCCATAAAACAAAGAGAGGCTTTAAATTGAATTCCAGCTAGCCGCAATGGGTAACCTGGATGATTTTTGGCGGTCAACACATATTCCATTTGCTCAAAAGGATCTTCGATCAAACGCCAATCTTGGCCGATCCAGCTCTCAAGCAAATCTTGGAAGGTCATCTGTTTCATATTCTCTTCTCCCAACTGAGGAAGAACCGTAGAAATATAACTGCTGAACAAGGGATTGGGGGAGAAAAGAAGGATCTGCTCTGCTTGTAATTGATCCCGGTAGCGGTATAAAAGGTACGCAATTCGCTGCAGTGCGGCCGAAGTTTTACCGCTGCCTGCTGCTCCTTGAACAATTAATAACTGCTTTTTTTCATTCCGAATAACTCGGTTTTGTTCTTTTTGGATTGTAGACACAATGTTTTTCATCTGAACATTGGCCTGCTGACCCAATACCATTTGCAGCAACTCGTCACCAATCGTAACACCTGTATCAAATACGCTTTCCATCTGTCCATTGCGGATCAGGTATTGTCTTTTTAGCTCCATTACTCCCTTTACCGTACCTCCCGGTGTTTCATATTGTACTGGTCCGGGAGAATAGTCATAATACAGGCTAGAGATCGGCGCACGCCAATCGTAGATAAGAAAGTTATCTTCGGAATCACGCAACGAAGTAATTCCAAGGTAAACTTTTTCCGCCTTTGTTTCCTTTTCTTCAGTGAAATCAATCCTCCCAAAATAGGGGGAATCACTTAACTCGCGTAATAAATGTCGACGGCGTTGAATATACTGATGACTCCGTTCTCTCTCAGACAACACTTCCGCCTGCTGACGAATACTGGAAGCTGTTTCCGCAGCATCAGTCGGTTCGTCAAAGTTGACTGTAACATCGTCCCAAAAGTTTTTGCGGATATCAATAATTTCCGTTTTGATTCTTTCCGCATATTTTTCAATGGATGTCAGCTGACGATTCACTTCATCCAACACATACTTTAAGCGCTGCTGCTCTTCCTGCCGTTCCTTCTCCGAAATACTAATGGCTTGTCATCCTTTCAAAAGTTTTTTCGTGATTACCCTTGACAAAGCAATTCTTTTGAGGTTATAATATTATTGGGTATATATGCACTAATTAAATTAATACATAGAGCTAATTCTCATTTTATAATGTCATATGAAAAACTGCAAGCAAAAACTGTCGTTGCACCGACAGTTTTTTTATTATGACTCTCCTCTTCCCCAACGATCCAATAATCCGAGCCATCGGCTTTCCTCAATCAATCTTGAAAGTGAACGGGTTTCACCATAATAATGACCGAATATTAATAGTAAAGTAAGAACCGTTAATAACCACAAGGGAGAAACAACTGCTGTCCATAACGCCAAATGAACTCCCAAAAGGTTGGAGCCGCTATCCCCCAGCATTACTTTTGCATTTAAGTCATACCGAAAAACTGCCAATACCAATCCTAACAAAGGAACGAAAAGTAAAGCATAACTTTTTCCACCGGTTAGCAACAAAAGGAGAATTGTACCCGCGAGATAAAATTTAATGCTTCGCCCCGGACGAAGATCTAACAAATTGATCCAGTTCGTCATTAGTCCAATAAACAATGTATGTACAACCCATTCTGTAAATCCAACACTGGTCACAGTGGCGGCAATCGTAGCAACTGCGCCTCCACCTACCGCCTTAATCATCCCTGTAGTTAACCGACGATGAACAAATAACTCTCGAAAATGTCCCCGAAACCCCTTGGCATGATGACTCCCTTTGGTATCATCAAGCCAACCCAAAAAACAGACCGAGATTGAAGCGAAGAGAACGGTCAGAAATAGGTCTGTAGCAATATAAAAGAAAAAAAAAGAGAAAAAAGCGACGACCGAAGAGAGCAGAAGAAAAAGAAAAATCAACACACCGCCAAAGCCTGTTGGTAGGGATTTACCTTGGTAATTGGTTGTAACAATCTCTTCGGTTAGAAGCCACATTTTCCCGGGTCTTACTGTCCAACGACCAACTTCAAACGAAAAAAATAGCAATAGAATCGTCAATATCCAATTCATGCTAGTCTTCTCCATAATCGAATTAGTGTTTGTAGAATTTCTGTAAACTGTTTTCCTCGGTGAAGAAACCCAGCCCAGTCACGGCCTGTTTCCCGGTGACTCATTGGCAAGGGAATTTCTTTTACCGTAAATCCTGAACGTAAGGCGTGAACAGTAAGCCCCAGCTCAATTCCAAAACCGGAAGGGATATAAATTAATCCATCAGCCACTTCACGTTTCATCGCTCGTTGTCCTGATAAAGTTGATTCTAAAGTATGACCAGTCAACTGTCGGACACTCCAACGGGCCAACCCTTTCACCAAGCCAAAGCCACCCTTGCGAAGCGGAGCCGGAAAACGAGCAATGGTCATATCTACTTTCCCTTCGATCACAGGTTGTAATAACTGATGACACCATTTGGCGTAGTCTCCAAGATCTGCATCAAGAAATAATAAAATATCCCCCCGTGATTTCCGGACCCCAGTTGCTAATGCAACCCCTTTCCCACTATTTCGGGAAAGACGAACCACCTCATCAGCATGACGAGAGGCAATTTCTCCTGTTTCATCATCACTTCCATCATCCACTACAATAATCTCATCAACACAATTTAAGCTTTTAAGTGTAAGAAGTGTGGTTTCAATTCTTTCGGCCTCATTGTGAGCGGGAATAATTGCACTAATGATAGGCATACTCAGGCTCCTTTTCATTAATAATTGCTCTGCGCACAGTCTGAATCAACTTAACCGAATCCAAGGGGTTTGAAAGCTCTCCAAAATAGGAATAGGTATTGGAGTGAAACTCCTGCTGCCAAGATACCTCTTGGACGGAGGTTTGAACGATTACAGGCGCGTGATAAACCAGGTGTAGATCATTAAGAACCTTCGCTTTTTGTTGGAAATCTTTTGTTGTATCTGCCAAAAAAATTACCGCGTCGAAAGTTTCCGGTATGCTCCTATTAGGATGATACCGAGTTGCTTGCCCTCCGGCCCAAGAAATCGCTTCTTCAACAGATTGCTGAAGACGGTGATCGCCACCAACGAGCAAAATTGAGCGGTTCTCTAGTTGATCCTTTATCAATTGTTGAGTCAATAACTTACTTTGCTCTTTCTCCTTAATAATATCTTTTCTAAGCTTCGCCACTTCTACTTCTAACTTCTGCCGTCCTAGATGTTCCTCACTAAATCTCTTTTCCAAGTGAGTGAGCAATGCTTGCTGTCGATTATTTAGCCATTGTCCCCCCAGTGTTCCGCCAAGTAGAATTCCAATCCCCAGCGCAAAAAATACAGCTGCAATTATACTTAATTGATACCGATTGGATAACATATCATCACCTGGAAACATTGATATTAAGGAAAAAAGGATATTAAAAAATATTGCTAAAGGTGCACTATAGGGGAGCCAACTTGAACACTCATAAAAAACTTAGTGAAAAAACATTTTTAAATTCAACCAAAGCAAGCGAAAAGCATGGCGCACATCAGGATTGATCGCTGCCAAAGAAATAATGGGAAAAAGCGCTGCTACACTGAGTAAAGAAAATTCACTCCAGCGAACCTTGCTACGATATAACTTGCTGACCCCTTTCGCATCTACCAAGTGAGTCCCTATCTTCATTCGCACCAGTAAAGTACTAGCCATTCCCTTGCGCCCTTTTTCCAAGAAATCAACCATATTAGAATGGGTTCCAACAGCAACAATTAATTCTGCCCCTTCTTGAAATGCAAGTAACATCGCCACATCCTCACTGGTACCAATTGCAGGGATGATGTGGGCTGGAATCCCTAATTTTTTGACCCGTTCCTCTCCGGGAGCTCTGCCATCAGGATAGGCATGGACGATCACTTCAGCACCTGTTGCTAAGGCTCGATCGGATATCGAATCCATATCGCCTACGATTAAATCTGGTGTTAGCCCACACTCCAGCAAAGCATCCGCTCCCCCATCAACAGCCAACAAAATGGGCCTTACCTCATCAATATAAGAGCGAATCGCCCGCAAATCCTGTCGATAGCCTGCTCCCCGGACGACGACCACAACATGGCGTCCTTTGATAGAGGTTCGTAAATCCGGAATTGCCAGTGGCTGTGTTACAAAAAATTTCTCCTGTTTGGCGTATAAAAGAGTATTATCAATAAAATGCTCCAAGGTATGTTCCAGATTGGCGTTGGCTTGCTGGATCCGGAATTTCATCTTCTTAGACGTAAGGCGTTCTCCTTGACCAAGCTGGACTCGTTTGCCGGGGGGAACCCAGATACCAAACTCCTCCCCTTCAATCCATACCAGATCCTCATCTTCCAGCCTAGACAAAACCTCTTCTCCAACTCCGTCTAGAATGGGAATTCCAGCAGCCAACAAGCGCGCAGGACCAGGGGTAGGGTAGATACCACTGATTGATTTGGCTCCGTTTATAACAGCACGTACTTTTTTTTGCACTAATCCCTCTGCTGCCACTTCATCAATATCCCGGTGATGAATCACAGCAATTTGTCCCGGTTTTATGCGTTTAATCAATTGTTTTGTCTTACGATCAACCATGGCGACACCAGTAATACTCTGCCGTTGTGCGCGAGTTGCCCATGGTATCATATTGGCCGACTCCTTTACAGCATTGTAATTTAGTGGCCTTAGCGCATATCATTAATCTTTAGTATGTACAACCAACCTGCTCTCATTCGAAAAAGAAAGCTGCGATTCATCCCATAAAAAAACGCTTGGGATGGTCACCAAGCGTGTGGGCTTCTAGTCATCAATTTCTATCGACAAGATATCCCCTGTATGAGCATCAATCTCTAGCTTTGATTTTATATCTCCTTTTTCTACTTTCACTTTGAACAACTCATCTTTTCTCTTGTACTCCACTTTTTTGATGACGCCTCCATTTGTTTTTTCGATGGCAATCTGAGCAGCATCTTCTGCCGTAAGACGTCTGTTTTCACTACCATGATCAAGTGTATTTTCCCGTGATGTTTCTGTAACCGGCGTTTCCTCTTGCTGTGGAGTTTTAACATCCACCGGAGATGGGGACTGATCCCTTTGGATAGGGTTGGAGGGTGAATTCTCTGTTGTCTCCTCCTGACTGTGAGTTTGTTGCTTTTCTTTCTCAGGACTGAAAATACCAAATACGGTCCCTGCTAGTAAACCTAAGGCTAATGAGCCAAGTCCAATCATAAGAAAAAATTTTTTAGCATTCATCTCTTCGATTTTCTTTCCCTTCACAGCCTTTTGTAGTAGTGCACACTGAGAATATCTAACAACACGCAAAAAGGTGAATTATTGAAATTAATGATACTTATCATTGAGGACAGAGATTATATTAATAATATCATAAGCCTCCCCATTCTTTGGAGTACCAAGGGAATGGAGAGGCTTTTCTTTTCTCTTAAGTCTGCTATAAGATTGTAAAGTCAACGACCCTTTATCCTACTTTATTTTCAATCCGGAGCCGATCAGCAATCATAGCAATAAATTCACTGTTGGTCGGTTTCGCTTTTGAAACATTGATTGTGTAACCAAAGAGATTGCGAATAGAGTCCATATTACCTCGACTCCATGCAACTTCAATAGCATGCCGAATTGCTCTCTCTACACGGCTAGGTGTTGTATTATATTTATCGGCAATTCTAGGGTACAAGGTTTTGGTAATAGATCCCAATAATTCTAAATTATTATAAACCATGGTAATCGCTTCGCGCAGATAAAGATACCCCTTAATATGTGCAGGAACACCAATTTCATGAATAATCGAGGTGATACTGGCATCGAGATTGTCTCTATTACCCGAATTGAGCAGAGGAGTTTTGAGAGGCGAGCTGCTTACGGGTTGCCCTTGCATTTGGCGAATACGATCCGTTAAAACATCCATATCGAAGGGTTTCAATATGTAATAAGTTGCTCCTAACTCCACTGCCCGTTGGGTAACAGTTTCCTGCCCGAAGGCTGTTAACATGATGATTTTTGGTTTGGGCCGTAGTGGCATGGATTGCATTTTCTCTAATACACCTAAGCCATCCAAATGTGGCATAATTATATCAAGCACAAGAACATCCGGTACTTGCTTCTTAAGGAGTTTCAAGACTTCAATTCCATTGTATGCGACCCCAAGCACTTCAATATCCTCTTGTTTTGAGAAGTGATCTTGGAGTAATTTGGCGAACTCCCGATTATCGTCGGCAAGAATGACGCGGATGGTATCCAAGGAAAGCCCCCCTAGTACATTCGTTCACTTTTCCATTACTTGTTCCATTCGACATATGCACAAATGTTCCTGCTTTCCAAGTCGTTTTTTACTAATTTTTCCGTAAAAATAGGCGAAAAAGCAACAGGCCCCTGTTGGAGGCCCGTTGTATCAAGTACTCCTGCATCCTGTAACATCCACTCAATAAAAGTACCATAACCAGAAGTGGGATCATTGACAAAAACATGAGTAACAGCACCAATCAACTTTCCATTTTGCAAAATGGGGCTCCCACTCATCCCCTGCACAATGCCTCCTGTTTTTTTCAACAGTTGAGGGTCAGTTACACGGATTACCATACCTTTGGTAGCAGGGTATTTTTGATTAATTACATGGGTAATCTCAATTTGAAACCGCTGTACTTTTTGTCCTTCCACGACTGTAAGAATTTCAGCAGGCCCCTCTTTTACCTCTTCAGATAAAGCGACTGGTACCGTTTGATCATATAAACCTTCCTTTGGTTGCTCCTTCATTATACCAAAAATCCCAAAGGGGGTATTGCGGGTAATGGAACCTAAAACTTGATTTTCTTGTAGAAAAATCGCCCGCTTCTCTCCTGGTTCACCAGACGCTCCTTTTTGAATCGAGGTGACATTGGAGGGGAGTATTTTTCCATCCCCGACAGCAATCGGTTTCCCTGTATCTACATCGGTAATTACATGTCCCAAAGCTCCGTATCGCTTTTCCCTAGGATCGTAAAAGGTAAGAGTCCCCACACCAGCTGCAGAATCCCGAATATAAAGGCCAATGCGATAGGTCTCCTCATTTTCATCCCAAATTGGAGTAAGTTTAGTGCGATGTTTTTTTCCTCTACGGGAAATCAGTACATCAATTGGCTTCTTCTGTTCTCCAGAACGGCGAACTGTTTCTGCTACCTGGTTTACTTTTCTCATCTTTTTCCCGTTCATTTCAATAATATAATCTCCGGAGCGAATCCCAGCTTGTTCCCCTGGGGAGAAAGTACCTTTAGCAGATTGAACCAAATGATGTCCTACTACCATCACTCCAGCTGCATTGATTTTAACACCAATGGACTGGCCTCCCGGAACCACACGAATATCAGGCAAAACGCGAACATCGACTGTCTTAAGAGGAAGGGAACCAAATAGATGTAAAGTTAACCTGGTTTTACCTATTTTTCTAGAGGAAAGGGTAAAGGGTTTTTTCAGGTTAAGATTTACAGGCGATTGATGAACACCATTTACAGCTAAAATCTCTGGATTGGCCACCGTAGCTGTAGCCATTGTAGGAAGGCGCAACTCAAGCTGCTCCCCATCTCCTGATAAAAGGCGCAACTCTTTAGGAAAAGAAATAAACTGCTTAAAGGTGGTAGTCATACTTCCGGCAATCAGGAGTAGCACAAGGAGGATACCCATCCATTTTTTTATCTGTCTACACCGCAAACTAATCACACTCCTGTGCTTCCTGCCTCCCCACCGCAGCGATTACCATCTTACGTTTAAAATAACCTGAGCCGGCGCTTTTATGTCCCGCAAATGATTCCATGATCTTAATGAGATGACTTTTGATTGGTATTCTTAATCATTGCTGCCATTCGCAACATTTCCCGCGCATGCTCTCGAGTAGTTTCGGTTACTTCCACTCCCCCCAACATACGAGCCAACTCAAGTATTGTTCCTTCTTCGTTCAAATGCTTCACTCGGGTTCGTGTCTTTTGTCCATCCGTTTCCTTAAAGATATGAAAATGCACATCTGCCATACATGCTACTTGAGGTAAATGAGTCACACAAAGGACCTGGCAACGCTTCGCCAAAAAAGCCATTTTTTCCGCAATTGCTTGCGCCGCTCGACCGCTCACTCCTGTATCAATTTCATCAAATACAAGAGTTTCCACTTGATCTACTGCGGAAAATAAACTTTTCAAGGCGAGCATGATCCGAGAGAGTTCTCCGCCAGAGGCGATTCTTGCCAGGGGACGAGGTGGTTCGCCGGGATTAGGAGCGATGAGGAATTCAATTTTATCTTTCCCCGTTGCAGTAAAACCATCAAAGCCATCCGTAACTGGAGTAAAAGAAACCTGAAACCGCGTCGTTTCCATGTTCAAATCCTGTAACTCTGCTTCTACCCGTTCCTCTAAAGTAGTGGCTACTTGTCTGCGCATTTGTGATAACTTACTCGCCGTGTCTTCCAGCTGGGTGCGCAAGTTGGCCAGCTCTGCTTCAATTTCTTCCTGTCTCTCCTCCCGATGCATCAGCTGGTTAAGCTCCTGCTCTACTTTTCGGCCATGGGCTAAGATCTCGGCCACCGTCCCCCCATACTTCCGTTTTAACTGGTGAATCAGATCAAGGCGTTGTTCCACTTCTGCCAACCGGGCGGGATCGAAGACCAACTCCTCTTGATAACGACCTAGCTGATGGAGTGCCTCATCTACCTGATAATAAGCGGACTGTAGAATTTCTACAAGCGGCTTTAAGGACTCATCGTAAGAGGTAAGTTCTTGAAGCCGATGAACAGCTTCACCAAGAGAATCCAAGCCCCTTTGCTCTCCCTGAATAGCTTCGTATGCGGCGGCAGTTTCCTGAACAATACGCTCAGCATGAGCCAATCTGCGATGCTCCTGCTCTAACTCCTCATCTTCCCCTTCGACTAGGGAAGCAGCTGTAATCTCCTCATGCTGAAACTGGAGTAGATCCACCCGCTGTGCTAACTCCCGCTCGTCTGTAACTAAGCGTTCCAATTCCTGATGTAATTCTCGAAACCGGTTAAATTGCTCCTCATATTGGTGACGTACTTTTAGTAATTCTTCACCACCAAAAGCATCTAACCATTCAATGTGCTGCTCTTCTTGCATTAAGGATTGATGTTCATGCTGACCATGAATATCGATGAGATGAACGCCAAGTTGTTTCAACATCCCTTGGGTGACCATCCGACCGTTAATCCGACAGACACTTTTACCACTTTGTAAAAGTTCACGACGGATGAGGAGAAGATCATCTTCCACCTCAAGACCAAGCTCCTCCAGTTTTTGACGAATTGGATGGTTAGGTGTTATTTCAAACAACGCCTCGATCTCCGCCTTTTTCGCCCCATGCCGAATCCACTCCGAAGAACCCCGTCCACCGAGAATCAAACCCAGGGCATCAATCAAAATGGACTTACCTGCTCCCGTCTCACCAGTCAATACATGAAAACCTTCATCAAAAGTGATTTGTACCTGTTCAATGATGGCAAATTGGCGAATGGAGATTTCCCGAAGCATGACACCCACTCCTAAAAACATGTCAATAAATTGATTCAGATTTCTGATCAGGGTTTAGGTTCATCCTGATCCCCCTGAAGCTTTTTACGTACTACCTCAAAAAAAGAACGCTCCTTCCACTTAATCAGGGAAGTGATACATTGTGACCCACGTATTTTAATCTGATCATCCACTTCCAAACGAAATCCAATCTGGCCATCGATGGTAACACCCATATCCTGATGGGTAGCACTTACAGTAATCATCAATTCACTGTTTCCTGGAAGGACCATCGGACGTGCAGTTAAAGTATGGGGACAAATCGGGGTAAGAAGGAGTGTCTTCAGGCTGGGCCAGACGATTGGCCCTCCAGCAGAAAGAGAGTATGCTGTAGAACCAGTGGGGGTAGAGACAATCACACCATCCCCAGAATATGTTCCAAGATACGTCCCATCAAGAGAAACTTGTACTGTAATCATACGGCCAAAAGAGCCCTTGGCAATTCCGACATCATTAAAAGCAATGCTTTTTTTGAGAACTTGTCCATTTCGAATCACTTCTGCATCGAGCATCATCCGATCCTCAATGTAATAATTTCCTGCCAACACCCTGTCAACAGCCATGGATAAATCCTCAGGTTCCGCTTCTGACAAAAAACCAAGATGTCCAAGGTTAATCCCCAAAATCGGTAGACGATAAGGGGCAAAGCGCCGTGCTACTCCAAGTAAGGTGCCATCTCCTCCAAGCACAAACAAAAGGTCTGCTCGCTTTGGAAAATCTTCTTTCTCCAAACCAAGATCTACACGGCCAATTTCTGATGCGATGTCAGGTTCCAAACAAATGCCGGCTTTACGTTGTTCCAGCAGCATAACCAACTCTTGCGCTACGTCAATCGCTTTTGGCTTATCCTTATTCACCAAAATACCGATTGTTATCAATGGCTTCACCTCACGCGATTGGTGCGGCCTTACCGTAAGAAGAGGGCAATAATAAAACCCAATCCCAGTGTAAGCAAATGGGTGAACAAAGCTTTACGACGGGGACGGGTAAGGTTTACCTCATCCAACGAAAAGGTAATCTTTCTCAAGCTATTATTATCCCGATCCACATAAAGAATGCCCGCAGGTTTATAGGCAAGATAGTAAACCAGGAAACGCTCCCGAATCGCAGCACCAGAAAGTCTGAGTGGCTTCCGCGGTCGGGAAACAGCCACTAAATACACTTCGTCTTGCCTGCGGGCAATATAGTCTATATATAAGCGACTATCATAGATTTTCTCATCGACCTCAATCTGAATCGGAAGTCGCTGTTCCCCAGAAATTACGATATACCCATGCTTTGCCAGCAACTTGGGTACCTGTCCATTTAGTGGCTTTCCTCCTTCTAGTCTGTGGCTAAGGAAATGGCGGAGACTACGGAATAGCAAGAATAAGATCGCTACAACAATCAAAAAGAGAACAAAAAGATCTCCCTTATAAAGCACTTAACTCCCCTCCTTCTCTACATATTCGTAAAGAAAAGAGGGGAATCCTTTTTCAGGAAAGAGATCTACGCAAATTGATCATGTGCAGCAATCACGATCTGTGGCACCTTGTGATACCATGCTTGATCAATCTGTACCATCTCTTGTTCTCGCCTGAGATAAGCTAAAAATTCGATATTCCCATCTCCGCCACCCATAATCGGAGAAGGAACTACATCCATAGTACGATACCCAACTTCTGCTGCCATCACAATAAAATTGAGCAGTACTTCTTCATGAACTTTGGGATCCCGAATAATCCCTTTTTTTCCTACCTGCTCTCGTCCAGCCTCAAATTGGGGCTTCACTAAGGCAACCACTTCTCCTGCAGGAGTTAGTACCTCTTTCAAAGGGGGTAGTATATGTCGTAAGGAAATAAAAGAGACATCTATTGTTGCAAAGTCAGGCGGTTCTCCTGGCAAATCTTCTGGGCGAAAATGTCGAAAATTGGTCCGTTCCATCACGATGACCCGGGAATCTTGCCGCAACTTCCAAGCTAACTGATTATATCCTACATCGACAGCATAAACGAGCCGGGCGCCATGCTGGAGAGCACAGTCTGTGAAGCCACCAGTAGAGGCACCAATATCAATAATCACCCGTCCTGTAAGGGAAAGGGAAAAGGCCCTAATCGCTTTCTCTAATTTGAGCCCACCTCGACTCACATAAGGATGAGGTTTTTTCGTCACATGAAGTGATGCGTCTATCGCAACCCGGGTCCCTGGCTTGTCAATCCGTTCTCCATCGACTTGAACCAGCCCAGCCATAATTGCGCGCTGGGCTTCGCTGCGGCTATTGAAGAAACCTTGTTCTACAAGTAGAAGATCAATCCGCTGTTTTGGCAATGTATTTCTTCTTCCGTTCCTGAGTAATCATTTTACGGGCGATCAATGCGATATTTTCTGCGGTTAATCCCACTTCCATCCGTTGTTCACGGACAGAACCATGCTCCACAAAGTAGTCAGGGATCCCAAGATGTTTGATCTCCATCCCGTAGATCTCCTTCTCCGCATAAAACTCACTGATCGCACTACCAAATCCGCCTTGTACCGCACCCTCTTCAATGGTAATGATAGGAATCCTCTCCCGGCTGAACTGCAAAAGCAACTCCTCATCCAAAGGCTTTACAAAACGTGCGTTAACAACCCTTGCACGTACACCATCCCGTGCCATCATCTCTGCAGCTCTTTGTGCCAAGGGAACCATATTACCAAAGGCGAGTAAAGCGATATCTTGTCCTTCACGCAAGATCTCTGCTTTTCCGATGGGCAGTACTTTTAGTTCTTCATCCAATTTTACTCCCACACCAGTACCACGTGGGAAGCGAACGGCGATCGGACCATCATTATACTGAATAGCCGTATAAAGCATATGTTGGAACTCATTTTCGTCCTTCGGCATCATTACAACCATATTAGGGATACAGCGCATATAGGGAACATCAAAAACTCCTTGGTGTGTCTCACCGTCCGCACCAACCAAGCCGGCACGATCCACCGCAACTACCACGTTTAAGTTTTGCTTGGCAATATCATGAATCAACTGATCATAGCCACGTTGCAAAAAGGTGGAATAAATCGCTAATACTGGCTTTAACCCCTGTGTTGCGAGCCCTCCGGCAAAAGTGGTAGCATGCTGCTCGGCAATTCCAACATCAAAACAACGGTCTGGGAAACGCTTATTAAACTTAACCAGGCCAGAGCCCTCTAACATCGCTGGTGTAATCGCCACAATTCGTGAATCTTTTTCGGCTAACCGAATCAGCGTATCTCCAAATATGTCTGTGTACTTCGGTGGTTCACCAACGGTTTTTAGAAAGGAACCTGATTCAATTTTATATGCTCCTACACCGTGATATGCGGTGGAGTCTTCTTCTGCTGGCTTATACCCTTTTCCTTTCTGAGTAACGGCATGAATCAGCACAGGTCCCTTGGTATTCATCCCTTGTCTGAGTGCCTCAATTAGCTCGTCCACTTTGTGACCATCAACGGGACCGAGATAGGTAAAGCCTAGCTTTTCAAACAGTACCCCAGAGACAACCAAGAACTTCAAGCTGTCTTTGACACGCTCTGCCGCTTTTGCAAAAACATCTCCCACGGAAGGAATTTTCTTTAATAGAAATTCCACTTCTTCTTTTACTTTATGGTAGCCCTTGTGAGTCCGGAGTCGACCCAAGTAGTTATGAAGGGCACCAACATTATGGGAGATCGACATTTCATTATCATTTAAGATGACAATCACATCTTTTTCTTCGTTCCCGATATGGTTCAATGCCTCCCAGGCCATCCCACCTGTTAAAGCACCATCTCCAATGACCGCTACCACTTTATAATCTTTTCCCTGGAGATCCCGTGCAGTTGCCATCCCCATGGCAGCAGACAATGATGTACTACTGTGACCAGTTTCCCATACATCATGTGGACTTTCGCTCATCTTAGGAAATCCACACAAACCTTTATATTTACGCAAAGTAGGAAAACGATCTGCACGGCCAGTCAAGATTTTGTGGATATAAGCCTGATGACCTACATCCCAGATAATCTTATCTTTTGGACTGTCCAAACAATAGTGAAGCGCAAGGGTCAATTCGACAACTCCTAAGTTAGAGGCCAAATGACCCCCAGTAACCGAAAGACTTTCAATCAAAAATTGTCTTATTTCCTCAGCCACTTGTGGAAGTTCACTGACTGGTATTTGCTTCAGTTTTTCCGGTGAATTGATGTGCTCGAGGTTCACGGGCGAACGCCTCGCTTTCGCTGTCGTTTCTTCTTCGTATTTTTTACCTTAAAGAGATGAATATGAAACCGTCTTACCAAGAATTAAAAGAAATTACCTACTTAAAATTCCGATGATCCTGAGACCATCGATCTCTCAGTAACTTACTTGCAGTAAAATGCCGGCCGCTGCCAGGCCGGCTCGCTCTTTCCGGCTCGACCGGAATTCATTGGTAGAATGGACTACCGTTTTTTTATCTTATGTAGTTTTTGGCTTTTTGCTCCCATGTAATCAATGGAGTGATCACTGTCCGGATACACTTTCGGCTTAGGCTAAGTCGGATTTCCCAAAAGTGGGCGTTTCCTGTTTGACACAATACCTAATGCCACCTCATTACAATCCCCGAAACAGTCTTCAATATTACAAATCTAGAAGCCTCCTCAGCTAGCTATCCTCGCTCTTTTACAGTGTTACTTTCAGTCTATGGAGCATTTTCACAACACCATACAGGCTCTTCTGCAGCTAGGAAGCGATTCACACTTGACCCCCCACAAAAGAGGGAGCAATGCCTAGATGTCCTTAGCCATCCACTCAATCTCCCAGCAATGGACGTCCAACACCAGGAACGATCGGTATCCGCTTAAGTGGATTTTTAGATACTCTTCAAAGGGGATCTAAACTAGAAAACTACACCACTCCATTTACTTGGGCCTATTATAACACAACGAAAATGCGGCGACAATCAAACTTATTGATACAGATTAATACAGCGCACTTCCTTGCTTACCTATTTATTTACTCTGAGTATAGATTATGACAACATTTCGAAGAAGTCGTCCCCTTTGACACTTTCACTAATACAAACTACCATTAAACTTACAACTGGTGTATTACATCACAATGACGCAGCTATTTCCTTTATGTGTTTATTGAATGGACTGATCGCTGGAATCTTATATGGAGACAGGGAACACTTGAGGAGACAATTAGAACATTCCTGGAATACCTATTGGCATAGGGTACAACATTTGACATTATAAATTACATCAACTCGACTTGATGATAGAGAGAAGGGTAATAATTGAACCGTCACTGGCTTGTTCTTATTACTGCTGCTTTGATTGAAGTTGTCTGGATTGTTGGATTGAAACATGCTTATGATTTATGGACTTGGATAGGAACTTTTGCCGCGATTATTATCAGTAATTATTTATTAGTTATCTCCGGCAGAGTGCTCCCCGTCGGAACCGCCTATGCAGTTTATGTTGGGTTAGGAACAGCAGGTACTGTAATTACAGAAATCCTTTTTTTTGGTGAGCCACTGGAGTTGCTCAAAATATTTTTTATTCTGATACTCTTGAGTGGGGTTATTGGTTTAAAACTGGTTACAGAAGAGCCCCGTAGGGAAGGAGCTGACTCCTGATGGCTTGGATCTTTCTCATCGCAGCTGGCATTTTTGAAGTATTTGGAGTAACGATGATTAATGAGGCCGCCAAAAAAAGGGGATGGCTTCCCTATATACTCCTAGTTATCGGGTTTGGAATCAGTTTTTTCTTGCTCCACCTCGCCTTAAAGACACTGCCAATGGGTACCGCTTACGCCATTTGGACAGGAATTGGTGCTGCCGGAGGAACAATCGTCGGTATGATTTTTTATGGTGAAGCCAAAGATTGGCGGCGTCTTATGTTTATCAGTGTTATTATTGCAGCGGCAATTGGCCTTAAATTGATTACTTAATGGTTACTATATATTGGGCGTGGATTCTAACTCCACGCCCTTCCACTGCCTTTTTACCGCTCCCGATCAATCAAATAATCGGCGATCATTATTAAGTGTTCAGGATCAAGTCCTGGTACATCCATAATTTTTTCCTTCGCTTCAGAAACCAATTGACGAACCCGCTCTCGGGAGGCATCAATACCAAGCAAGGCAGGAAAGGTGGCCTTTTCCTTTTCTGCGTCACTTCCCACGGGCTTCCCAAGCATTTCGTCATCCCCAGTAACATTTAATACATCATCCTGGATTTGAAAGGCGAGGCCAATCCGATTCGCATAGGCGGTAAGTGCTTCCAACTGTTCCGAGTTGGCTCCTGCTACCATCGCCCCAGCCCGAATTGAAAAGGTAATCAAATCACCTGTCTTGCGACGATGAATCTCTTCCAACTCTTCCAATGTAACGCGCTTTCCCTCAGCTTGTATATCTTTTACCTGCCCTCCAACCATGCCTTTGGCTCCTGCTCTTGTTCCCGCTTCTGCGATAATCGCCAATCCAACACCATCTGGCAAATTGGCATTCTGTGCTGCCCGAGCAAGCAACCCAAAAGCCTCTGTTAGCAGTGCATCCCCCGCAAGAATAGCTAGGGCTGGACCAAAAACCTTGTGATTGGTTAATTGACCACGACGGTAATCATCATTATCCATATCGGGAAGATCATCATGAATCAAAGAATAGGTATGAATCATCTCCAAAGCACAAGCAAAAGGAAGGGCAACCTCCTCTTCTCCTCCTAAGGCTTCGCAAGTGGCCAAAAGGAGAATTGGGCGTAACCGCTTCCCCCCTGCCAATAAAGAATATGTTACTGCCTCACGCAATCTTTCGGGAACCTCATCCCATTCCGCTCTCGCAAAGCATTTCCAACCAACTGTTCTTTTTCTTGTAGATATGTTACCGTATCCAATCTATCCCCTGCTACCAGTAACATAGACAAATGCCCATACCACAGATTCACCGTTTCATTAACATCAGACATTCATACTTTCCTCTTCCGCTTAAGGAAGGAACGGTATAACTTCGATCATGGACATTTTCTACAGTAGCAGAACCCTCCTTTCTATACATGAACACTCATGGTGATTCCTTTTCCTCATCGGAGCCAAAAGGTTTTTTAATCCATTCCCCATTTTCTTTCATTAAGACTTCTACCTGCTGCTCTGCCTGCTTCAGTGTCTGATTACACTGTTTGGCAAGCATCATACCTTCTTCAAAAAGTTGAATGGCTTGCTCTAAGGGAACATCCCCGTTTTCCAACTGCTCAACTACTTTTTCTAGGCGTTGGATCGCTTCTTCAAAAGTTAGTTCTGTTACGTCTTGTTCCTTTATCTCTTTCTTCGCCATCATGCAACGCCTCCCTTCCCCAAACCTGACAATTTAGTTTACCATCGTGAAGATGAATCCGAAGCAGGTCTCCCGGTTGTACCTGTTCAACTGACTTAATCAGTTGTTTCTCACCATACCGAAAAACCAATGAATAGCCCCGCTGCATCACCTTTAATGGACTAAGAGCATCCAATTGTCTGGTTAACTGAAATGCCTCCATCTGAGCCCGTTGCATTTGCTTCTCAACCACAGCTACCAATCGCAGTTGCAACTGATCCAACTGCTTTCGGATCCCTTCCATCTGCATTTCAGGGTGTTGGCTAATCAGTCTCGCTTGGAGTGACTTGAGATGCTCCCTTCGCTGATTTATTTGCTGAGTTGTCCGAGCCAAATCAAGACACAAGCGATCCAATCGTTGTCGATGTTTAAGTAACTGACTATCCGGATGACGCATAACAGGGCGCTGTTCAAAGGCGTGTAACCTTGTTTTCGCCTCTGATATTCGGTTTTCCATAGCTCTTCGCAAACGCATTCCTAGCTCAATAACCCGCTGTTCCAATTCCACTAGTTCAGGTACAACCTGTTCAGCAGCAGCGGTAGGCGTTGCAGCGCGAAGGTCTGCCACAAAATCAGCGATGGTGTAGTCCGTTTCATGACCCACTGCGGAGATCACCGGAATTGTCGATCGATAGATGCTACGGGCTACAATCTCCTCATTAAAAGCCCACAGTTCTTCTAGGGAACCCCCACCCCGGCCTACAATAATTACATCTACTTCTTTCAATTCGTTAAAAGTATCAATGGCCTCTGCAATAGCGGAGGGGGCAACTTCTCCCTGAACTTGTACTGGGTAAAGCAATATATGCACGTTGGGGAAGCGGCGGCGGATCGTAGTTAAAATATCTTGAATCGCTGCCCCACTAGGTGAAGTAACCACCCCAATCCGGGTTGGCAAAAAAGGAAGGGGCTTTTTAGGAGCAGCAAACAGTCCTTCCTGCTCCAATCGCTCTTTTAATTGAAGATAAGCAGTATAGAGGTCCCCTTGACCACTTGCACGCATCTCTTGAACATAAAACTGAACTTGTCCTCCCCGTTCGTAAACGGAAACATAGCCACGGGCAAATACATCATCCCCATTTTTCGGTGTAAAGAGCAGGCGCCGGTTATTCCCGGCAAACATCACCGCTGGAATCCGACTCTCCCCATCTTTTAAGGTAAAATACATATGCCCACTGGCATGACGAGTAAAGTTGGAGATTTCTCCCCGCACCCAAACCCGTGAGAGCAATTCATCCTGTTCCAAATGAAAACGCAAATAGCGGACCAGCTCAGTTACGGAAAGGGCATCCTCCCGGCGCATCTGCTCTCCTCCCTAATTCATCTGTTCAGCGGCTTGAACCGTGTTATGAAGTAACATTGCAATCGTCATTGGACCAACTCCACCTGGAACAGGGGTGATATGGGAAACATGAGGCCGAACTTCATCAAATTGAACATCCCCTGTTAATCCACCATCTTTTGTCCGGTGAATTCCTACATCGATTACCACAGCCCCAGGTCGAATATGGTCTCGAGTAATCAATCCTGGTATCCCTGCAGCTACCACCAATATCTCACCTTGTCGGGTGAAAGAAGCCAGATCTTGCGTTTTGGAATGACACATTGTTACCGTCGCATTGGCTTGCTGGAGAAGCAGAGAAACTGGCTTACCCACAATATTGCTACGCCCAACCACTACTGCATGTTTGCCCTCAGGTGAAATTCCTGTACGAAATAAAAGCTCCATAATCCCCCGGGGTGTACAAGGAAGGAGGGTATTTAACCCCACTACCATCCGCCCCACATTAGCCGGATGAAATCCATCTACATCTTTTTCCGGAGCAATCGCCGCAATGACGCGATTTGTTGAAATATGGTCAGGCAAAGGTAATTGAACTAATATTCCATGAATCCGAGGATCTTTATTGAGTCGGTCAATCTGATTTAATAGCTCAGTTTCCTTTACAGAAGCAGGTAATTGTATTAATTCGGAGTAAATTTGCACTTCCTTACAAGCACGTACCTTTGAACGTACATAAGTTTTGGACGCGGGATCCTCCCCAACTAAAACAACCGCCAGTCCTGGAGTAAGACCGGAAGCGATCAATTTCTTAATTTTTACTGCTAATTCTTTGCGCACATCGGCAGCAATCCCTTTACCGTCGATTATATTACCTAGTCCCAATCGATTTAGTACCCCTTTCTACAACTGCATGTAATACATTAAGCTTATCCTCAATTACAAGGATAGACCTAATAAATAAACTATTGGTTACAGTTTAACGATCCATTCCATAGTTGTAAAGCAACAAGTACGAGCATTTATTCCACTTGCCGTAAAGTTAAACGAGCCACACCAACAGCATTATCTCCGGATAAACGGGGCTCGGCAAAATAAAGGGTTCCACCTACAGAGTGGTGTTCTAACCGCTCTCGGAGACGCTGACGAATTAGTTGGTTGGCTGCTACTCCACCAACAATTAAGACCTCTCGTGGATACCCTTTAGCAAAAGCATTACGTAATATTTTTTCCAAGGTATTAGCAATACAGCGAAATACAGCAAAGGCGAGGGTAGAAGTGGATACTTTCTCTTCTTTCAAAGCACGCATAAGAGCGGTATAAGGCCCTGAAAAGGAACACTCCAATCCCTTTACTGCAGATGGAACTGCGAAGGAACTTCCTTCTGGAGACCTCTGTACCAATTTCTCCAATTCTGCTCCCGCAGGAAAGGACAGTCCCAGTGCAACTCCAATCCGATCCACTAACTGCCCTGCGTTGAGATCAGTGGTTCCTCCAATCCGCTCTATCTTGTAACCTGTAGGCATCCTTTGAACAGACAGTAACTCGGTAGTCCCTCCGGATAGATGTACCGCAAGAAATTGGTTTGCTGTCAAAGGAGGAGATGTTGACATTTCTCCAGCTGCCAAGTGGCCCTCTTGGTGCGTCGTTTCAATAAGGGGAACATTCAAGACTTGAGCCAAAGAAGTAGCCCAAGAAGTACCTACACGAAAAACAGGCATATAGGATCCTTCTACGGGCCGCGGTGCGGTACTTACGCCTATCCCTTTCACGAGTATCTGAGAAAAATCTATCCTGATAAAAAGGCGTGGCAAGTGAGTAACATGATGAAAAACTGCTTCCGATTGCTGCATTCCCCTTTCTCCTTCAGGTACAGGCAACCAGATGCGCTCATCTGCCAAAAGTTGACCCGTAAAACCAAGAAGCGCCAGGGAAGTGCAATAATTGCTGGTATCAATCCCAATTACAGCAGGTATTCGCTTCACTTTGCACCACCTGAACGCAACTCATCGAGATGATTTGCCACAGATCCCAACACTCCATTCACAAATTTCCCTGATTTTTCGGTACTAAAAGTTTTGGCCAGCTCAATCGCCTCGTTGATAACAACTCCTTTTGGAATCTGTGGAAGGTAAAGTAGCTCGTACACAGCTAAGCGTAAGATTGACCGATCAACAATGGCCAGTCGCGCAAAGCTCCAGCCTTTTAAGAAGCGTTGGATCACTTTGTCAATCTTTTCTTGCTGCTCCTTAATCCCACGGACTAAATTCAAAAAATACTGGTACGCATCCTGTGGTAATGGTCTTGAAAGGGAGAAAGACTCTGTGTCTAACCGACGTGTAATCACTTCTACTTCGTCGGGATTAATCTCTATATGGTATAGTGTTTGCAAGGCCATCGCACGAGCCTCGCTGCGATCCCGTTTTTGATCCATTTTACTACCTCCAAAAAAAAACCCGGGCCGCCATCGGCCGGGATATCATCTACTTGCGCAGCCATTTTTCTGGGATAATCGCTTGGACCACATCCCGCAGGTCCTCACGACCATCCTTATAGTAGCCAATCCAATAGCCAATGCCGACGAAAAGTCCGAAAACGATCGTCTTAAAGAAGCCAGCTATAAGGTATACTAGACCAAAAAGCAACCCTATAGCTGCTCCTATTAGTCTCCAACGATGCGTTTCCCATAACTTTCCCACATCACCCACCGCCTTATTCAACGCGAACTCGGCTGCGATTCGGCTTCTCAGTATCTGTTACATAGACAGATACTTGATTGACACTCACGCCAGCAATCTCTTCTAGGTAAACTTTTACCGCTTGTTGCAGTTCTTCGGACAATTCCTGAATGGGACGTTCTCCATCCACAACCAGCTTCAGCCCGATTCCTACAGAGGAACCATCATGACGTACACGGGCAGTCAAATCTCGAATGCCCTGAACACGCCATGCAGCCTTGACAGCTAAACTTTCAAGAGTATTTAAGGAGATATGAACATGCCCGATTTCGGTCAATCGATCTACACCAGGGGAATCTTTTTCCCGAGTCAGAGAAACGAACAACAGACGCAAGCTAAAAAGAAATAAGAGGAGACTAATTCCGATAATACCCCATTTTAAATATGGATCCTGATACATTTGTGCAGCGTAGAAGGTTAACTGTTTCTCTGTCCATATCAACCCGGAAGCCACGGCAATCCCTGCAGACGAAAAAATCAAAATGAGAATGCTACAGAGAAGTAACAGGAACCGGCTTTTTAAATTCATGCTGCAACAAAACCCCCTTTAGGATGTCCACCATCAGCGAACGCGCTCAACTGAATAAGTATTGCCCGTATCTGTTGGCAACTTAACCGCCAGAATACGAACATTTACTTGATCAACGTGAAGCCCCGTCAAAGTTTCTACTTTTTCTTTTACGCGCTCTTGCACCGCAAGTCCTACCTCTGTGACCCGATGCCCGTAAAGGAGGGTGATCGGGACATCAATCACTGTTCTTCCTTCCAAACTAACTCGAATACTTTTCTCCTCGTTTTTCATCCCTAGCAGCTGGGTTAGGTCCGAGACAACGCCGCCGCCTCCTAACCCGACCACTCCATCCACTTGTCCCGCTGCCAGTCCTGCGATGGACCGAATTACTTCGGGAGCGATTTCGATTTTACCCAACTCGCTGCGAAAGGTTTCATCTCGCTTGCTTTTGTGTCCGTCGTTCACTGTCTCACTTCTCCTCATCCAATTTTGTCTTCTCCAAGAATTGAATGTGAAAATCACCATCGACAAATTTCGGATGGTTTAACACTTGCAAATGATAGGGGATCGTTGTCGAAACTCCCTCAATCGTAAACTCACTGAGGGCTCGGCGCATTCGATTCAATGCTTCAGAGCGATCCTTTCCCCAAACGATCAGTTTGGCGATCATGGAGTCGTAAAAAGGTGGGATTTTATATCCTGTATAAACACCGCTATCCACTCGAACTCCCATTCCGCCTGGAGGTAAGTAAAATTGAATCGTTCCTGGAGAGGGCATAAAATCCCGTTTAGGATCTTCAGCATTGATCCGGCATTCGATCGCCCATCCATTCAGTATAACATCCTCCTGCCGAAAAGAAAGGGGTTCTCCAGATGCGATACGAATTTGTTCCTTAATCAAATCAATTCCTGTTACCAACTCTGTAACAGGGTGTTCTACCTGAATTCGGGTGTTCATCTCCATAAAGTAAAAGTTATTCTCTCTATCCAGCAAAAACTCAACGGTTCCTGCCCCACTATAGTTAACCGCTTTGGCTGCAGCGATCGCCGCTTGTCCCATCCGTTCGCGCAAATTTGCATCAACAGCAGGTGAAGGGGTTTCTTCTATCAACTTCTGATAACGACGCTGAATGGAGCAATCCCGCTCCCCAAGATGGACTACATTCCCATGCTTATCAGCCAATATCTGAATCTCCACATGGCGCGGTTCCAACAGATATTTCTCTAAGTAAACACCAGGATTACCAAAATTGGCGGCTGCTTCTTGTTGGGCAAGACGAATGGCATGGACCAGCTCTTCTTCACTATGTACCACGCGCATCCCTTTTCCGCCACCACCAGCGGTTGCCTTAACGATAACAGGGTAGCCAATCTCTCTGGCAGTCTCCTTGGCTTCCTCTTCATCTTCAATCAATCCATCAGTCCCTGGAACTACCGGAACTCCGGCCTTCTTCATCGTTTCCCGAGCAGTGGTCTTATCCCCCATTTTGCTAATTGCATCGGGATCCGGCCCGATAAAGGTAATGCCACAGGCACCACACAGCTCCGCAAAGTCCGGGTTTTCAGCCAAAAAGCCGTACCCTGGATGAATCGCATCTGCTTCAATCAGGGTAGCTAAACTCATCAAATTGGTCATATTAAGGTAGCTCTCTGTCGCTACAGCTGGACCAATACAGTAAGCTTCATCTGCCATCTTAACATGTAAGGACTCCTGATCTGCTTCAGAATAAACAGCAGCAGTAGCAATCCCCAATTCCTTACACGCTCGGATCACACGGACTGCTATTTCCCCACGGTTTGCTATCAGTAATTTTTTAAACATGATCTACCTCTCCTTCCGCTGTCTTAGGTTGTTTTCACCAAAAACAGCGGCTGGCCATATTCCACCAGCTCTCCATTTTCTACAAGTACTTTAACAATCTCACCACGTACTTCTGCTTCGATTTCATTCATCAACTTCATTGCCTCAACAATACAGACTACTGTTTTCTCATCCACTTTCTGACCTACTTCAACATAGGGAGCTGCATCAGGCGCTGGAGCACGATAAAATGTCCCTACCATAGGAGAGACTATAGCGTGTAGATCTTTATCCTCCACATCAGGTGCTGGTGCTTCAGCTGGTGTTGGTGCTTCCTCTACCTTTGGCTGTGGTGTAGGTACCGAGTTCACCGATACAGGCTTTTCATCAGCGGGAGAAGGAGCTTGCACTTGCTCAACCTGAGGAGCAGCGGTAACCTCCTTGTTATGTAGAGCTCCTTTTTTAATGACTAATTTGGAACCCTCACTATCCAGCTTAAATTCCTGAATATCTGATTCATCGATCAAACGAATAATTTCTCGTATCTCATGCATTTTAAGTCGCATATGCGATCCACTCCTCATTTTATTTCTACTTTTATTTCCATTTGTGTCTGTAGACAGAAAGACTACGTCCATTTTAGCATGTTTATATCATTGGATGAAGGATTGAGTATCTTTTTATCCAGGTTGTAAAAGCTCTTTGGCCATGCCATCATTCTTGACCAAATGAAAGGAGATAAAACCCAGAGAGATTTAGGCGGTTTTATGCCAGTTGATTTCGAAAGAAACTTACTACTATTAAAAAACCATTGATGAAGTAGCCCTTTTGAAGGATTCAAAAGTGATAGGAAAAAGGAAAAGGAGGGCATTTTCCCTCCTGTCTTAGGATATTTTTTTACGGACGCCATGCCACAGAAACCTGGGTTGAGGGAACATCCATCTGCTTCCGGACTAAGCTTACCAATTTTACCACTTGTTTACTTGTCAGCTCGTCCGCCTGTACAATCACGTCAATATGAGAATCATTCGTAATTACTACAGCATCTCGAAACCCTTCCCCACGAATAAGTTCCTCAAGAACAGATTCTTCCTTATCTACTTGGGTCAATTGATCCAGCTTAGCCTGGGCTTCCTTCAGCTCTTCCTTACTTGCTTCAGGGTCCGTCAGTACTTTCATATGCTCTTCAGCCAACTTGGAGCGAAGAGCACTACGTTGGAGATTATAACCAATAAAATAGTCACTACCTGCATTACTATCCAGAGAAGTCTCTTTATCACTATCTTTATTTTCGTCTTTACTCTTCTCTTGATCTAGCTCCCCTTTTGGTTTGGTTTTCACCTCAATTTTACCCAGGTCTGTTATCATTTCATCCTCTTTCTCCATCGCTTGATCAGCAGGTTCAACAGGTCCTGTCACAATGTAATAGGCAGACAGTACCACCATTAAGGTCAACATGGTAACCAACCAGACCGTTTGCTTATTCATGGACATACCAACTCCTCCTTATCCTTTCGGCTGCACCGATATTCGGTGTACAGGTACATCTAAAACCCGCTGCACTGACTCAATAATGATCGCTTTTACTTGCATATTTTCGGCTCCTTCTGCCACCACCAGTACCCCTCGTACTCGTGGTTTTAACTTCTTGATCACAATTGGCTTCTCACCCCCATCGCTGCGGTGAAGTATCACTTTCTCTTCTTTTGTCTTTTCATCAATTTTCCGTGTTCCGCCCCGCTGATCATTTTCACTGGTTACCTGTTCCGTCTCTCGTCGATCCTTTTCAACGACTTCTTCCGCAGTCGATTCCAAGGTGACCATCACAGTCACTTCACCAACACCTACCACCTTGCTTAAAACATCGGATAGCTGCGATTCATACATTTTCTCTTGCTCCTCAATCCCTTGTGGATCACCTTTCCCCCATTCTGGTGCCACTGCTTCCTTTTCTCCCTCTGGTGGATCCAGAGTTGGTACTTTTGAACCAACGGAGAAAAAAGAGGATAAAATCATTAATGCTGCCCCACCACATCCCAATAGAATCAGCCAGCGAAAAGTGTTTACTTTCCCGGCTCCACCCTCTCCCTTTTCCTCTAATTTTCGCTCAATCTGTGTCATCAGCCGCTTTAACACCCGTCTCCCTCCTCAAGGCTCCTCGACGATTTGAATCACAATCTGATTTGGTTGTAGCTCCCATTGTTTTTGTAGGTAACCGGAGATTTTTTGGGCCAGTTCACTTTGCTGTTGGGATTCACCCTTCGATAGTGAAGGGGGGGAATCAGAAGTAGAGTCGATCACAATCGGCTCCACTAGGGTGACCGGCTGGATCGGTTGCGAATCCTCCATACCATTCTTTGACGAAATGGTAAGGTTGACTTGCTCGATCCCCATTCTCTTATCAGTTGCTGCTTCCATCACGACATATTTCTCTAAGACGGAAACCTCAAATTCCTCATTGATTTCTGTCGCAATTTGCTCAGCAATCCGCCGCTCTGTCTCTTCGATCACTAAGCGATCCTGGGTCTTCTTCAACTCCTCTCCACTGGCATGGATACTTTCCAATGAGGTCATCTCACCGGGAACAAGATTTCCATCGGTAAGAGAAAGCTTAGACAAGTCTACATTTTTGTTTAGTAGCGAAATAATAGGAGTAAGAATCGCTAAGATGATCACCAATCCCATGACTAACTTGACATATCGCTCCATTGAGCGATTGGGCAATAGGAGATCCATAAAGGTAGCAATGAGGATTAGTAAGACAATCTCTTTAAGCCAGTTACTGAGGAAAGCGATCATCAGATCCCACCTACCGCATCATTACCGAGATATTCCCTGCTGTCACAATCAAAGTGATCGCCAAGAAGAACATGAGGCCCACTGTCGCCAAAGCAGCAAATACATAGAGCAGGGTTTTTCCAATAATGTTGAGACAGTAAATCACAGGACTATTTCCTAAAGGCTGCATCACCGCAGCGGAAAAATTGTAAATTAGCGCAAGGGAGAGAATTTTCAAGGCGGGAAAAGCACTAATCAAAAGTAATATCATCACTCCAGCAACACCGACAGCATTTTTCATTAACAGGGAAGCACCGACTACTGTATCTGCGGCGTCAGAAAACATCCGACCCACGACAGGAACAAAGTTTCCAGTCACATATTTGGCGGTCCGAACAGTAATCCCATCGGTAACTGCCGCTGTTGCACCTTGAACGGAGATGATCCCGAGAAAAATAGTGATCAGCCCACCGAGAAGACCGATTCCAACCCGCCGAAGCAGATCTGCCAGTTGATTAACTTTGTATTTATCTGACAAACTGCTTACGATACTAAGTACAGCAGAGAAAAATAGTAGAGGGAAAATGATGGTGTAAATTAATGTCCCAATGGTATGAATCATGAAAACAATCAGCGGGTGAAACAATCCAACGGATGTAAAGTTGCCCATGGAAGCAAGTAAGGTAAAGATTAGGGGAATTAAGGCTAGCATAAAGTGAACCATCCGGCCAATAGCTGTATTGGCAGATTCAACGGCAGTAGAAAAACTGTTGATGGCAAGAATAAAGACGACTAAAAATACGACCGCATAGGCAACTTTGCTAACTTGATTCCCTTCAAAAGCAGATTGAAGGGTAGAAAGTATCATACTAAACACGGTAAGCACGATAATCGTCCCTAATAACTTTCCGTTATAAAGGATCTCATGAAAGAAAAATCGTAAAAAACCTTGCAGTAAACCTTCCAATGTCCATTCCTTCTCTTTTCCCAACACCAAATCAAATAAACTGGGAACTTCGCCTCCGGGAAAGAACTGACCGTATTCTGATTGTAATTCCTTCCAGTAAGCTTCCACTTCTTCGGTCTGTAACTGATCCAATTGTTTGCGGACTAAATCATTAACGGGAGAGGTTTCCAATTCCATCCCTTGTGCAATGTCAGGTAGAAGGAGACAGGAGAAAAGCAGAAAAAGCCATATTCCCTTGCGCATCTCTACCACCTCTAGGAAGGGAGTATTTGGACCACTGTTTCAATAATCACTGTTATAACAGGGATTGCCATTACCAAGATTAAGATTTTTCCTGCTAGTTCAATTTTAGATGCGATCGAACCTTGCCCCGCATCCCGGGTAACCTGGGCCCCAAATTCAGCAATATAGGCAATCCCGATTATTTTGAGGACCGTTTCTAGGAAGAACGTGTTTACCCGCGCTTTGTTGGCAAGATTTTGGAGAACATGAAGGACATCGGCAATCTTCCCAATCAAGCTGAGAAAGATAATCACTCCAACAAAGGTGGCTAACAGGAAAGAAAAAACTGGCTTCTGCTCTTTTAAAACTAAGATGAGAAAGGTGGCAATCAGGCCAAGGCCTACAATCTGCATGATGTCCACTGGGATCGCCCCCGTCAGGAACCAAAAAGAAATACATTTTTGATCTCCCGAAACAGATCATTTACCAGACTTGCCACCATGAACAGTACAACAATAAAGCCAATCAGCGTCACCCAATGCGCGTAATCTTCCTTACCCATCTGCTTTAAGACGGTATGCATCATGGCGACAATAATCCCGATCCCTGCAATTTGAAAGATGGTATCGATATTGTATGGCATCACTGTCCCCCTCATCTCACCCGTGCTGCTAGGCATGATTAGTACATCAAAATTACCAGAAGCAGTCCACTTAACACACCTAAACTTTTACACATTTTCTCATAGCGACTTTGCTCTTCACGGGCTTCATTTTCTTCAACCCGGAGGTTGGACATGGCGAGCATCAAGTGATGTTGCTGATCCGCACGATCCGACGCACCCAAAGTTTTGCCCAGATCGAGCAAAATTTCTTTCTCTGGTTGTTTCATCGCAGTCTGGGGCCAAATCTCCTCCACTGCTTGTTGCCAACACTGAAAAGTAGAAGCCCCATCCAATTGTTGCAAATTGTCGGCGCAACGGTTAAACAAACTTGCCACTGGCTCACTTTCCCGCCGCGCAATTAAGCGACAAGCTTCATCCAGAGGACGAAAACCATAGGAGATATCTGTTTCTAAAAGAGAAAGGGCCAACCTAAGGCGCCGGATTTGCCGGGGTCGTTCTGCATATTTCCATGCAGCCAAATAACCAGCTGCTGAGGCAGACATTAACAGAAGTACTGCTCCCATCAGCTTCAACATGGAGCACCTGCTGCCATGGGGGAGAGACGCCGCATTCTTCCATCAAAAACCCCTTCGATTGTACCCGGCCCCCGACGACGACTCAGGAGTACCAACCGGGTGAACACTTCTTCCCGGAGTAATCCAGCCAAAGTGGGACGTCGACAAATCTCTTCCAATGTACGTCCATGGGCTGTAGAAAAAAGACGCACTCCAGCATAGATCGCATCATGGATCGCTTCGCTATCCTCTAGCCGTCCAATCTCATCCACCACCAAAATATCTGGGGACATCGAGCGGATCATCATCATCATTCCTTCTGCTTTGGGGCAACCATCCAAGACATCAGTACGTGGCCCCACCTCACGTGAAGGGACTCCAGCGACACAGCCGGCAATTTCTGAGCGCTCATCTACAATCCCCACCTTGTAGGAACGACCAGTTATTCCTACGCTGGCGATCCGAGCCAAATCCCGCAGGTAAGTGGTTTTTCCACACTGAGGCGGGGAGATCAGGAGCACATTTTCTACCTGCTCCTCTTGAAAGATATAAGGAACCAGTGGCTTGGCCACTCCCCGAATCTGCCGAGCAATCCGCAGATTAAAGCCAGTAATATCTCGCAGGTGCTTTACTTGTCCCCCTTCTACCACCACCTTCCCTGTTAAACCAATCCGGTGTCCTCCCGCGATGGTGACATAACCCCGGCGTAACTCTTCTTCCAAAGCATAAAGGGAGTGATTACTGATCCGATTCAGCATCTTGTGGCAATCTTCCATTGAAGGGAGATAAGCCTCTTGAGCTTGCTCTACCACTCCTCCTTTTGTACCCACAAACCATGCCTTTTCTGGAGTAATCACTTCTAATGGACGACCCATGCGTAGACGAATCTCTTCCAGCCGCTGCCGGATCTCCTCCGGTAATCCCAAGATCAAAAAACGAATTCTCTCAGGTAGAACCTGCAGCACCTGCGTTGACATAGCCTGCCACCTCCTGTCCCACTCGGATTTATCTAATAGATATGGCACGTCCCCTTTCAATATGACCACACAACAAAAAGAGCGGCCAAAGCCGCTCAGTTTTGTAAAATTACTAATTGGGTCAATAATTTCCCGCTTCTTTTTATAACAACAGTGATAAGTGTATGCTTCATTTACAAAAATAGATTTCTTCTCATTTGCCAAGGGAAATGATCTTTTTTCTCCCCTAAATAATTTTCCTTTCAAATCTCTTCTCCTTCTTTAGCGAAATCAGTAGAGATCTATAATTAACCGTGTAGAAACTCTACACGGTTATTTTTTTACTTCCCATCCATCAAGCTTTCTTCCTCTTTCTTGGCAATTCTTCGATTCTAAATCGGAAACGAGCGCCTCCTTCTGGGGCGTTGTCTGCGGTGATCCAACCACCATGTTTTTCAACCAATGTTTTAGCGATGTACATACCCAAGCCTGCGTGTCCCGTCTCCGGTGTACGGGCAGGGTCACCGCGATAAAACTTATCAAAAAGAAAGCGCATATCTTTAGCGGATAATCCCGGACCAGAATCGACAAACTCCATTTCCAGTGCTCCCTCTTTTATAACCGTTTTCCATCTTACCTTTCCCCCAGCAGGTGTATAGCGAATTCCATTGGCCAAGAGGTTATCTACGATCTGGGAGAGACGCTGCTCGTCGAGATAAAGGGGACGGGTTGGATCCCTTCGTTTGTCTTGTACCTCCCATTGCAGCTGTATCCCTTGCCCCCGGCATAAATCAAGATACTCCCCAGCTTTCTGCTCCACGAAAGATTTCACCACTACCTTCCCCTCACGCAAGGTAAAGGTAGGCAGTTCCAATCGGGTAGCCTCTTGCATCTCTTCTAAGAGGCGAATTGCTCGGCTGCTATTGGAGCGAATCGTCTCCACATAGCGTTGTTGGCGTTCTCCCTCCATGTTCTTGGCCAATTGTTCCGCATGGCCCTGAATCAAAGTGAGGGGGGTGAAAAGATCATGGGCCAAAGCAGCCACCATCTCCCGACGAGAATGTTCACTTCGCCACTGTTTTTCCAAAGAGGAGCGCAAGGTAGCGCGCATCCGCTCAAAAGCATTGCCGACGGCAGTAAGCTCCGATGATCCTCCTACTGGTCCCAGTGTGAAATCAAGATCTGACTGTTCAATCTTCTGGGCTCCTTCCATCAGCTGGCGAACGGCGGGAGTGAGACGTTTTTCCAGTCGCCGCCCCAATAAAAAGGCAAAAAACACCAAGCAAGCAAATGGAGTTACCAATGCCATCCCCAAAAATAAAGTAGGAAGGGGTTCTTTGTTTGGATTCGTCCCATGAAGAGACAGGGTATAACGGAGAATCAAAACCCCCTTTAACTCCCCTTGTTCATTTAATAATGGACGGTATACATATATTTTTCCCCACTGCTGATTCGACTGGTTCAAATGGTGGATCAACTCCGTTGATTTTGGTACCTCTTCTTGTGGAATCGTGCCATATCCCTTTTGATTCTCCAGGGAAACCACGCGGTACTGAACCCCTTCCGCAGGGACCACTTCATCTAATAAGGAGCGCTTCTCCACATCAAGTAAGTTCGCTCCCTCCCGCTCTGCCAGCTGATAAATCCGTGGCAATTGCACCTCATAATAGTTGGCAGGGAGCAGAATTTTCATAGAAAGATAGGCCAAGACACCCCAGATTAATAAGGAAGTCAAGGCACTTAAAAGCAAGATCCACAGGACTAGCGAGATAAACTGTTTCCGAAAAGGTTTGGGGACAGTTCTTAATGTTTCTCCCATCGATAGCCAATCCCCCAAACCGTGGTAATATATGTCTTCTCGGGATCAATGGTAGCCAGTTTTCCTCGGATCTTTTTGATATGCTCTGTCACCGTTGCATCACTTCCCTCTCCAAAGCCCCAGACCCGCTCGTAGATCTGTTCCCTGGAGAATACTTGCCCGGCATGAAGAGCAAGGAAGCGAATAATCTCATACTCTTTAGCCGTCAAGGAGAGTTTCTTTTCACCGCTATAAACTTTACAAGCTTTCAGATCAATCGTTAACCGGCCAAAGCGAAGAATTGTCTGTTCCCGGTCCGGGGATCGCCGTTCCCGGCGGAGGTGAGCACCCACCCGGGCAACCAATTCCTCCAAACTAAAGGGCTTGGTAATATAATCATCTCCGCCTACAGCAAGCCCTGCAATCCGGTCTTCTACCTCCCGACGGGCACTTAAAAACAGGATCGGGCAAGAGACCGTATCGCGAATTAAGCGGCACAGGTCAATTCCATCTAGGCCTGGCATCATCACATCCAGCAGAATCAGGTCCGGCTGCGGATCCAGAAGCTTCAATACTTCTTCTCCATCGTTAGCCGTCAACACCCGGTACCCCTCATCCTCCAAGGCCTCCTGGATCATGGATACCATTGCCGGCTCATCATCGACAACTAAAATGGTCTCTCCCATTCCTGCTTCCTCCTTCTACGCTGTAAAATCCCGTCGCTGCCAGATTAGAAAACTAAGGGTTACGCTGATTATAACAAAGCATAAGGATAAACCAATAAAATTGGCTTCTGGATCTGGGGCTAACTGTCGAAAGATCGCATCTGAAGCCCCCAGGAGAAAATCCATCCGGGAGGAAAAATACAGTCCGCCCACCAAAAAACCGACCACCCCGAGATAAGCAAATACACCATTGGGCATCAATAAACTGACCAGCATGGCCACCCCGCTGACCACAAGCAGAATAAGCAATCCCAACAGATAATACTGGAGAATATATCCCCAAGCGCCTACAAGATCAAATACCTCGGTCTGATAAAAGGTCGTCTCCGTCACTTTCGGCATCAGCAACAGGCCAAGCCCAATCCCCACAACCATGGTGAGCATGATCAAAACGAACAAGAGAATCCCCAGTAACAACAACTTCGCTGTTAAAATCCGCCAGCGATCTAAGGGACGGATGAGCACCATTCGCAGTGCCCCAGAACGATATTCTCCATTAAAGGTATCAATCGCCAATAAGGGAACGAAAACAAAGGCCAGGAAAATATACAACTCCCGAAAAAGGAATGTAGAAGTCCTTAATGAATTCAGCAGTATATCGTGTTCTGGGTTATAACAGGCGACGCCCATTCCCCATAAAAATAAGCAAACGAACAATAAAAGACCTAGATAAAGACCAAGTAACACCTTGGTTTTTTTGCGGGCCCACATCCGCAGCCATTCACTCCGCATAATCGAAAGCAATGGATCAACAACCTCCTTAATATTTAAGTGTAGTAAAGCTAATTTCCCTTCGCACATGAAGCCTATACTGAATACAAGCTCTAAACCTCAATACCACTGATCCTTCCGAGAGAGCAGCAGCATAGCTGGAAGGCCAAAAAGTAACGGATAGAGTAACAGGATCCCTACCATCCACCCTGCTCCTGTCGAATGATCGGAAAGAAGATGGACTATCCCTTCCCACTGAATCATCGGTAATGATGAGAAAAAGATCTTCTGATAAACCTCCTCTCCGATCAAGGGGATAAAGTAGCCAGCCACGTAAGGATACATAAAAGAGAAAAGGAGAAAAGACATCCCAGCACCTAAAGCTCCTGTCACTGTCCGGCATATGCTCCCCATCAAAATCAAAAAGCCGGCAAAGGAGACCAAGGTTAAATAAGCAATTCCGTAATATTGCAGGTTATACCACATTCCCTCCCAGACCCCTACCTGTCCGGCGCGATAAAAGAGGGGAAACTGTTCCGTATGGGGCAGAAGAAAATAACCGGCTACATAACTGCACCCCAGATAAAGCAATAGAAGCAAAAGAACCGTTCCTAGGAGTACCCCGATCTTCGCCCACCAGATCCGATGAAAGTCTGATATCCGTAGTAATACCATTCGAAGCTGCCCTGAACGGATCTCCTCTGTCCAAATCGTAGCAACTAAAGCAATCAGAAGTAGATCAAAAAAGTAAATCATCTCCGCAATCGCTAGGACAGGAAAGTTGCCTACCACCGCATATTGCGGCAGATCAGGAGAGACAGAAGCATTGGCCCCCTGATAATAGGTAGCCGAAGCAAAAGCAGCTAGTGGCAAAGCCAGCACCATCGCCCAAATAAGCTTTCGTTTCCATAGGCGATACCACTCAGCAGCGAGGAGATGGATCATCGACTCACCAGCTCCACAAAAGCTTCTTCCAACTCTCCCTCACGGGCAAGCTCCTTCGTTGCTCCTTGCCACACCACTTTTCCTTCATTGAGCACCACCAGCTGGGTACATATCCGCTGAATCTCATCCAATAAATGACTGGAAATTAAGAAGGTGATTCCTGCTTCTTGATTTAACTTCAGAATGATTTCCCGCAATTGCCGCATCCCGATGGGGTCCAGTCCATTGGCGGGTTCATCTAGAATGATCACTTTCGGATCACCGAGTAGCGCTTGGGCAATCCCTAGCCGCTGTTTCATCCCCAGGGAGTAAGTACCTACTTTGTCGTCTGCTCTTCCTGCCAAGCCCACGACCTCCAGTACCTCTTCCACTCGAGATTGACGCTTCGCCTCTGTTAAATGAGGGTCTAAAAGGGCTAGATTGATCAAGTTCTGTCGCCCGCTCATATAAGGAAAAAAGACTGGATTCTCCACAATCGCCCCCATTTGGCGCAATGCTTGACCTCGCTCTCGCTGCACATCGGCTCCCATTACCCGAATGCTACCTGCTGTAGGGCGGATCAAGCCCGTCAATAGGCGGATTAAAGTTGTCTTTCCTGCGCCGTTGGGCCCCAATAAACCGCATATCTCCCCTAAGAAAACGTCAAAGGTTACCTCCTGTAACAAGTAACGTCCTCGCACTTTCTTGGTTATTCCCTTAACCTCCAAGATTCTATCCATTGCAACTCCCCCTTTCTTTTTACTGTAGCAACCATTTCTAAAGACTTTATAAAGAAACATCTTTCTTCGAAAAATAATTGACTAGCTAATTCTCCTACTTACCAAGACCAAGGTAAAAGTCAAATCCCAGGTATTTTTTATTAGCATCATGCGTGGTTAATTGGGTACAGTAAATCATTGGAATAATGAAAATCATTGAAATGAAAGCGTGTTCATGCTATGATAAACTGGACCAGCCACCTACCCACTGGTCAATCGTGCAGAGGGAGAATGATGATGAAGCTAAAACCGGTAAAGAGAAAAAAAGTTTCGCAAGAAATCATTGAGCAGATTATGTCTGCTATCGAAAGGAAAGAATTAAAACCTGGCGATCAACTACCATCCGAACGGACGCTTGCTGAATTGTTGTCTGTATCACGAACTTCTGTTCAAGAAGCAACTAGCATCCTTGCATCTGCAGGAATCGTCGAGATTCGGCCAGGAGTTGGTGTCTTTTTGATAAAAGGTAGCATTGAAGACACCCTTTCCAAATTGCGAGCAATCGTTCATGGAGTCGATGTTAACTTAATTGAGTTAATGGAAATGCGGCAGTCTATAGAGGGAGATGCAGCATTTTACGCTGCAAAACGCGCCACTGAACAAGACCTTGAGTCGATTAAAGAGGCATTTCTTGCTCTGGAACAAGCAGTTCTTAAAGGAGAAGTGGCAGCAGAGGAAGATTATCACTTTCATATGGCAATCCTAGCAGCCGCCAAAAATCAGGTAATGGGTATGGTCTCCGATTCTTTACTGGAGGGATTAACTCAAACACGATATGACACCTTAGAAAAAGGGAAAAGTAGGGAAATCCTAGAGGAACACCGGGGGATTATGATGGCTATCCAAGCAAGGGATGCAGAGTTGGCCCGTAAAAGAATGTGGCAACATTTACAGGGTGTGAAAGAGAGGTTTTGCTAAGATGCGACGGCGGATTATTCCACTGTTTCAAGGATTTCCAGGAAAAACATCCCGAGGTTTTCTTGGATGGAGTAGCGCTTATTTGATTGAAAAACCTTCTAACGATAGGATTAAGCGTTATCTTTTTGATACAGCGGGGTATAACGAGCGCATCTTATTGCTTGAAAAGTTACAAGAACATGGGATTCAGCCTGAGGAAATTGATGGGGTCATTTTAAGCCATCTTCATTTTGATCATGCGGTAAACTGGACACTGTTTCCCAAAGCCTCTATCTATGTTCACCCTGTGGAATTGGAGTATGCCTTAAAAAAGGAAGTTGATCCGGCAGTCCCTGAATTTCATGCTGAAGCATTACAGAGACATGCTAACATGATTCTGGTAGAGAATGGAGATCAGATCGATGGAATGGAGGTGGTAGAAACACCCGGTCATACCCCGGGCTCTTTCTCCCTAAAAATCGATGATCAGATGTTAGTAGGTGATGCAGTCAAAAACCGTTTGGAATTGATTCATGGTCCCTTAGGGAATAATACATGGAACCACGCAATCGCGTATCAATCGATCCGCAGGATTATCAAAGAGGTAACCAAGATTTATCCAGGGCACGATGTCCCATTGGTAAAGGTTCAAAATAAGTGGTTTCCCATAGGACATGCAGAAGAAATCATTTCATTGCAGATTCCAAAGGATGAGACCACCTTATCAATAAAGATTCGATACAACAGCAAGGAGGTAAGATGATGCAGAAGAAAAACTTTTTATATTACTTGAAACAACTGGGACCAGGAATGATGGTGACAGGTGCTTTTATTGGTACGGGAACACTGACGACTAGTATTGTTGCAGGAACAAACCACGGTTACACACTCCTATGGGCATCAGTAACCGCGGCAGTTATTCTGACGATTATTCTTCAAGAAATGGCTGCCCGTCTTGCATTGGCAACAGGTGTACCATTAGCTATACTGATTCGAGACAAGCTTGGATTATGGGCAAGTTTGATAGCTGTATTGGCAATTGCTGGTGGTAATGCAATCTATTCCATTGGGAATGAAATTGGAGTAGGACTGGCTTTTGATGGATTGATCCCAGGGGTTCCAACGGCAGTATGGATGTTTATCGTCACATTTCTATATTGGGGTTTACTAATGATCGGTCGATACAATATTTTAGAAAAGACAATGACTTATCTGGTTATACTGATGAGTATCACTTTACTATTTGATATGTTTTATGTAAAACCAGATTACGGTCAAGTCGCGAAGGGTCTTGTGGTCCCTACTTTTGAAGTATCCGATATTATGCTCATCCTGGGCTTAATCGGGACGACAGTAGTACCCTATAACCTATATCTACATTCTGCAGGAGTGATTGAACGGGGCTGGTGGAAAAAACCCGCTGAGAATCTGAAGTTGATGCGGATTGATACCATAGTTCCCATCTTTATTGGGGGAATTGTTACCATGGCAGTTGGAGTCGTTGCAGCAGCGGTACTCCATCCATTACATCTTTCCGAAGGTCTTGAAATTACTGGGGCAAAGGAAATGGCCGTCACACTGCAACCCCTATTGGGTGAAGCTGCGTACACGCTATTCCGGATTGGATTGTTTGCTGCGGCTGTTTCTTCAATGCCCATGGCTGCACTGTCCGCTGCCTATGTCGTAACGCAAAGCTTCGGTTGGTCCCAGGATTGGCGAAGTAAGCCATTTCGTATCGTTTTCTCCTTGGTAGCATGGATTCCTTTCTTCTTTGCCGTAGGCGTCAAAAATCCGATCTGGACAATAATTTTCGCCCAATCCGTTAACGGTATGCTACTACCCATTTCAGCGATATTTATCTACTACTTAATTAACAAAAAACAAATTGTTGGCCAATTTAAAAACAATATTTTCACTAATATCCTCGGCTTGCTTGCAGTTGGCCTTGCAGTTTATCTTGGTGTAATGAACGTGTTAAAAGCATTAGGTGTAGTTTGATGTTAATTAATTAAAAAAGGGAGAGAAAACCGTTGTTTGATTTTACGATCATCGGTGGAGGGATTGTGGGAGTTTCTACTGCATATCATTTGATTTCCACTCATCCCAAAGCGAAGATCTTGATTTTAGAAAAAGAGAAAACGCTGGGATTACACCAGACGGGTAATAATAGTGGGGTGATTCATTCAGGCATTTATTACAAACCAAACAGCTTAAAAGCATGCTTTGCCACAAAAGGCAGTATGGCAATGGTCTCATTTTGTAAGCAGCATGATATTCCCTATGAAATCTGTGGCAAGGTAATTGTAGCAACGAAAAAAGAAGAGCTACCTTTGTTAGAAAACCTATATAAACGAGGGATTCAAAACGGAATCAAACTAAAAAAACTGACTCCAGAAGAGTTACATGAAATCGAACCTCATGTACAAGGTGTAGCAGCGATCCATATTCCAAGCACGGGTATTGTTGACTTTAAGCAAGTTCTTAAGGTTATGGCACGGGTTGTGACCGACAAAGGTGTCGAGATACGAACCTCCTCGGAAGTAGTGGGAATTGAGGAAGGACATGAATTCACAGAAATTCATACGAAAAAAGAAACGCTCCAGACAAAGTTTCTGATCAATTGTGCCGGTCTATTTAGTGACCGGGTGGCACAAATGGCTAAGATTCCATTGGATATGAAAATTATCCCTTTCCGTGGTGAATATTATGATCTAAAACCAGAGAAGCGACATCTTGTGAAAAATCTGATCTATCCGGTTCCCAACCCGGAATTTCCTTTTTTAGGTGTCCATTTTACTCGAATGATTGACGGTACAGTTCGAGTGGGACCAAACGCAGTACTAGGGTTAAAGCGAGAAGGGTACCGCAAAAGTGATATTAGCCTGCGAGATAGTATCGAAGTACTCACTTATCCAGCTTTTTGGAAAATCGCCTTTCGTTATATGTCAGTAGGAGTAAGTGAAATGGTTCGCTCCTTTAGCAAAAAAGCTTTTGTAAAGAGCTTGCAACAGTTTTTCCCTGAACTGGGACCGGAAGATATTCTACCTGCACCTGCGGGTGTACGTGCCCAAGCGTTACAAAAAAATGGTCTATTGCTCGATGACTTTTTCATTGTGAGTTCGAAGCGAGCGATACATGTGTGCAATGCCCCATCGCCTGCGGCAACAGCATCTTTAATGATCGGGGCCCATATTGCTGGCCAGGTAGAAAAGAAAAACAAAAGTGCATAGAACAGGGGTATGATTATGAAGCAAGAGAAACCCTCACGTTATCATCCATTGCTTCAAGGAGCAATAGAATTACATGTTCACTCCTCCCCGAGTATTTTTCCTCGTAAACAGACAGATTGGGAACTTGTTGAAAATGTGTGGGAAGCAAGGATGGCAGGAGTCGTTATTAAAGCCCATGAAGGAGAAACTGTTAACCGGGCAACATTACTGCGAGAAAAATTTCCCTCCCTCCACATCTATGGTGGGTTAGTCCTGAATGCATTTACTGGAGGGCTATCCCCATTAGCTGTAGATATAGCCATTCAGATGGGAGCAAAAGTCATCTGGATGCCCACACTTTCTGCAGAACAACACCAGCGCTATTATCGTCAGCGCTCCACTGGCCAACTGTATGGCGGTGCAAAAGGCTTTCCTAAGACACCCCCTCTTAAAATCCTTGATAGTAAGGGCAAATTGCTATCTGAAGTTGTGGAGATTTTACACTTGATCGCGGAAGCGAACATCATTTTGGCAACGGGACATTTGTCCAACCAGGAAGTACATGTTCTTGTCCAAGAAGCAAAGCAGCTAGGAATTGAAAAAATCTTAATTCAGCATGTGGATCTTGGAATTACCCGACTCCCTCTTGAGGAACAAAAAAAATTAGCCAGCATGGGATGTATTTTAGAAAAGTGTTATTTGGCCTGTGGACCGGACTTTAACAATCTTACAGTTGCTCAGATGGCAGATAGTATACGGGAGATTGGCCCAGAGTCCTGTGTGTTGGTAACCGATTATGGGCAACAGCACAATATGCCACCTGTAAAAGCCCTAAGTACATTTATTGAACAAATGTTGGAAAACGGGATCTCTGAAAGCAGTATCGAACGAATGGTTTCGAAAAACCCAAAACAATTGCTCGATATTTTGTAGTCGGAAGGGATGATTGCCTGTGGAGAATGATTGGCTTCGTGAGCTGGAACAAATCGTTGCCCCTCCTCGTCTGATGACCTCTCTCGCAGATCGGCATAGTTACAGTTATGATGCTTCCTTTGGTTCCTATCTCCCCGAAGCAGTGATACAAGTGATGTGTACGAAAGAAGTATCTGAAGTGATCAAACTGGCAAATCGCCACCAAATACCTGTTTATCCACGGGGGCAGGGAACCTCACTTAGTGGTGGACCACTCCCAGTAAAAGGGGGAATTGTACTTGACTTTTCCCAGTGGGATCAGAAACTAGAGATCTATCCCGATGACTTGGTTGCCGTCGTCTCACCAGGGGTCCTTACCGCAGCCATCAACCAAGCGGCAGAGAAATATGGTTTGATGTACCCCCCAGACCCCAGTAGTGGCCATGTAGCTACTATCGGAGGAAATCTGGGGGAAAACGCTGGCGGTCCGCGAGGATTGAAATACGGTGTAACCAAAGATTATGTGATTGGCTTAGAGGTAGTGACACCAGAAGGTCATATCATTCGTACTGGAGGACGGACAATAAAAAATGTAACCGGTTATGATCTCACCAAGTTGATCGTCGGCTCGGAAGGTACATTAGGTGTAATCACGGAAGCAACACTACGCCTAATTCCCAAGCCTCCAGCAAGGAAAACAATGATGGCTGTCTTCGCGGATCTCCCCACTTCTGGTACCGCCATATCTAAAGTGCTCAGATCAGGCATCCTACCTGCCAAAATCGAATTGATGGACCAAGCATCGATCCGTGCGGTAGAACAATTTCAGCCAATGGGATTACCAATCGATGCAGCAGCCATTTTATTAATTGAATTAGATGGGCATCCAAAAGCGATCCAGGAAGAAATGGAAAAAACAAATCATATTTTGACTGAGCTGGGTGCAAAGGAAACGATAGTTGCCCAAACAGAAGAGGAAGCAGAGCGTCTTTGGAAAGCAAGAAAGCTCGTCTCACCAGCCATCGCAAAAATCAAACCTACCAAAATCTCGGAAGACGCTACTGTTCCAAGAAGTAAAATTCCAGAAATGATACAACGACTAAACCAAATCAAGGAAAAGTACCAGATTCATCTGGTTGTGTTTGGTCATGCAGGGGATGGAAATTTACATCCTAACATCCTTTGTGACAAACGAGACAAGGAAGAAATGATTCGAGTGGAACAAGCTATTGCAGAGATTTTTGCTGCAGCAATCGATCTGGGAGGAACCTTATCTGGTGAACATGGAATCGGAACAATGAAAGCCCCTTTTTTGGAACAGGAGTTGGGTCCTTTAGGCGTGATGATGATGAAGCGACTGAAAAAAGCCTGGGATCCAAATAACATTCTCAACCCGGGAAAAATCTTTCCCGAACCAGGAATCAGTAAGTTGGTGTTGCGTGATGAATGATTCACTACGTAAGCTCCAAGATAAAATTAATTATGAAAAAACCTTTGCCTGTGTACAATGCGGCTATTGTTTGCCAGCATGTCCTACCTATGAAACAATGAAAAAGGAAACCCATTCCCCACGAGGCCGGATCAATCTAGTAAAACAGTTTGCAGAAGGTAAGTTGGATATCAATGTACTGCAGGATCCGATAGATAAATGTCTAGGATGCAATGCCTGTACAGTTGTATGTCCAAGTGATGTAGAATACAATAAAATTCTTGAAGGTGCTAAACAAGTACTGGAGGAACAGCAGCCGAAAACAAAGAAACAAAAAATCGCAGAAAAACTTCTATTTGAAGATATTTTCCCCTCACGCAAATGGATGAAACGAGTTGGTGATCTAACCTGGTTTTACCAAGCTTCAGGGCTTAAAAAGTTTGCTGAAAAAACAGGTCTAGCCAAAGTGGCTCCTCTCTCCTTGGATCAGTTTTCACAGGTATTGCCAAACCTCCCTTCACCATCGGAACGCCGAAGACGTTTGCATCGAATTCCAGCAAAAGGAAAGTCGCGGATTAAAGTCGGTTTTTTCACGGGCTGTATAATGGATAGCATTTTTTTTGAAATCAATCAAAAAACAATTGACCTCTTGACCTTAGCAGGGGCTGAGGTTGTAATTCCAGAAATGCAAACCTGCTGTGGGGCGCTTCACGCTCATACTGGTAAAATCGGCCATTCCCGCTTACTAGCAAAGAAAAATATCGAAGCTTTTGAAGCAGAATCCGTCGATTATATCATCAATAACGCCGGAGGCTGTGGCGCACGACTGATCGAGTACGAAGAACTGTTTGACGATGATCCCGAATGGCGAGAACGAGCAAAAACATTTAGCAACAAAACAAGGGATATTAGTGAAATTCTCGTTGAACTGGATCGTTTGACCTTTACCCAACCGATTGCAGGACCCGTAACCTATCAGGCTTCCTGCCACATGTTAAACGTGCAAAAGGTGGTAAATGCCCCCCTAAAGTTAATTAAAGAGATTCCCAACATCGATTATCGGGAGATGGAGGGAGCCGACCGCTGCTGTGGGTCTGCCGGAATCTACAATATAGTAAATTTTGAGGATTCGATGAAAATTCTCGATAATAAAATGATCCACATGAAAGAAACCCAGGCCAAGATCATCGTTACGACAAACCCAGGCTGTCTACTCCAGATGAAACTAGGTATTAAAAGAGAAAATCTTGCGTCCACTGTTCGTGCCCTTCATCTTGTTGAACTGTTACACGAAGCTCGACCGGTTCAAAAATGATAAAACCCGATCTTCCATCGAAGACCGGGTTTTATTACGCAAAATGGGTGATTCGCTTATTTATGTTGTAGCGCAGAATATGCATTCACAAGACCATGTCCGGAGTAAGCATCGTATCCTTTTTTGTATACATCTTCCGCAGATTGCTTGATGATCGCTTTTACTTGCGCAGGCTTCAACTTATTTTTCCCATGCTTAGCGATGATTACGCCTGCTACACCAGCTACTTTCGGCGCAGCCATCGAAGTTCCTGCGCTCCATCCATAGCCATGACCAACAGGTTCTCCATTCTCATCAAAGATCGGTACAGTGCTTAACGAGAGATAGGTATTGTCACGTCCCTCACCAGTTTCGGGATCATAGTTTGGACCCAAATCGCCGCCAGGTGCCATAACATCAATCATACCAACTCCATAGTTGGAGTAAAAAGCAAGCTCTTTTCCTTTATTTCCTGCTGATACACGAATCAACAAGTTGCTAGCGGGGTTTCGCTTGGTAGCACCATTTTCACCAAACAGATACTTGGTCATTTGGCCAGGGCTTTTGAGATCCATACCATTATTTCCTGCGGATCCTACAACTGTTACCCCTTTTTGCTCCGCATAGGCGATTGCTTTACGAAAGAGGTTAATATTGGCAACAATATCACTCGTATTTGAATCAGGATTTTGTAGGAACTGATAGCTCCCGAGGCTCATGTTGATCACATCGTAATCCTGATCTGCAGCGTAACGAATAGCTTCTACGATCCATGCTGTAGGTGCTCCTCCTTCTCGAGGAAACACTTTCAACGCGGCAATCCCCAGCTCTGGGCCCACTCCCAGTACGTTACCATTAGCAGCGATGCTTCCGGCGACATGGGTACCATGACCATCATAATCGGTGACCGTTTCTCCCGGAACAAAGGATTTGGCATCAACGATATTTGCTTTTAAATCGGGGTGATTTTGATCGATCCCCGTGTCAATCACGGCAACAACTACATCTTTGCTCCCTTTTCCTTTGGGAAGATTATAGCTTGCCCCGTCTTGCGTTACCTGCTTGATATCCCACTGATACTGCTCATATAAAGGATGATCAGCACCATCAAAGTCTTCTTTTACAACCACAGTTTCCTGTTCGATATAAAGTTCACGACCAGCATCTGCAACTGCTTTGTTGCTGCGAATTTGTTTAAGAAAGTTGGGGTTGCTGGAAGATACGCGAACATAGTTCATATCTTCATTGGACTGTATCACTTCTCCGCCAGCTTCTTCAATGATTGTTTCAACATTGGAAGGTAATTTGTTTCCTTTGAAGTTAACCAAGTACGTTTCGCTACTGTCAGCAGATACATTGGCTGTCGGCAATCCAGATACAGCAAGAGCCAAAGCCATGACTATAACGGTAATGAGTGCAACTGTTTTTTTCAAAAAAGGCCCCCCTTGATGTTTGTTGAACCAATCCCAAATTTCTCAAATCTATGAAACGGGATCCAGAAAACCTTTTGTCAAAAAGGTTTTCTACCGTTGGTTCCAGAGAGTATAAATAATCCAATATTTATCTTATGTACCAGATTTTACTTAAAACTTATTTGGCTCTTTAATTCGTCCCTGCTTTAAAGTAGGGATAGTTTTAGTTTAACCTATTTTTAATTGTTGGACAAGGCTGACGGTTAAACAAAAAACATCTTGCCCTTTTCAAAAAAGAGCAAGATGTTTCATTAAGGTGTTCTATCCAACGTTGATTCTCGCCACATGGAAACCGTATCTAAGGAATCAGAAGTTGCGATCGCAAGCAAAACCATCTGCTACATCTATCTGAACTTAGTATCGTACCTATTGATCTACGACTTTCGTAGCAAGAGACGCTAACGCTACCTAACACCAGCTTAGACTTTGATCACTCTAAGGTCCTAAGCGCCTTCTCAGCAATCAAAAAAGCACTTCACTACTTTCGACCAAATTTTTGTATAAAGGATTCCAGGTTCCCCCGATAAACGTGATATCTACATAGTTTTCATCAATACCTTCAATTCTTCTCCGATTACTATACTGCCAGAAAAGCCAGTCCCGGTTAAGCGTGGGAAATTTCAAGATATCCCGAATCCATATATCGAAGTCCTGGAAATACCCTTCGACATAGGTTTCATAAGTGTCGTAGGTAACATACAAAATCGGCTTCTTCCCATAGTGCTT
>CALJVA010000153.1 GCA_937975135.1 uncultured Thermoactinomycetaceae bacterium | reverse complement strand
ATTACCTCCATCTTGCCTCCGATGTCCCCTTCAGAATCCTTAGAAGTCACCAAGATCTGCAGCATCGCCGGGTTACTCACTAAGCGAGGGCGGCGGGTGGTGGAGCGCCCTTTTCGTTCACCTCACCATACGATTTCTCAAGCAGGACTGATCGGTGGCGGCAGTATTCCCAAGCCTGGGGAAATCAGTCTCGCCCATCGTGGGGTCTTGTTTCTTGATGAGATGCCGGAGTTCTCCAAAAGTGCCTTAGAGGTATTGCGGCAACCCCTGGAGGATCGAGAAGTAACCGTAAGCCGTGCTCGAGCAGTTTTTACCTTTCCAGCGGAATTTATGTTAATCGGTTCGATGAATCCCTGTCCTTGTGGCTTTTTTGGTTATGAGGAAGATCGTGCCTGTACCTGTACGCCCCATCAGATCCAGCGGTATCGCTCGAAGATCTCTGGTCCGCTCCTGGATCGGATCGATCTTCACATTGAAGTACCCCGTGTCGATTACAAAACCTTGTCCAGTTCCCAAAAAGGTGAACCCTCCGCTGTAATCCGGGAGCGGGTCAGTCGGGCACGTAAAATCCAAGAGGAACGCTTTGCCGATCAAGGGATTATTCATAATGCTTTTATGAGTCCCGCGGCGATTCGTAAATATTGTGTTCTAGATCGCGAATCAAAAGAATTACTCAAACAATCCTTCGACGCCCTGGGTCTTTCTGCTCGCGCCCACGACCGTATCCTGAAAGTAGCTCGTACCATCGCTGACCTTGCCGGAGAAGAGAAAATCCAGGCCCCCCATGTGGCCGAAGCGATTCAATATCGGGCCTTGGATCGGAAGTTTTGGGATTAGGAAAGAGAGTAGGAGAGTTTTTGAAATTAACTGGCTAAGAAAAGTAAAATCCAGTTGTTACTCTCACGATGATTAGTATTAGAGATGCAGAATTAATCCTGGACATAGGGTGACTAGATAATGCTGAAGATTGTAAGTACCACTTTTGAAATGCAAAGTAAGCTTACTATAGATGCTTATGTACCTTTAGACATCCGATGGGGAGATGATTATTATACAAATACCTCCATCTTATATTGGAGGACCGGTGATTTTAAAAAATCACTAATTGAGTTGGGTATTGATAGTAAAACAGGACAGATCCGATCTTTTACCTTAATTCTAGTGAAAAAGCTACTATTGATTAGTGAGGACTTGTTAAAATCAAATGTCCCCATCACCCATGGGTTACCAGTGATATATACAAAAAATTGGTTTGAAAAAGTCAGGTTTTTTGATGAAGTGGGTGAGTTTCAGTGTATATTAAATGAAAGTGCTGGCAGGTTATATATTGTTTTTACTCAAGATCAGATTGTCAAATGGATTAAAAACGATCGAGTACTCTTTGGATTAAACGATGAAAGTATGCTTACTATAATTGGAGTTCAAGATTTCGATGAGAAAGCCATTAGAATGATTAATAGACAATTGATTTAACTCTCGATGTTTTCTAGTTAGTATACCAAAAGATGATGTAACCCCATGTGTCCACTTTTCTTCTGATGATGCTGTATCAGAACTTTTTAATGGGACGGAATTAAAGTTAGAGCGGGTAAAGATTGTTAGATCTACGTTTAAGGAATTTGTAAACGAGTTATTTCCATCCACGGAGAATTAACTGCTTGCTTGCTGATATTAGTTTCAAGACATTAAGTACCCATGTATGCTTTCCATAACTCTGCAAGGTCTAGTTTCTTCATTTTAAGCATGGCCTTACTAACCCGTTCCACTTGTTCTGGTGTGCCACGCATCATTTTGTCCATTTCTCTCGGTACAATTTGCCAGGATACGCCAAACTGATCTTTAAGCCAGCCACTTTGTTCGGATTCAGGAACCGCCGATAGATTGTCCCAGTAGTAATCAATCTCTTCTTGTGTGCCACAGTACACCATAAATGAAACTGCCTCGTTGAAACTGAAGTTATGATCTCTCGCGCTGTCCATTGCAGTAAACCATTGATTTTCAAGCATGAAATCAGAAAACATGATTGTTCCTTCTTTTTCGGGTTCCATGCCTTGAGGGTAGCGGACGATATTGCCTTTCTTTGCGTTTTTAAAAACAGATAAGTAAAAGTTAACTGCCTCTTCCGCTTTGCCACAGTGATCACCGACAAACAAGAGGGACGGGATGATTGGAGGCCGTTCCTCCCCTTCTGGATTGGTGAGGATTAGCTGCCATGATAAACCATACTTATCTTGAATCCAGCCATATCTCTCACGTATCAAGTGGCATGAGAACAGTGCCACCATCGGATAATTTGTTCCAAACTTCATTTATTTTTTCTCTCGCGTCTTTGTCTCGTGATGGGTCAAAATTAACAATGAAAGATAATGACGGATTAAATTTGAAACTGAGTCCTGCACTTATTGCCAAGAACTTTTTCCCCCACAGCTCAAAAGAAATTATATGAGAATCGCCTGAGGGTGTATTGCGGAGCGTGGTGATATTGGAAATTCTTGAATATGGGAAAATGGAGGCATAAAACGCTGCTGCCTCATGGGCTTCCTTATCAAACCATAAATATGGAACAATCTTTTGATTTGTTTCTGTCATCGTGATTCCTCCGAACTTTTTGTTGGTACTTACCTTTGTTATTTAGTGTTTCCTTCCTGGACGATTGAGATATCGAGGGTTTTGAAGCTTTCAGCCAAAGCATTGAAAATCGTTTTTATCTGAAAAGAATATACCATAAAGTGGATTTCCTTACCGGGGAAATTGCAACTTCGATTTCCACCGCTCCAAAAGATGCCCGTCATACCACCTGAACTTGATGAACCACGTCGTGCCCAGCCCTTCGAATAATAGTCCTTCTTTTTTGGGAAAGTAAGGAATGGAAATGGAATTATATGGAGGGGCTAACGATGGAGCTAAAAGGTAGTGTTGCTTGGCTTACTGGCGGAATTTCCGGAATCGGTGGTGCAGTATCCAAAGCGTTTCATGAAAGAGGCGCCAAATTGTTGCTTACCGACATCAACGAAGAGAAAGGCCAAGAATTTGTGAAACAGTTTGGAGACGATGCGATTTTCCTGAAAGCCGATGTAACGGTTCGTGAGGAATTGGAAGCCGCCGCAGCAAAGGCAGTTGAGAAATGGGGGCATTTGGATATCCTTTTGAATGCAGCAGGGAGAGGATTTGGTCTAAAATTCCTTACTGATGATCCGGAAGAAATTAAACAAGGCATTGAGCAATGGGATAAGGGGATTAAAGTAAATCTCTATGGTTCTTTTCACACGGCCCAAGTTGCTGCCAATTACATGAAAAAGAACGAACCGAACGAAAATGGCGAGCGAGGGAACATCATTTTCATCTCTTCAATGGCGGGAGATAAAGTTTGGTATTGGTTTGATGAGCGTGTGGCAGACACAGTGTTTAGCTATGACTACGGGGCTGCGAAAGCTGCCATTCTTGGATTAAGCCG
>CALJVA010000152.1 GCA_937975135.1 uncultured Thermoactinomycetaceae bacterium | reverse complement strand
GTAAATGATCTTAGAAGAAAATAATATCCGATCATCTCTATTTTAGACGCTTTAAGATAAGTCTTTTTAATTTGTTTCATGAACTTTCCATATATTTTTGAAGGAGAAGGAGCTACAATGCGTGCATTAGTCACAGGTGGGACGGGGTTTGTGGGGAGGCAACTTGTCCATCACCTTTACAAACAGGGCTACGAGGTTACCGTCTTGCATCGCCCTCGCTCCAATTGGAAGTCACTTCCAAAAGGAATTCAACGCATTGTTGGTGATGTGACAGATCCTGTTACTTTGAAGGGCTGTTGTGAGGGGATCGACTGGGTATTTCATGTCGCGGGTGAAGTTAGTTGGGGGCGACGATTGCGTAAGCGGATGTTTGCGATCAATGTTGAGGGAACTAAGCATATGGTAGCCGAAGCGATGCGAGCCAAGGTGAAACGTTTTATTTATACAAGTTCAGCAGCGGCCGTAGGTCTCCCTGATTCAGAGGAACCTGTCGATGAGACTTATGCCTTTGATGGAGATATTCTAAATGTAGGGTATGCGATCGCTAAGAGACGTGGGGAAGAGTATGTGTTAGCCAAGGTGAAAGAAGGCTTGCCAGCAGTTGTTGTAAATCCAACTGTTATTACCGGCGTAGGTACCTCTGATACTTCATTTGTTTCAGCTGTTGTAAGAGGTAAGCTACGAATTGCCCCTGAAGGTGGAATTAATTTGTGTGATGTGGAGGATGTGGTGGAAGGTCATCTTCTAGCGGCTAAAAAAGGTCGATTGGGACATCGGTATATCCTGGGAGGCACCAACCTACTACTAACAGAGGCATTCCAGAGGATTGGTAGGGTTAGTGGTATACCGAGAAAGATTCGAGTGTTGAAACGGCCTGTTGTTAGCATGGCATCCCTTTTATTGGAAGGTATTTCATGGTTAAATGGACGTGATCCAGCCTTTGCTTGGGATTTATCCCGTCTTGTAGGCCGGAAGGTGTATTACAGCTCTCAAAAAGCAGAAAGGGAATTGGGTTACCGGGTGACCCCTTTTGAGCGTACAATTGAAAAAATAGTTGCAGAGAAAATGCATCGATAAATTACTTTAGCCTCTTCTTGAGCACAGAGTGGCGGAAGAGTACAATGGTTTGAGGAAAAATGATGTGGTGGAGATTGCTTCATCAATCGAAAAAGCAGAGGTGAAAGGAATATGGTAAAAGAATGGCGTCTTATTAAAAGTGGAATTCAAAACGGTGCTATGAATATGGCTATCGATGAAGCAATTCTGATTGCCCATAGTGAAGGAAAGGTACCACCAACCCTCCGTTTTTATGGCTGGAATCCGCCAACCCTTTCGATTGGTTATTTTCAGCAGGTAGACCGGGAAGTAAATTTAGATCGAGTGAAAAAACGTGGCTTTGACTTTGTCCGCCGGCCTACAGGTGGACGGGCAGTATTACACGATCAGGAATTAACCTATAGCGTCATTGTGTCAGAGAATTATCCCGATATGCCAAGGACGGTTATTGACTCTTATTTACTGATTAGCCAAGGTCTTTTGGAAGGATTTCGTCAACTGGAACTTAAAGCAGAAATTGTTTCTCTAGAGGATGAGATGAGTAAACAAAAGTACCTTTCATTGGGTACTTCCGCTTGTTTTGATGCTCCTTCATGGTACGAGTTGGTTGTGGAAGGGCGTAAAGTAGTTGGTAGTGCCCAAACACGTCAACGAGGAGTCATATTACAGCATGGTTCGATTCTCCTTGACCTGGATGCTGATGCGTTATTTGATGTGCTTCATATACCATCTGAGCGAATCAAAGAACGTTTACAAGAGAGCTTTTCAAATCGGGCGGTGGCTATAAATCAATTAACCCCTCGGCCGATCGGTTTTGAAGAAGCGATGCAGGCTTTTATTAACGGATTTATAAAGGGAATGGGAATAAATCTTATTTCTGGAGAGCTTACTCCCTATGAACAGCAACTTGCAATGGAATTGGTAGGGTCAAGATATGGATCAGATGCATGGAATTTTAATAAATAAATATACAAAAAGAAGAGAAGAAAAAAGTAAAGAAACGATTTCAGATATAAATTAATAGAGGAGAATCTTTCTTTTTTGTCGATAATACTTGATTTTTGTCGTAAGTGAGTATACGATTAAAGGGAATTACTATAGACATAATATTTTTCTTGCAGTAATAAGTTTACTTCATTATTAGAGACATTTTTATAAGTGCCTTTAATTCCTACATAATTAAAGATCGTTCGCACTAAATACAGGAAAAGATCATTATTTATGAGGGAGGGAGGGCGCATGTTACCTATCGTCACAGAAATTACAGGTTTCTTGCGCCTGATTCGATGAACGAAAACGGTGAGAAGGGACGTTTTTATCATCATTTTAAAATTGAGGACGTACTAAACTTTCAGTCAGGTCAATTAGCTAAGGCGACAACACCGAATGGAGCGAAAGTATTTCTCCAAGAGATTACTATTGATTCCCCTTTGCCACGGAATTTTCCGGATATATTGCGCAATTCCCAACACTTAAATATAGCACCGATTTTAGATGTGATTATAGACAAAGGAAAGATTCTTCTTGTTCATCCTCCTTTTTCTGGGGATCCTTTACCGATGATTGTGGATGAGGAAAAGCCACTTAAGCCCTTGGAAGCATTGGAAGTTTTTTATAAGATGTTACGCACCATGTTGGATTTAGGGCGATTACCAGTTCCTTTTTACACCTCACTGGATCCCAAAAATATCTTTATGTCAAAGGGCGAGCCTTTTCTTTTGTTTTATGGAACACGTAAATTTGAGCAGTATGAAACCATTGAAAAATGGCGAACCCTCCTTTATTTTCTTTTAACTGGAACACAAGCTGAAAAGGATGCAGTACGGAAGAAACGTTTAACCTCGATGCAGAAGCTCCCTCCGGAAATAAGGAAGCTTGCCTTGGATTGTATGGATCGGAATGTTAGCCCCTATGAAGTGTTGAATCGGGCCAAAAGCATTCTTGAAAGTTCGACAAAAGAGACGAGAAAGAAGAAAAAGCCAACAACGCGTAAGCTCTATTTGATGATAGCAGCTGCTGCTTCTTTATTTGTGATTGCTTTTATTGGTTATCAAAGTGCCTACTCAGATGAATTAAAGCGCTTTATAGGAGCAGAGCAAAGTACCGTTCCGTTGAACCCTTTTGAAGCTGCGCGTAACCAAACTGAGCAAAGCACGGTAGTCTTTGACAGTGAGATTGGGAGTGTGTATCATTCTCCCAAACTTGTAGAAGGTGCTACACGTATATCTGGGGAGTTTCAGCTGGACGAGCTAAAGTCATTTTCTGCTGAGTTGTTTGGCAAGGGGAAACATTATTCCTATGGTGTAAAAATGGGGAATGAGGGCGAGTTTGTTGTCTACCAATGGGTAAAAGATAAATACTATCCACTGGTAGAATCAGGGGATGCTTTTCGAGCGGAACCCAATAAGAGTTATATCGTTGAACTCTTGTATATCCCCAATGAACCCTTGAGGGTATCTGTAACTGAAAAAGGGACAACAAATAAATGGATTGCTGTGGGAGCAGTTCCGATGGACTATATTTTCCGTGTTGATTTTCTCGGACGAAAGGGTACTGTCTTACAGGATCCGACGGTAGAAAAGATTCCGGGAGATGTGAAGGCTCTTTCAGCATGGATGAATAATGAAACATGGGAATTGGTCTCCGGTCATGGAGTGGTGGGAGAAGACGGTTTTATTCTAAAGAAGAACTCCAAAGTCCATATTAAGGACTTCCGATCCTCCAGTTTTACCTTTAATCAGGAGGGAGAAGGAAAAGATGGTCCCTTCCGATTAGAACTAGAAAGTGTGGAAGGGGATCGTTTCCACTTTGATTGGGTAGAAGAGAAGATGCTTCGTCTCTACCAATTGGATCAAAGTAATGGACAAGAAAGTCAACGGATAATTTCGTGGAAGTGGATTCCTCACGAAAAGACCGATGTAAAAATTATTAGTGATAATGAATTGGCTGTTGAGATTGAACAGGGTGAAAATAGCGATCGGGTCAGCTATACTCTGTCAGATGAAGCGCCAATTAGTCCTCGCTCCATATCAATTATCAGTTTTAACGATTTAAAATTATATTCAAAGGAATAGCTAATAAAGCTACGAAAGAGTAAGTGCTGGGCGAGTACTACCTTGCTTAGAAGCATGAACTGCCCAGCACATGTCGATTAGACAGGTTTTTCTTTTATAAGTATTTTGTTAAGACCATTGCTTTTCCGATTAATTGGTGATGTTTTTGTCAAATTAACTCTTTTTTTATTTACTATTATTGAAATTTACTTGATTTCTTCTTACTAAAAAGGTAGGATAAGAGCTGATAATGACAAATATTATCGTTTTATAGAAAGTTATCACGGTTCATTTACAATCAGAACAAAAGAGAGGAGGACGTGGTGTGCATAGGTGGGATAGTGAGGGTTTCCGTTATTATGAAAAATTCCAAGTAGAAGATGTTATGGTGATGTTTTCAAGACAGATTGCTTTGGCACGGACTCCCGATGGCGCGCAAGTTTTTTTGCAGGAAATCAAGGTTAGGCGCTCCTTACCACCGGGAATTGTAGAAATGCTGAGCAATCTTCAACATCCCTATGTGGCACCAATATTAGAGGTGCTGATGGAGGGGGATCGAATTGTTTTGGTTCACCCACCTCTGGAAGGGGATCCTTTGTCGCTGGTTGTTAACGAAGAGAACCCGATGAATGCCTATGATGCATTAAATGTATTTCGTAAACTATTGCGAACTCAAGTGGAATTAGCGAACTTACCTCTTCCATTGACCACAGTATTGGATCCCAAAAATATTATTATGAATGGAAACCAACCCTACGTTCTCTTTTTGGACTTTAAGTCATCTCAACGTGAGGATGAAAAGTGGCGCGGTCTCCTTTACTTCCTGTTAACGGGTGTGCAACCAAAAGAGAGTCTATACCGGATGCCCTTGCGAAAAGGATCGTCAGCTATTCCTCCAGAGTTAGAACAATTGGTGGTGGAATGCTTTAATCCAGAGCGGTCAATTCGTCAGATTTTGCGGATGGCAGAGCAAATTGTATTAGAAAGACCTAAGGAAAATAAAACAAAACGGATACAAAGAGTCGCAATCTATTCGGCCGCAGCAGCAGCTTGTCTTGTTCTTGGTGCTTTTATGGGAAAGCAGGCAGCCGGTGATTCGATGATGGTGAAGAACTTGTCAAGCAGTACTGAGACGGAGTTTCTGGCGGATACCACTAAGATTGAGTTCAAAAGCAGCATGCCAGAGGTCTATGCACTGAAAGACAAGGTTGTGAATGAAACTCGAATTAGTGGTGTTTTTTCACAACAGGTTGCCGGACCTTTTTCCATCTATTTGGAATCGGAAGAACAGCGTTCGTATGGTGTACAAATCAATGAAGAAGGAAAAATCGTTCTCTTTGAAATCAGCGGCGGTAGGTATCAAACCGTGGAAAACCCTTATCATCAGGTGGCAATTCGACCAGGCAAGAGCTATATCTTTGAAATGAGATATACTCCCGAAGAGCCTCTTCGCATTGCGATCAGGGATTCGGAAGAAATGGTTTATAACTGGGCTACAGGAACGATACCGCATGACCCTCCTTTTCACATTAAAGTTTTAGGAGGCAGAGGTACGGTTCTGAATGATCTGAATATATACATGGAAGATGCAGAAAATGGGACTAGCTGATGGCAAGGAGGGTAAACACAATGAACAATAAAGATCTTCTTTTTTTTGATTATGAACGAGAACCTGTACCAGTCGCGAAACGAAAAGGTTGGTTTGTAATCAGTCTAATCTGGATTGCAATTGGTATCGATTTATCAGGAATTATGCTAGGAATGGAGTTAGGAGCAGGTCTTAGTTTTCGAGATGCACTTATTTCTGTTACCATCGGTTCATTTATTTTAGCGATCATTGGTTCCCTCTGTGCCTATGTTGGTGCACGAACAGGTTTATCTACTGCAATGATCAATCGATATGTGTTTGGTGAATATGGAGCCTTTATTGTTATAACCATTGTTGGGGTAACGTTATTTGGCTGGTTTGGTGTGCAAACCGGATTTTTCGGCTCTTATACCCATGACTTTGTAAAAGAACTATTCGGGATAGAGATTCCTAAATCCGTCGCAGCTTTAATCGGTGGATTGTTGATGACCTCCACAGCGGTAATTGGCTATAAAGCTATTGAAAAGCTGAGTGTGTGGGCTGTACCTTTGATGATTGGGCTGATGTTGGGAGCCGTTTATATGGTTCTTAGCGACCAATCTTTGGCTTTAATGATAAATGCGCCACTGCTCAGTGATCCATTAAGTATGGGGCTGGCGATCTCACAGGTGGTCGCGATTTTTATTACAGGTACCGTGATATCCCCGGATGTGGCACGTTGGGCAAAAACACCACGTGACGCTGTATTATCTACCTTCTTTGGGTTCTTGATTGGAAATAGCGTGATGCTTCTAATTGCGATCATTCTCGTGAAGGCCACAGGGACACAAGAGATTAGTAAAATCTTCCTCGGTTTGGGTATGGGGATTCCAGCCATTGTGATTTTGGTATTGGGACAATGGACTACCAATGATAACAACTTGTATTCTTCAGCGCTTGGTTTTTCAGTGATCATTAAGAAGATTCCCCGATACGCAATTGCGATCATTGCCGGTTTAATTGGTACCGGATTGGCGGTCATTGGGATTTATGATTATTTTATCGATTTTCTTATCTACCTAACGGCCTTTATTGCTCCAATCGGGGGAATTTATGTAGCGCAATTCTTTTTTGTTGATCAAGCTCGGTTAACCTCTTTTTCTCGTGAACAACAAATTGTTCCTTTTTGTTCCATTTCTGTCGGTGTGTGGGCGCTCTCTACCTTGTTTGCCTTTGCTACAACACCAAAACCCTATGGTTTTGAATGGTTTTCCATGACTACAGTCCCGGCTCTCGATGCGATCATTGTGGCGGTGATATTACAGACTCTTTTTGGAAAGCTATTCTTCTCATTCTATATTAATCGAAGAAAACAGTTACCTACATCAAAGGATGCATAAAACATTTACATAGAATTTGGTCTCTAAGTAGGATCGATTACGAGATGATTGATGTCGGACTTGAAGGGGTTAGTCCCTCCAAGTCCGATTCTTTTTTTCCACTGTTTAATGAAGCGGATGCTCGTTTACATCTTTTAACTTTCTACTTAAGGAAGTGGCACATTTGATCAGCGGTTATAATAGAGAGTGAGTATTTTATTGAATGGGAGTGAGAAAAATATGTGCGGCCGTTTTTCTCTTACTGTTGGGCTGGAAGAGGTGGCGCAGCATTTTATGGTGGAAAAGGTGGAGAGTGTGGAAGAGAGACCACGGTATAATATTGCCCCAACTCAAAAGGTTCCTGTGATTGTTTCTGAAGCAGGAAAGCGTCAATTGGTTACGATGCGTTGGGGATTAACCCCCTATTGGGCCAAGGATACCTCTTTTTCCTCTCGGATGATTAATGCCCGTGGTGAAACGGTTGCACAAAAGCCCGCTTTTCGCAAGCCATTTCAACAGCATCGGTGTCTGGTTCCTGCTGATGGATATTATGAGTGGAAAAATGAAGAGGGAAGGAAACAGCCGTATCGAATTGTGAAAAAAAATAGAGGATTGATGGCATT
>CALJVA010000151.1 GCA_937975135.1 uncultured Thermoactinomycetaceae bacterium | reverse complement strand
GACAGGAATTGATATAACATAACGGTAGAATGAAGTCTTTATTTGATCATAGGCCCTACGTCGTTCCCAACGATCTTTAATTTGCACTATTCGTTCGAACCGATTAAATACTTTTACTGCCTCTTCGTTTTGTTCGATAAATACATCCATTTTTTCATAGTCTTCCTCGATTAACCTAAAATGTGAGACAGGCATACGTTCTTGATTTGGTTCACCATCCATTGACAAAGAACTGACTCCTTGTAAATAGAGTTTGGATTCCCGATTGGACATCCGCGACGCAAGTTCACCAAAATACCGATCTAGTAGTTTAAAAAATGACGCCTCATTTACCACATGCTTGTATTTTAACAGTTTCTTCGTAACATCGAGCTTAACACTATCATAAATAAAGCTGGCAAACGAACGCTGCGATTCGTTACACAGGTGTACTACCACTACTTCACCCGTACGCAGGCCATGTCGGTTGCAACGTCCCGCTGATTGAAAAATAGCGTCCAGTGGAGCCAAATCCCGAAACACCACATCAAAATCCACATCGATTCCAGCCTCAATTAACTGTGTACTGACTACAATGTCATATCTACTATTTTTTATGCCTTTAATTACCCGGTTGCGATCCCACGGTGTCAGATGTGTCGACAAGAAGGCCACCTCACGGTCACGACCGTACTGTTTGTTAATCAAGCGGTAGAGTCTTTTAGCCGACTGGATAGTATTCATGATAAAAAGATACCGTTTGTTATCGAGCAGATGGATTCCATCTATAAATTCTTGTAAGGATTGATGCAACGCAATCCGAGGTATCAATTGCACCCGATTTAGCTTTTCATAATAACGGGAGGAATCGACCAACGTAGTTAATTCGGATGAAGAAAAGATGGCCGGTACAGTCGCAGTCGTAAAGACAAAGTAGATATTTAGGGTTTCGGCCAGTTGTATAAATAGACGTCGTATAAGCAACCAATATTTGTGTGGGACAGCCTGCACCTCATCGACGATCACAATGCTGTTGGCCAATCGGTGAAATCTGCGCAAATGTTTGTTACGATTTGACAATATGGTTTCAAACAATTGGACAAATGTAGTGACAACCAGCTCTGAATGCCAGCCTTCAATCAACAACTTGGACGCTTCGTAGGAAAGATGCTGATAGTCTACATCATCCTTTACGGTATAATCCAATGGAGATAAATGGTGATGAGCTAACAGCAGCAAGCTGTCGACAGATACCCCGTTAGATTTGAAAATGTCATTCAGAGTGTTAACGGTCTGATCTATCACACCTAAAAAAGGTAGTGTATAAATAATGCGAGGGGTGACATTATGCTGTTGTTTAAGCTTCTCTCGTAGCTTAAAAGCGAACTGTAACGCTGTTAACGTCTTCCCTAACCCTGTTGGCAACTGTAAGGCATAGAGATGTTGGTCAAGACTGATCGGATAATTTATCACATCCTCATATGCAGCTTCCCTGAGGCGATTTATTGTATGTTCCGTCCATTTCTGAGCCGATTTGTAATTAGGAATCCATTCAGTGGAAATCTCGTACCGTCTTAGCTGATCGTACTTGTCAATCCCCACTTGGGATTTATCCGCGTCAATCAAAAATGAAAATAAGAGTTGTAACAAAAAATACTTTTCCAGATGGTCCTGTTTATCACGTCTGATCTGTCTCCGAATGCGACGCAATTCAGCGGGAAAGGCCTCTACCCATTGAAACAGAAGATCGGCTTCGAGCACTGGCCACTCCCACTTTTCAAGATTGTCTTGACATATTGTACACATCACTTGATTAAGTTTGTCGTAATTTATAGCTTTTATTTGTCTTTTCAATATCTCGACGTCCCATTCATCCACGAGCTTTGTTTCAGCTAGCCAATCTTTTAAATGGCTGTGGTGCCGCCGAACTCCCAAATACGCTAGAAAAGGAAGAAAGTCATCTTTCTTTTCTCGTGTGACTATATAATCTTTGACTATAAAGTAAGTAATAATCGCAGAGATCAAAGAATGGTGTTTTAAGTAATGAGGACCGGCAAAATGCCGGTCAGGGTCGATGTAGCATTGGAAAAAGTCAGTCGCCTTTCCAATGTCATGACACAAGGCCATCATTACTGGAAGCTGACGCCTCTCTTGGGAACTTAAGAGCGAGATATGCAGTTCATTCACAAACTGCTGGGCTAACTGAACCACGCCGGAAACATGATCCACATAATGTTGATCCGGATGAGATAACAATTCACTCAACTCCGTTCCCATTACTTTCGATGTTTACAGAAAGGTAATCACTTCTCTTTTATTATTTTGCCAATAACGTTTCAAACTTCCGTTGATGGGTAATCCATTCGCTTCGAAGAGCACTTCTTCATATTGAGTTACTTCACGGTCCGGCTTCATGTCAAAAGGTAATGTTTCCTTAAAGTAATTTTTCCCTGCTTGTATGTCCAATCCTTTTTTCAGAAGATAAAGCGGAATGGCAGTTAAAACTTCCACTTTTTTGTCATCTGTCACTTCTTCAAATTCATCTACACGGACAAATGTAAAATCTCCGATGCATTCACTCAATCCCATACATGGAGTATATACTGATCGGTGGTGCCGTATATGATAGATAAGCTGTTGGAATAAATGATCATCTTCCACATGAATATACAAACGGTAATCGGGATCTTTTAAAAACTCTGTACGAATCTGAGTGTGAGCTCCTTCACGGCGGTACTTGGGGACCCATATATTCCCTTTCGTATTAATGAGATTCATGCCCCAACGAACTTTTTTGATAGGACGTTTCAACTGGATAGCCAATTGGACAGTCTGATAATTTAAATACTGCAAATAGCGGTTATCCTTTTTTGACAAACCTATTACCGCTCCTAGCAACCCGTATACGGCAGTTGGCGGCATTATGGAAAAAGTCAACGGTGAAGAAGTGGTAAAAAATTTCCGAAAATGACCCCAATCAGCCCGAAAATCAAAGACCAACGTCTTCATGACTTTCACCCTTACCACACTTTAACATCGACTATGAATCCCCGCTGTTTCAGCTCATCAACTAACGAGATATTAGATTGAAGGCGTTCATCAATAGCACACTCGATACGATCAATTCTTACCCGGTATTTGTCTAGTTCCTTTACTAACTCATTGAGGTCAATGACAAAGTCGCTCACATCCCTTAATTCCTCATCTGACTTTTTGAATTGCAAATTGAGCCGTTTATCTAGCTCTCCAATGTGAAAGTAAGGTTCATTGTAGATAACCCGTAGCAGTAAACGTGGAACATGATTCATTTTGGAACGGGAGATCAAGTTCTTGGTTCCAACCCACATTGCTTCCAAGAGTAACTGTACATCATCTTCTGTTAGATGTGTGCTTTTTGCTGCTTGTTCATTAACGATCCCGTAAAATGAAATGAGTGAATACGGCAGTACATATTCCTCTCGAAAAGTTTTTCTTGTCTGATCCTTTCCAGAAGCAAAAGCGCCCGTTCCTTTTAAATACTCCATCTTAACTCGGTGCATAGAAGAACCCATTTTAAATTGAACTGGCCCCGTATACGTGATGGAGCTTTTCTCACTACTGCTTTTTTCCACCGGCAATGTACCACCAAAGAGTCTGACATCAATACAACTGGATAGGATATTATCTTTGATAATTTGCTTCATCTCGGCCAAAGATTTAACATCCGTCTTTTTAACTAATCGGCCGTCCTTTTTCAAAAAATCTTCTGCACGTGTTTTGGCATCCTGTATGTAATCCTTTTCGTCCGAAATCTCCCGAATAAAAATTTCTTGCCCTTTATGATGGTACAAAAAGTCTCTCACGGTGCGCTTGAGCCGCACATCAGTAACAATATTACGGGATGTTTCCTCATCAATACGCGGCTTGTTCTCATCGACGGGATCCCCATTAGGGTTTCCCCAGGACACATCATACAAAAACAATATTTCAGAACGCTGCTTAAGTACGGACATGTTCATCCCCCTTCACGAGTTTGGAATTGTCATAAATAACGTCCTTCACTTCATTGGCTAGGCTCATACCACTAGCAAAGTAAAAATTTAGTTCATCACTACTCAGACCCCAGCGCGATCCCGAACGTAACAGATAATCTGAAATGACACTCGCTAATGTCTGTTTACCTTTATCAAAGCGCTCATATTGCCGAAACTTATCTATGACTTTCGGCAAAAGACCTTTGAGACTCCGCTCATCCATCTTCAATCCCATTAGCTTATTGACGAACGGCTGACTGTCACGCAAATGGTACTGGGCATCTAACAACATTTGAACTAAAGCACCAAGTAAAAAAATCCCCCTTTTCTCCGGACGATCAAGTTGGTGACTATACTTGTTAAATAGCTCATCGAATCCCTCCATAAAGCTACCTCCCTTTTTCTCCAATATGCCTAATTCTTCAAAAAATCTTATAGTTGCAAGTGCATCCTTCATTTTCAGGTAAAAATCCTTCTCTTCTCGAACAAAACTTTTACGCACCTCACGCATGATAAACCGAAGCAAAAAGTTAAAATGAAGGGGCATTCCTTTAAAAATCCGATTCACAATCTCTAAAAAATACTTGTCCAGATCATTCTGCCGTTTATCATCGTCCGATTTGGAAAAGAAGGCGCGAATACATCCGAAATGGAATCCGGTTTCATTCATGTTAAAAAACACACTATCCACCATTTCTTTTGCTTCAAAAATTCTACGTAACCGAGAAGGTAACACATCGTCAATCAACAGTAAGATACGTTCAGCACCTTGCACTCGTTGGATAAACGCCAAATGGAAAGTCAAGACATCATTGGCTTCTGCTAAAATATCAAGAATGTCATTCTCATCATTGGTAATTACTTTTCTGTCCTCATTTTTCAGGCGAATATTACGATTCGGTTCAAGTAAAATCTGCCAGATTTCATCAACATAAGGATCATCAAATCGGGCAAAAAGAAAACGAGGAATTAACAGGTAAGATAGGCCGTAAAATGAAAAACGCAAGTGATTTTCAATTTGACGGCGTCCTTCTTCCAAGCTAGTCTTACATTCCAGACAGACAGGATAGTTACGCCATGCCTTTTCGGAATCAAACCCTCCGGAAATAAATCCCGGTTTATCAATCGTATAAAATTTAAACGTCGAAAGCTTACCAATGACTGTCTCCTTTCGCTGACGACAGAGTGCACACATTTTATTCTGTGCAGAAACAGACAAATCCTTCTCATCAATTAGTTTGATAAATGCATCACGGAACTCCTCGAGATCCCTCAAATATAAATAATCCAATTTTAAAGTTATAAGATAACTATTACGCCCTTCTCTTACTACTGATGTTATCCCGTCAATGATGTCATCTAAATTCTCCTTTAAAACATCTTCCACTGCAGAAATAATATAGGGTAAATCTTTTACTTTTCGTCGAACAGTTTGAAACCAACCGAGTACTTTCTGATTAACCGTGTTCTTCGGCTTAGTAAGTTTTGCAGTGGGTGAAAAGTTACTGCCGCGAGATGAACCTGTTCGAAACAAATACCGTGTGTAATCTTCTGACGTTTCTTCAACTGTAATCCCTTCGAACTGGATCATGTTACAATTACGGGCCAGCTGAATGACTACCGTCGTAGGATACTGATCCTTCCCTGGATCCTCAGTGACAAGATCAATCTTGTCTTTGTTTTCCAGTTCTAATATGGTTTTCCCCAGTTCTCGGATGGCATGAATCACTTTTTTTCACCTCCTCAAGAATTTTATATCATATAAAATTGTCAACATTATGTCACCAAATATGTGCTCCATCACGCCTCATAGTCTTGAGGAATTATCTAAACGCCCAGATTTAATCATGGAAAGAGTGTCAATCCTCCTCGACTATTTCAAACATGCCAAATCCAGCTGAGTTGCGAGACCCCAAACCGACAGCTGCTGCAAATGTAAGCAATTCTGGATCGCTTTCCAATCGGTAGTGACCCATATACCCCGTGATAAAAAAATTATTTTTGTACCGTGCTACCACTTTTTCCCTCTTGCTGACGTTGACTGGATGAATCCGAAAATCGTTCATGGCCTTTCTCTGATAATAAGCTTCATATTTCCTCCGTAGGTTGTCAAACACCATGTCGGCAAAAACTGGATCATATGGAGTGATAAAATGAGTTCTTTTTTTTCCATCAATAGTTTCATATGTACGGTGAACTGTCAGAGGTGATAACATTTTGATATGACACTTTCGTTTATTGATCTGCAAAGGTATACATTGCATTTCCGTAACATGAACGAGTTGCTGATTAAAAGTCAACGGAGAACCGACTAAAAATCCATTTCCTAATTCTTGAATAAAGTTAACCGCGACTGAACTAATTTGCCAGGTAATATCTCCGTTGAACAATATCCTTTTAGTCTTCCGACGGATAGTATAGGAACCGTTTAGTTGGCTAAATGTGAATAGTTTAAATGCACGGCCTTCATTCAGATACCCCTGGTCATGCAAAAAGCTGACCAACCATCATCTCTGATTTTTCCATACAAGATCCCCTGCATAATGTAACGATAGTCGATGGGGAGTTCTAACACATTCCCCTCAGGCCGCATCTTCAATACTAGCCTCATATTCTACCACCTTACGATGTATGTTTGACATATTTGACGACTTGGCCTTGGGCCTATTCAAGCATTCAAATAGGTAACAAATATTAATTCGCCGACACATTCTAGATATTGCAAAGAAAGATGCGGGCTAAACGAAAGAAGTTTTAGTATTGTTAGAAACACAAGCCCTCTCCTAAGAGTTCATTGTGGAATCCCTTATTGTCTTCAGTAACAAATTCCAATAGTTCTCTCCAAACGGTGCTACTTGCAACATCGTCCTTTTTTGCTTTCACGAGCTTCCGGCAGCTTTGTTCTGAACATCTATCTTATCTGATAAAGCTTTTGAACATATGTTCGATGAGATAGCAAAAAATAACACGTTCTTCTATATTCCCCTTACACAACTACACGAAAAATCCAAACGTATTCCTAAAAAGTGAAAAAACGGAAATCGCTAAAACCGAGGGAAAGAATTTATATGGTTATTTTATACAGAAATTGAGTATACGACAAGGAGAAAATAGATTTTGTTTACATAAGCCTCAATTTTTCTATGTATTTAATGTGAGCATTTTGCATAATTCGCTTTCAAGGGTTTTGAAATAAAAGAGAAAGCCCAAATAAGGAACAGAAAGTCCCGTTTTAAAACCAAGTTTTGCACTATTATGATGCAATTGATGTTTTTACGCAGCTGTTCTTCTTGTTTTTGCTTAGACACTGCCAATGCACTCACGAGTAAGACAATCGCATTGAGGGAGATGTGAGTCTGTACCTTCTTTATGCCCCAAACATGGAGCGAGTTAGCCGACAAAAAGTCTTCATACGAGAGTTGCATCTCTCAACAGATGTCCTCTCGTCATAAAGAATTTTCCATTGTCGCTTGTGACGGTGAGGCTTGCTGTATCTTTGTAAGTCATCATCCAACCGAACCCTTTAGCGACCATCCCATAATTAGATGATGAGCAGGCCGCCATGCCTAATGAACAATCGACTTTTACCCGTTGCATGGGGATAGCGAAACTTCAGGTGTGATGGATCCGCACCCCAGTAGGTCATCTCGTACCCCATCGAACATCGAGGGGTTCCGTTGG
>CALJVA010000150.1 GCA_937975135.1 uncultured Thermoactinomycetaceae bacterium | reverse complement strand
CCGTTATCTTCGATCCGGATCTCCACCGTCCGATCATGGAGTTGCGAAATACAGACTGAAATCTCGGTCCCCTCAGGATTATGGACGACCGCATTGACAAGCAAATTACGGATAGCGCGTGACATCAACTTCGGATCGCAGGATATCTTCATGCGGTCTGGTTCCAGATCCATCACAAAGAGATAACCTGCCGCCCATGGTGCGCTACTGACATCCGCCATCGTTCTGCGTACGAGTTCGACGATATCGGCTTCCTCGGCTTTAAGCGGGATCTGTCCGTGAATCGTTTCATTAAGATCCTGCACCAGTTCCTGCAAATGAGCCGCTTTTTGCTGAATGATGGACAGGAATTCCTTTTGTTCCGCCACACTCCACTGATACTTCGAATTGATCAGCATGGCCGAATACCCGGATATATAGGTTAACGGCGTTTTTAAATCGTGCGATATCCCTCGAGTCCATTCTTGTTTTATTTGCTCCGACTCTTGGAGCGTCCTCTCGTTTGTTCGAAGCGTGTTTGCAAGCATCCCTAAATGCTCGAACAATTCCTTGTAGACCGCATACGGTAACTTCAGTGTTCCTTTTTTGAAAGAATGGATTTCGTTCCTGTGCTGGGGAACACCATATTGTCCGTTTGCCAGGTGTCTGATCCAAACCATCATGAAATAAACCGGCTTCCCCAGATACCAGCCGATTAGAAGCAAGGTCAGAAGAAAAAGCAAGGCGCACAAGGTCACAACAATAATTCCGTAATGACCGGAGCTATTTCCGGTTAACAAAAATTGCGGCCAAAACAACCAGGCCAAGACGATCACGATTGTTTGAATGCAAACTAACAGGACAAAGAAAACTGTCAAGAGTTGCAACGCTAAGCGAAGCATAAAATTCACTGACTAACCTCCTGAGGGTGGAACGAACTTATATCCGATTCCTCGAAGTGTAACGATCAGTTGTGGACGGGAAATATCCACCTCCAACTTCTTTCGGAGTCTGGAAATGTGGATCACGACCGTTTTCTCGTCCCCTTGCACACAGAAAGGAGCGTAACTCTATGGTACAACACAACTTCCTGTCTGAAAAGGGGCAAGAACGAATCTCTGCTTTATTTTCCGCTTTGCAAATCGGACAACTGTTGCGTAAAGCCGGTATTTCGAAGTCGTTCGGATTGTCCAGTCTGGTCATTTTTAAGCTGATCTTTACGCTCGTGTTCGAAGGGCGCAATTGGTTTCGTCATCTGCATAGCGACCGCCAGTCGTTGCCTGGCAAAGATGTAGTCTATCGATTCATAAACCATCCACGCTTTGCCTGGCGAAGATTTTTGCATGCCTTGAGTCTGAAGGTCGTTCAGCATTTTGATTCCTTAACCTCTTCGTCCCGCGTTCGAACGTTCATCATTGATGATTCGGTTCTTCGCAGGGATCGCAGCAAGAAAGCCGAGTTGCTGGCTCGCGTCTTCGATCATACGACGAGGAGATATGCTCGCGGCTACAACATGCTCACGCTCGGATGGTCGGATGGCTTCAGCTTTGCGCCCATCGATTTTGTCATGCTCAGCTCGGCCAAGCTGACGAATCGCTTTTGCGTGATGAAGGAACGTCCAAGCGTACCCAAGGCTACAAACGCCGCATCGAGGCACTTTCACGCAAACCGGATGCCGTGGCGGCTCTGCTTGATCGAGCGATCCAGGCGGGATTCAGCGCTGACTTTGTCCTGATGGACAGTTGGTTTACCCAAGCGCCTCTGTTGCGTGAATTGATGGCGAAAGGTCTACATGTCATTGGGATGGTCAAGGCGATGAAACAACGATCCCGGTTCAACGGAAAAAGCCTGACGCTCCATGAACTGTATGCCCTGTTGCCAAAGCAGAAAAACAAAGAAATCCTTGGCTCGGTCATCGTTCAAACTGCCTGCGGTTTACCGATCAAACTGGTCTTTGTGCAAAACCGCCATCGGCGGCGGGATTGGCTGGTTCTGCTCAGCACCGATTTGGCGTTGGAAGATGCTGAAATCGTTCGCATCTACGGCATGCGTTGGAGCATTGGCGTGTCCAGTTAAGGACACAACTTCTAGTCGGTGAAAGTCCGACCGGGGGAAAAGACTACACTCCCGTAGCCTGAGAGGCATCGCGGAACGAAAGTGAACCGATGGAGCCCTCTGACAAACATTCATTAGGAATGCGGCAAAATTCCAGGTTGTAACGTGCAGTGAACGCAGACGTAGCCTCGTAACACGCAAATCCGGTGGCTGAGACGGTCGATAACGCGCGAAAGCAGTAAGAACTGACCGAAAGAGTCTGAAACGGCAGTTCTCACCGGCGGGGTATCAGCGGCGACATGGAGGGAAAGAGGTTGTGGAAACTGGAGAAGCCCTAGGCACCCGGTGAAGAAATCTCATCGAGGAGGCCGTTCCTATAACCGTGATCGGGAAATGGGACAGGCAGGTGCCAGGGTGGCGGATCGGGTTGTAGTACTGATGATTCGCGTGCAGCAAAACGCGCGGGGAGGGAAGGACCCGGACCTGTAAGCAAGTCCGTACGACCAAAGGAGGCAAGGGTGCCATGACAAAAACACCCATCAATTTGCAGGAGCTAAGGCGGCGGATATATCGAAAGGCGAAGGCCGAACCTACACATCGATTTTGGGGACTATTCACACATGTCACCAAGATGACTACCCTTCAGGAAGCGTACCAACAAGCGAAGAAAAACGGCGGTGCCCCCGGTACTGACGGAAAAAGCTTTGCAGATGTGGAATGCGAAGGGGTCATCCCGTTTCTGGAAAACATCCAAGAGGAGCTTCAAGCGGGAACGTATCGCCCACAAGCCAACCGTAAAGTAGAGATCCCGAAGGCAAACAGAAAAATGCGAACGTTGCAAATTCCAAGTATTCGAGATCGCGTGGTGCAAGGTGCGCTGAAACTGATACTGGAGGCGATCTTCGAGGCAGACTTCTGCCCGAACTCCTATGGTTTTCGACCGAAACGCTCTCCCCATCAAGCACTGTCAGAAGTGCGGCGCAGCGTACTGCGTCGAATGACGATGGTCATCGACGTCGATCTGTCGCGCTACTTTGACACCATAAGACACACCATATTGCTGGTGGCCACCCGTCGAGAAACGAGCAGCACCTTGCAGTGTGCCATAAATAACTTGCGCGGCAACATTTTGTAAATCGTAGATTTGATTTCTCCAAAAGAGGATCCACTGATTTCGTAAGTGTATACAGGGGCTTGTTCGCCTCCCGACGTACCTTTGGCGGAAGTGCCGCTGAGCGGGTTGATGATCTGGTAATATACGGTTATTTTTCCACTCTCAGGATCTCTGTCCACCCCCATCATACTGACCAGCGCCAGTTCGTTCATTTCCGTTCTGTCCCAGCAAGCCGTAAGCAGGGCGGTAAACATCATCAGGATGAACAGACCCGCTGCATACCGGTTGGTCATGTTTGATCCTCCAGATTACTTTTTCTCTTCATATTCCGAATATATCCGGGCAGACCGTTCGGATTCAGCCAGGGCCGGGGCAGCCGCACCAACACATCTTTCCAATCGGTTCCTATGTACGGGGAAGCGGGAGTGAAGTAAGGAACGCCAAAGGACTTAAGCGACACCAGATGGGCAACCAGAAACAGGGCACCGCATAAAATGCCGAAAAGGCCCATAAAGCCGGCCAACAGCACGAACGAAAAACGAAGCAGGCGTTGTGACATGCCAAAGCTGTAAACCGGAACGACAAAATTGGTGATGCCGGTTATGGCTACAACAATGACAATCGCGGCGGAAATGAGACCGGCTTCCACCGCCGCCTGCCCCAGTACAATCGCCCCCACGATCGAAAGCGCCTGTCCGACCGCTCGCGGCATACGCAGCCCCGCTTCCCGGATAATTTCAAACACGACTTCCATTAACAACACTTCGAAGATGGCGGGGAAGGGAACCCCTTCCCGCTGGGCGGACAAACTGATCAGGAGTTGGGTCGGGATCAGTTCCTGGTGGAACGTCGTGGCCGCGACATACAAGGAAGGGACGAACACGGCCGTAAAAAAGGAAATCAACCGAATCCAGCGAATAAACGTGGCGATGTCCGCCCGCTGATAATAATCTTCAGGAGAACTGAAAAACTCGAAAAACGTCATGGGGGCAAGCAGGACGTTGGGCGTTCCGTCCACCATTACGGCCACTTTACCATCCAGCAACTGGGCAGCTACCATATCTGGGCGCTCGGTGTTGGTAAGCGTCGGAAAAGGAGACCAAATCCGGTCCTGGATGAATTCCTCCACATAAGCGCTTTCCAGCACACTGTCCGTCCGGATGGCTGACAATCTGCCGCGCACTTCCCGGACCAGCGATTCCGGGGCGAGGTTCTCCATGTACACCATAAGCAAAGTCGTCCCGGTTTGATTGCCGATGTTCATTTTATCAAACCGGAGGAATGGGTTGCGGATTCTTTTGCGGACAAGCCCCACATTGGTCAGAATGCTTTCCGTAAAGCCTTCGTGCGGCCCGCGAATGGTCGATTCCGACTTCGGTTCTTCAATGGAGCGTTGTTTGGATTCGGTCACATTGATAAGACAAACGCGCTCCCTTACAAAATCGGTTAGTGCGCAATGGCCTGTAAGGAGAGCTTTTACGGCATGTTCCCGCAACTGTTCATATGGATCGGAAAAGGAAAATTCGCGCAAAAAACCGCTTTCGGCGGAAAGAGGCGCTTCCCCTTCGGAAAACGTATTTTCCGTGAACGATTTCAAAATGTATTCGTCAATCGTTTTTTTATCGACCATCGATTCCAGATACAGGCACTGCATGGTTTGTTCCCCTTGGGCAAACAAGGATCGGCAGACCAAGTCTGGAGGGAACCCGAGGGCTGATTGAATGTCTCCGAAAAAATCATTCTTGATCGATTGATTTTGCTTTTTTCTTGCCATCGACGAACCTCCAGATTCTCACATCTCATCATTATCATTATTTCCTATTGGGTGGATTCTTATTCCATTGGCAGTTATGCTGTTGCAAATTATCGTGAGGTGAAATCAAGCTTCAGGTTACGACATTACTAAGGTATTCGATCAGTGAGAATTTCTAGTATATGACCGCAACTGCTGCAGTCATCTTGAACATACTTCCCGTACTTGCTGGCATGAAGGAAGAAGCAGGCTATTATAGATTCGCTCGCAGCATTCGCCAAAGTTGGATGATCTAACGTAAATACGACTCTCTTATTCATGATTTATAGATTATCGATTAGAAAAAAAGAGGGTCGCCCGTTGACCTCATATTTGTGCACCGTCTGCAAAAACAGGCAGAACAATTCGGCTTTGCGGATCGCGTGACTATTCTGTTTGTAAACGAACTCCCCTAGTCCGTCGAGAACGAAAATGGGGTGGTGGTACGGGGCCGATTTGAAGACAGGAAGGTGTGCGCATGGACAACCCGAGGCGGCTGTTTCCGTCGGTCTAACGCCTGCGGGCGCTCCGGCGTTAACAATCGGATCGGCAAGGCGAATTTGATCGTATCCCTCAACATGGGCGCACACTCGTGCGAATTTTATTTGACCTTGCGATCATGTACTGACTCTTCTCTATCTGCTTCCCCGCCATCTACGGCGGTGACTCTGTCAGATCGTCGTGGATTTAACGGAACGACTGCCGATTGTCATCGGAAAAGCTACCGGTTTTACTGGCAGGTTTGGGTGGACAGTATCATGTTTGATGGGGCTCGTGACTGCCTCGATAACCGTAAGCATCGTTCTCGCCCCAGAAGTTCCTCAGCTGACTTCCTCTTTTTCTGAAATACAGCTGTCTTAACAAAAATTTAACAACAGATCAAATACACTGTGGTTAAGTAGTCGGGGAAAAGAAAAAATGAGGTGAAAAAAATGAGAATGAAACGTTTTTTAATTACGGCTGTTTTGTTGATAACCGTGTTGCCCATGACCGCATTTGCCTTGGCAAATGATGCGCTGCCAGTAACGATTCAAACGAGTGATGTTGTTTCGAAGTCAGAGGATATTTCGGGTCAGTCTTCTGGAGCTGTTACAGTAAATCAACAAGCAATTTCTCAAGTGAATGACACAAACCCAACTTCAAGTGATGTCACTGTGGACGGGCAGCCGGTACACAAAATTCAACTATCAGAGGAAAACATCATTGAATTGAATCTTGGGGATTCTGACGATGTTGGTGTACAGGCTACTTATCCGGTTAACTTTAACTTGCCGGGATCATCACTTGCCACAATAAGTGATGGGTCTGGAAACCCGTGGTATTTGACTCGGAACGAAGAGGTAACCATATCATTGACATGGCTGCCTCGGGACGCTACACTTCGAGTTGGTTTAATCGACTCGGACAATACATTTTTTTATGTGAACTTTACAGGCGGTGCCGATAGTCGAACCTTTGTAGTGAATGTCGCTGACAACTATCGAGTGGGGATTTACAA
>CALJVA010000149.1 GCA_937975135.1 uncultured Thermoactinomycetaceae bacterium | reverse complement strand
AGCGCTTCCTTGACACGGAAGAGGTCATAGGTTCGATTCCTATACTGCCCACCATCCAAACACCTCATTACGAGGTGTTTTTTTATTTGTTATAACCTTTAACTCTTCACCAAACCTTAACATTTTCTAACTACTTTGCAAAAGAGATTATTTACAATAAGAGTATTCAACTACCTTTGTTCAAGAGAAATAATCGATTATCGCGGAGGTTTAACGGAAATGAATCGTCTGGTTACTTGGATCCAGAGAGCTGATTATTCGCTGGTTTGTTACGTAAATCATAGATGGAAGTGTCTTCTTCTTGATTTACTAATGACCCGAATTACACACTTAGGTGGAGCAAGTGCGACACTAACCTTTTTATTAGTCTGGGGGATTCTTGCACCCACCTCATCAAAGGTTTGGGCACTACAAGGCTTTATTGCTTTATCATTGAGTCATCTCATTGTTCGTCTTTGCAAACATTTTCTGCCACGAATTCGGCCATACCTCCGTTTGCAATTGCATACTTTCCCCAATCCTTTGGTTGATTATTCTTTTCCGTCAGGCCATACAACAGCGATTTTTTCAATTGCAGTCATCTTTGTTTGCAATCTCCCTTGGACGGGGCTTTTCTTTTTGCCCCTTGCGCTGCTGGTAGGTCTTTCTCGGATGTACCTTGGCCTGCATTATCCTACAGATGTAGTAATCGGTGCTCTCCTGGGAACAGGATTTGCTCTCGGGAGCTTTCTTTGTTTTTAGGCAATGTTTGTTGATGGGGTTAGTCTTGATGCCCATTCTAATTTTGAAAGGCAGCTAGTTTATCATGCCCAGTGTCCACCCACTTTTTTTGCCCGATCAGCAAAAACACTGGCAGCAGTTAGGGAATTGGCAAATCGAATGCTGGTACTCCCATGCTTTGCTCGAATCGAATCGACGACTCGAGCTAATTGATATTCCTTTTCATTCTTCCCAAAAAGATCAAGCTGTACTCCCCGTTTGGGATAAAGCTGACTAAGGGTGATTCCAAGGGCACGGAGGGGTTTTTGATCCCAATGTTTTCTTAATAAGGAGAGGGAAGCTTGGAATATGGTTGAACCGATCTGAGTAGGATAGGGAAGGGTCATCGATCGTTGTAGGAAGGTCCATTCAGCACTTCGTATGGTAAGGGTTACAGTACGGCCAAGGTAGTTGGACTGTCGAGCTCGACTCCCTACTTCCTCTGCTAATTCTTGTAGAACAATACGAATTTCCTCTTCTGTTTCGTAGTCTCGGGGAAGAGTAAATTGATGTCCGATCGATTGGTTCCCTTCTAAGGTATTAGGATCAACCGGACTGGGATCAATCCCTTGGGCGGACTGATGCAATATCCGTCCGATAATGCCAAAGCGCTTTTCTAACCGACGGGGATCCGTGTGAGCTAAATCTCCAATGGTTCGGATCCCCATACGGTTTAAGTGTTTTTTTAGACGAGAACCTACACCAAATAGTTTAATCACAGGGAGAGGCCATAGATGGGAAGGAATATCCTTTTCTGTCCATACTGTAAGGCCATCGGGTTTTTGAAAATCAGCGGCCATTTTGGCGAGCAACTTATTGGGCGCCACACCAATTGAGCAGCCGATGCCGATTTCTTGACGGATGCGTTCCTTGATCTGGTGGGCTACCTTCACTCCATCTCCCAATAGACTTTCACATCCAGTGAGTTCAATAAAGGCTTCGTCAATAGAAAAAGGCTCAACCAAAGGGGAAAATTGTTTCAAAATTTGGATGATCTGGGCGGAGAACCGAAGATACGTATTCATATGAGGTGGGACGAATTTGGCATGAGGGCATAAGGCCTGGGCCTCGAAGAGCGCCATCCCTGTCTTTACACCATATTTCTTTGCTTCATAGGAAGCAGCTAAGACAATTCCATGACGACGGCTAGGATCGCCGCATACGATTACGGCTTTATTTTGTAGGGATGGATCTAATACTTGTTCAACACTTGCATAGAAAGCATTCATATCGACTAGCAGGACAGTACGCTGTTGTTGTTTTATCAATTTTCTCCCCTCTGAAAGCGAACATATATTCTTATTTTATCCGGTTTATCGAAATAAGAGAAGAGGAGAAAAAAGGAACGGCATCCGATGATGCCGTTGAAAAGGTCGATTATTTTTGTTGATTAAAAGAGATCACTCGTCCATTAAATAGGTGGAGCTCTCCCTGAAATGAACGGGCCAAAAAGCGGCAAAACTCATTCGCTTTGGAATGATCCCCATGGGTAGCATTCTGAGGAACGATGACTTGAATGTAATGTTGTCCAGTCTTTTCTTCTTTGTCAACACCAATTACAAGATATTTATAGAGGTGAGGCTCTTTTCCTTTTAGAACCAGCCATGTAGTTGTGTTGTCGGATTGCTCTTCCATGGTATAAGGGAAAGTAGCACTGGCATAGTCCCAATTTAGTTGCTTCCCTGTGAGAGCAGCTTGCTCCACATAGTATTCCAGCTTCTTCTTTACATCTTCCAGTTGAATTTCCTGTTGTGTTGAGCCCTCAACCAATCGAATTACTGCTCTATTTTTGCTCATTTTATTCACCTCAAGTATGCGCTCCGATTTTTTTCTGTGAAGCAGCTTTGTTTTAATAAGTGACACTATTAAATTGTGATTTAGTGGCTGTTAAAGAGGGAATATAGATAGCCCTTCGTTTATGAAAAGGTTGTGCTTGGGAAAACCTTTTGTTTTCTAAGGGTGTATTTCCTCCCGATCCAGCAAAAAGTTCTTTATCACTTTATATTCTAGCACAATCCTTTTTTCGATCCCTTCAGAAGTATTGTGAAAAAGCATTTTCTATGTCGCCGGATCCTTCATTAACTTCGTTTTTATCGATAAATGTTAATTATCTTCCAAAGCAGGGTATGGAGTCCTTTGTGCAACTGTTTTCTTCCTGCTTTCAAGGATACCAAAAAAGGGTGAAATTTGCGAGAGGCTTTAGAAGAAGGAAACTTGCAATATCGTCGATTTGTGATGGTTGTCAAGAGATGTCTTTTCATAGGAGTCGGGACTTTTAGCAGAAGAAACTTTCTGCAGCCGGTAAGCAATTTAAGGCATAAACTCCCGGTTTAAGGGGTTATGGTAGAAAAAACCTAGAGTAAGCTATAAAATATTATGAAAATAGATTGTCCCATCCTCATACTTATGATAAACTAGACCTACTCCAACAAGCGATGATGGGGGATGAGCGGATGCGAAAGGCGGAACTATTAGATGAACTCCGCGCGGAAATCGGTGTTGTGGCAGACAGGTTAGAAGAAGACCTTTGGGAGCTGTACCGATTCGTCATCCGAACGTTATACGAGAAGATAACGGTATATCAGTACGTTGGAATCTATCTGTGCAAAGAAGCACAATTTGAAAATTTGTACCATGAAGGATTTAGCTCTTTACCACCAGTTGTTCGTTTTGGAGAGGGATTCCTAAGTTTAGCAGCAGCTCGTGGTGGAATGGTACGTGAACAGATCGGATCACGGACTGAGGTATATGTTCCTTTTTATCGTGGTCATCATTTGATCGGTCAATTGGTGGTAATCAGTGATCCCTATGATGGGATTGACGAAGAAGATATAGCCCTGTTTTGTGAACTTGCTTCACTGTTTGAAAGTAAAATTGAAGAGCGGAGCTCATAAAAGATCAGAAGCGGAAAAAAATGGATCAAATCAGTCGCTGATTTGATCCATTTTGTTTGGTTACTCTTTAATGATGCGGATCTTTTGGATCGTGGGATCTTCTGGACCTTGAACAGGCAATCCTGCTTCTATGTGTTCTTGGATGTAACGAATGTTTTGTTCTGTAATCCGCTCTCCGGGGAGAAGTACAGGGATCCCAGGTGGGTAAATCATAATAAATTCGGCAATGATTGAACCTGCTGCTTCTTGGAAGGGAACGGTTATCGTTTCGGCATAAAAGGCATTACGAGGGGAATAGACCAACTCAGGAATGTCAGGCAATTGAATGGGGTGGCCATTGGGCTTGTTTTCAATAAAAAAGTGATCGGAAAGATCTTTAAGAGCGTTGACCAAGGTTTGAATAGTTTGTAGAGAATCTCCAGGCGTAATAAGGCAAAGAATATTATATAGATCGCTAAGTTCTACTTCGATGTTCCATTTTTTACGCAACCACTTTTCTGCATCATATCCGGTAATTCCTAAGTTTTTTAAATGAATAATCAGTTTTGTTTCATCAAGATCGTAAGCTGCCTCTGAAGTGAGCATTTCTCTTCCCACACAGAGAAGCCCTGGGATCTGATTGATTGATTGGCGGGCGTAGTTGGCAAGAGCTAAGGTTTCCTCCAAAAGTGCTTTTCCCTTGGTTGCCAAATATCGCCGAGCAGTATCTAGAGAAGCAAGTAAAATATAAGAAGTAGAGGTAGTTGTCAGCATGCTGATGATCGCCTGTACACGACGAGGATTGACTCGTCCCTCTCGAACATTAAGGATTGAGCTTTGTGTCAGTGAACCTCCCAGTTTATGCATGCTGGTGGCAGCCATATCAGCGCCTGCTTGCATTGCAGACATCGGTAAGTCTGGATGAAAATGAAGATGAACGCCGTGGGCTTCGTCTACCAAAACGGGGAGACCATACTGGTGAACCTTGTCCACGATTTCTTGTAAGTGAGCCACAACACCATAGTACGTAGGATTAATTAATAAGACTGCCTTTGCATCCGGATGTTTTTTTAAAGCTTCTTCAACTTGTGTAGATGTGACACCATGAGCGATTCCTAAGAAGTCGTCCATTACGGGATGAATAAAAATCGGGTGCCCCCCAGCGAAGATAATAGCAGATAGAACAGACTTATGAACGTTACGAGGCACGATGATTTTATCTCCCGGATTTAAAACAGACATCACCATTGTCATGATGGCTCCACTGGTGCCTTGTACGGAAAAGAAAGTATGGTCGGCTCCAAAAGCATCTGCAGCCAACTCTTGTGCCTCCTTAATAACACCATGCGGATGATGGAGATCATCAAGAGGGGCGATATTAATTAAATCGATGGAAAGGGCACGTTCACCGATAAAGTCACGAAATTCTGGATCCATTCCTAAGCCTGTTTTATGTCCAGGGATGTGAAATTGAATAGGTTTTTTAGCTGCGTGGCTTCTTAATCTACTAAAAAGTGGCGTAGTATATTGTTTGCTGATCACATCATCCCGCCTACCTTTGCTTCGATTCTCAAGATGCTTAGTATAACAAAAATGATTACAAAACGGAAGATAAAAGTGAGGCAGGAGAATAAGTACCAGAAGTCGAAGGGGAGGTGAGCGCTCTTCCTATAAGGGAATCTCCAATTCATGCGGGTCTGTAGTAGACTGAGCAATAGATACCGATTATTCGTTTTAATAGAAATGAAAGATTGGGAGGAGAAAAGAATGCGAACACGTGTAACTGAATTGCTCGAAATTCGATATCCCATCGTGCAGGGGGGCTTGGCTTATCTCGCCTACGCAGAGATGGCAGCGGCAGTATCCAATGCTGGAGCATTGGGACAGATTACAGCAATGTCCCTGCCATCTCCTGAAGCTCTACGAGAAGAGATTAAGAAGGTACGTCAACTAACGAGTCATCCCTTTGGAGTAAATTTTGCTATTGGCCAGCATGGTCGCCCCTTTGAAGACATGGTGCAAGTCGCTATAGAGGAAAAAGTTCCGGTGGTGAGTGTTACGGGTGGCAATCCTGAACCACTGTTTCGGATGCTTGAAGGTCATGATATAAAAAAATTGGTACTGGTTGCTTCGGTACGGCAGGCCCAGAAAGCAGAATCTCTTGGCGCCGATGCAGTTATGGCAGTGGGTCAGGAAGGTGGTGGTCACTTGGGTCGGGATGATATCGGAACGATCGTGCTTGTTCCAAGAGTCGTAGACTCTGTTTCCATCCCGGTATTAGCGAGTGGTGGAATAGGCGATGGCCGTGGATTGATAGCAGGTCTTGCTCTTGGTGCTGAAGGGATTGAGATGGGGACTCGGTTTATTGCTACTAAAGAGTGTATTGCACATCCCAACTATAAGGAGAGAATTGTTCAAGCTAAGGAAACGGATACCGTGGTGATCAAACGATCTCTGGGAGCTCCAGGGCGTGCATTGGATACCAAAGGAGCCCGACGTATTCTAGAGAAAGAAGCAGCGGGGGCAACTTATGAAATGTTAAAAGATGATATTAGTGGTGCCGCAAACCGAATTGCTATTCATGAAGGAAAGATTGATGAGGGGTTTGCTTGGGCAGGACAGGTAGTAGGGCTTATAGATAAAGTGCCAACCGTTGAGGAATTGATTCAAGAGATGGTGGATCAAGCCAAACAAACATTTCAGCGATTAAATAAAGCGCTACAGTAGTGGGTGATGCAAAGGTGGAGGGGCGTGGTGTTCCGCGCCCCTTTATCCAAGAAGGATCACATCGTTAGTAAAAAAAGCGTCTAAAAAGCAAAGAATATCCCCTGGTAGATTATCTAATGATATAAGAAAAAACAGATAATAATAGCAATAACTAAATATTGAATACAATTTTGACTATATGTTAAAATATCGTTATATATAAACTACTTTTTTGGAAAGAGGGGAGCCATTTGGAAGAATTAACATGGAAAGTGGGCGGTGCACAGGGGGAAGGAATTGATAGTACAGGAGAAATTTTTGCTACCACATTGAATCGATTAGGCTATGCTGTGTTCTCCTATCGGCACTTTATGTCTTTAATTAAAGGGGGACATACAAATTATAAGGTGCGGGTTACACCACAACCTTCAGGTTATCACGGCGATCAACTTGATATCTTAATTGCCTTTGATCAGCGCACAATTGATGAAAACAGTGACGAACTGGGTAAAGGAAGTGTTCTCATTTACGATTCCGGTCGAATTCGTTCCCCGCAATTACCTGAAGTTGAGGGGATGTATCTATGTCCAGTGCCGATTACAGAGATGGCCAAAGAGATTGGAAGTCCAATTATGAAAAATATGATCGCCTGTGGCATCACTGCCGCTTTAGTCGGTCTTTCTATGGAGGCATTTGACTCTCTAATTGTGGAGCGTTTTGGAGGAAAAGGAGCATCCATTATCGCTAGTAATAAAAAAGCGATTCACGCGGGATATAACTATGCGCGGGATCACTTTGGTAGATTAAAGCGTTTGCCTACACTGTCACAGAAGAAAGAAGGTAGCTACCTGTTTATGTCTGGCAATGAGGCCGTAGGATTAGGAGCGTTAGCAGGTGGATGTCGTTTCCTTGCCGCTTATCCCATTACTCCGGCGACGGAGATTATGTATTTTGCTTTGGAGAATTTCCCTAAGTTTGGTGGGAAAGTTCTACAAGCTGAAGATGAAATTGCTGCATGTATTATGGCAATTGGGGCCAACTTTGCAGGGGTGCGTGCCATGACTTCCACTTCTGGTCCTGGCTTTTCTCTTATGCAGGAAGCAATTGGGCTCTCGGGGATTACGGAGACCCCCCTTGTGATCATCAATGTAATGCGCGGCGGGCCTGGGACGGGCTTACCAACAAAAACAGAGCAATCGGATCTTAATGAGATGCTTTATGGGTCTCATGGGGAGATACCTCGGATTGTCCTTACACCGACAACAGTAGCAGAATGTTTTTGGATGACCGCCGAGGCATTTAACCTGGCAGAGAAGTATCAGTGCCCAGTGATTGTAGCGACCGATCTTTTTTTAGGCATGTCCAAACAGTCCGTTCGAGAAGATCAGATTCGCTTTAAGGATGTGCGCATCGATCGGGGAGCGCTCCTCAAGGATGAGGAATTGGCGCAAATAACCAAGGGTTCCTATCGGCGTTATGAGTTAACCTCATCGGGAATCTCCAAGCGCACCATACCCGGACAGAAAAATGGTCGCTTTGTAGCAATGAGCAATGAACATGATGCAGGGGCAAATGAGGAGATTGAGGATCCGGGGACTCGAATTGAGCAGATGAGTAAGCGAATGCGAAAATTACAAGGCTTTGATGTGGATTCATGGGGTTATGTATATGATGGGCCAGAAGAGACAGAACTCACACTGGTTGGCTTCGGTTCTACGCGGGCACAAATTGCTGAAGCCACTCATCTTTTACGGGATCAAGGGATGCAGGTGGGTCATCTGCAATTACGAGTCGTTAAGCCGCTCCCAGAAAAATCATTAAAACGTATATTACAAGGGGCAAAGCAAATCCTTGTTGTGGAGAACAATGCCACAGGACAATTAGCAGACTGGCTTCGTGCTCGGATTGGTTTTCACGAGAAGATCTCTAGTTGTTTAAAATTTAGTGGAGATCCTTTTACAGTTAAAGAAATTTTAGACAAGTGCAAATTGGGACAGAAGGTGGTGAATTAAGTGGCGAAGCTTCAAGATTTTCGTACAAAAAACAAGCCGACATGGTGTCCCGGTTGTGGTGATTATGCTGTTTTGGCAGCATTACAAAAGGCAGCAGTAAATCTTGAATTGGAACCGGAAGAGATCGCTCTAATCTCAGGGATCGGTTGTTCAGGCAAAATATCTCAGTATTTTGGCTCATATGGCTTTCATAGCTTACATGGTCGCTCCTTACCAACTGCAACCGGAGTCAAGTTGGCCAATCAAGATCTTACGGTGATTGCTGCTGGAGGGGATGGCGATGGTTATGGGATTGGTATGGGTCATCTGGTGCATGCCGTAAGACGAAATGTGGATCTTACTTATATTGTCATGGATAATCATATTTATGGTTTAACTACAGGACAAGCATCTCCTACCAGTGAACGCGGCTTTCGCTCCAAAACAAGTCCAGATGGAGCTGCTGAAGAACCGGTAAAAGCACTGGAGACGGCGATAGTAAATGGAGCAAGCTTGGTTGCCCAAGCCTTCGCCAGCGATATCAAGCAAATGACCTCCATTTTTCAGGAAGCGATTCGCCATCGCGGCTTTGCTTTGGTAAACTGTTTTAGTCCTTGTGTCACCTTTAATAAAGTGAATACTTATGATTGGTTCCGAGAAAACATTGTTAATTTAGATCAAAGAGAGGACTACGATCCCTATAACCGGGAGGAAGCCCTCCAGATGCTCCGTGAAACCAAGGGATTGGTTACCGGTATTTTGTATCGCCAGGAAAGGCCTCCTTATCATGAAGTGATGTCAGGGGCCCATACGATTGCCACTGCCAAGCTGGATTTATCCCTCTCGGAAGAAGATGAGCAATCACTTTTGGCTTCCTTCCGCTAAGAAAACCGTTCTCAAGTGACTTATCACCAAATGAGTACTAAAATTTTGAATCCTAATATCTTTCAAAAGGGCATCGTAATTGGTTCCCTTTCCAGGTTAGGGCTTTGAGATCGTTTTTTCCTTGCTCATATAAAACGACGCTCGTGATAATTTGGTAATCCAAACATTCCTCCCAACCTTTGGGAGGAATGTTTAATCTCTCGTTTCTTGCGGTCAATCTGTTATATAATTTATTTTATATTATAAATTGTTATAATACAAAGGTCAATACTCCTTCTTCATTTCGTGGAGTGAAGCCCACTCCTCCCTTAAAATCGAGTAGATCTTCATATCATAGTGCTTTCCTTTTATAAATGCTTCCTTTCGCAAAATCCCTTCAAAACTCATCCCTAGTTTCTCCATCACTCGAGCCGATGCTGTATTTTCTACAGTGCAGCGAGCATAGATCCGGACCAAGTCCATCTTTTCGAAGCCGAAGGCTAAAATGCGTTTTCCCGCTTCGGTCATGATCCCCTGACCCCAGTAGTCTGGAGAGAGAACGTATCCGATTTCTGCGCGATGATGAAAGGGTTGCCATGAAACAAAGTCAATCGTACCGATCAGCTTTCCATTTTTCTTATATTCAATTCCCCAAGGAGCCAAAGCATGATTTTTGTATTGTTGCAGGGCATAAGCGATAAATTTCTGCGTATCTTCCCGGGAACGGTGGGTATGCCAGGGTACATATTTGGTTACCTTGTCTTGAGAGGCATAATCATATAGATCCTCTACATCGGCTTCAGTCAGTTTGCGTAACAGCAAGCGATCTGTTTCCAATTGGGGAAAGTTTTTAAAAATGTCTTCGATCTTCATAGTTTCCCCTCCATAGTATGATCTACTTAGAACGGATTGCAAGTTAAGATAAAGGAATAAAAAAAGAAGTAAATAATACTTCTACTGTATGAATCAAGAAGTCATCCCTTCACAATTGATCCTGGCGATTGAGGTAAATATTACAGGAAAATTTAGTTTTTTCGGCCTTTGCAGTCTTTTTAGTATTTGATTGATCTCGGGTGAAGTGGTGTAGTATCAGGGCATGTAAGGAAAAAAGATCGTAACGTTTTCATCAGTAAAGATAACTAGGGTCATCGGACTTGCATCGGACTTGTCATCCAAATTTAAAATATGACTCCTATCATAACACAGCTGATTGGAATTGAAAATCTCTGCTTTTACTCTTCTCACAATATTTTTCAAGATATTCTTTATGAAAAGTGGAAGGATCGCTCTTATACCATGAATCATAGAATGCACCGTGACCAAAGTGTGTCCAATTGCGTAAGGTATGCTAAGGAAAAGGTAGCTAATGAGGTTTATTTTCGGATCGATGAGGGCATCCTGTATCAAGGCTCCTTCGTTGGTAAGTAATGGAATATGATGCGTGACAGATTGTGATCGTGACATGTATAAAAGTACTTTAAAAAGGGGGCGGCGTACCGTGGAAGAGATGATAAAAGCTTTTAAGTGTCAAGAACCGGAGAAACGGATTTCGGTTTTAAGGCTGGAACTGGATTATGAGTTGGCACTGCTTCATGAAGCGATGATGCAAAAAAATACCCATCGAATTGATCAGTGTAAAGCACGCCTCCGGGAACTTCGTCAGGAAATGATGATGCTTGAAGCGCTCTAAAAAACAATGGTATATTCCCGGTTGATGTACTTCCACAAATGGAGGTACACTTTTTTTGTGTTGAAAGAAGAGAGTTTTCAGGCTTACTCTTTTTTATTAGAAAAATATTTGTATCATTTACTCTTGTCTCAAAGGGAATAAAGTAGTATTCTTCTTCTATATAAGAGTCGAAAGACTTGAAAACTATAAAGATGCAAATTGAAACACTTAAGGGTGTGTGATATCGAGAAGTAATACTTAACCGTTAAAATTAACAGATTACTTTCAATTGTGTCTTAAGACGAGCATGATCAGGATTATAACAATAATCTTCCAGAAAAAAGGAAAGGTTATTTTATAAAATTTCTACATAAAAAAGAGGGAGGCGTTTTGTTTGCGATTTGCAAGTGTTATTGTGGCATCGTTATTTTTAATGGTGGGCTGTACTACATCAGCTGAAGAAGAAGGGGAAGACTTTACGAATCGAGTGCCGGTAACCTTTCGGATATTAAATGAACAGGGCGATCCCCTGCCGGGAACCGTGGTTACGATTACAGCTGTTCAAAATACAAAGAATAAAGAAAAGCCTGTATCCATAAGTCGTTTTACTGATCCAAAAGGGCAGGTATTTGAGGATTTGGAAAAAGGAGAAAAATATTTAATTGAAGTTTTATCCACTCAGGAGGAAATTACTGTCCCAAAACAATCAACAATGATTCGGATTACAGCTAAATAAAAAAACAGCAACCGTAAAACAATAGGATGAGTTGTAGCATGTCCCTTTGGTTTCAGATACAAAGGTATGTGCTACACCCCGTTCTCATTGGTAGCAAAAGTTTATTAAGCCCTTTTCAAATGTTAAGTTTTTGAGGGGAATTATTGAAAAGGGAGATGCTTCTTGCGGGGTGAGTTGCAGTTGCTTTCTGACGAATGATATACTTAAGAAGATCTAGGGGCGCCGTGGTCGAAGTCTGGCGCTTCTTTGTTTTTGCGGGAGGCGATATGGATGCTATTTGGATGTCATATTAGTGTGTCAAAAGGGTTTGCCAAAGCGGCTGCGCGAGCACAAGAGCTAGGGGCCAAATCATTTCAAGTATTTACAAAAAATCCGCGCGGTTTGAGACCAAAAAAACTTGACTATCAGGATGCTGCTAAAGGGAAGCAGTTTTGTGAGGAGCAAGGGATCGTTCTGGTTGCCCATACACCCTATATAACCAACTTATCTACGCATAAAGAGGATCTACATGAGGTAACGATTCGATCGATTAAGGAGGATTTACATATTGCGGAAGCCTATGGTGCAGTAGGAGCTGTGGTTCATTGCGGTAAGCATGTAGGAAAGGGCGTAGAATACGGTACGGAGCGGATGGTGGAAACACTAAATAAGATTTTAAGTGAATATGAGGGGACAACAAAGCTGCTTCTGGAGAATACTGCTGGGCAGGGAACGGAATTAGGACTGGCTATTGATGAATTGGTTAAGATTCGGGCAGCCACAGATTACCCAGATAAAATCGGTTTTTGCTTTGATACTTGTCATGCTTTTGCCGCCGGTGCATGGTCGGAAGATACTTTTGAGGATTTAATTAACCAAATGGAGGAAACAGGATATCTCGATCATTTGGTGGCGATTCATTTTAATGATAGTAAAGCCCCTTATAATAGTCGAAAGGACCGCCATGCTAAAATTGGTCAAGGAGAAATTGGAACCGCAGCATTGTCTAAATTTTTAACCTGTGACAAGTTTGAGGGTCTTCCATTTATTCTAGAAACCCCTGTTGAGGATGAAGCTGAGTATGCGGAAGAAATTCAATTGCTTCATCAAATAAGAGAGGAACACATGGGAGTTTGAGAGGAGAAGTAGAATGGAATTGATCAGAGAGTGGTTGACGAACCCTGTTATTGCATATGTAGTTATCCTAGCGATGTCTGGTGTCGTGTATAAAGTTGCTTTTGCTCGAAAACTTCCCCTCTTAAAGCAGATAATTGTCTATATTGCCCTGGCTCTCGGCTGTTTTATACTTTTGTTCTTCCACTTTATGGGACTTCCGATTGTTCCAGCACTGGCAGCTACAGTAGTACTTATTGTTATTGCCCGACTTCGTATGGGGGCTGGGAGTAAGGAAGAACAAAAACAGTAAGGATAAACTGGGGGGGGATGTTGTATGCAATTGAGGGATGCTTTATTTTACTGGCTACAGATGAAGGTGGTTTGGGAAGCTCGCCCTAAAGATCATTCAGCCAAAGAGACAGCCCAATTTTTTGCGAAGATCTTACGTGAAGACCATCATGTAAGCGATATGGAAGTAAAGTTGGAGGAAAATGCATATAAAGTGAGATTCTTCGTCAAGGGGGAACCGGATGAGTTACGATTTGACCGTCAACAAGTTGAGCAGTTGTTACAAGCAATTGAATCAGATCCAAGATATGGTCAACTTTTCGATACATAGCCTCATATTACTGCTTCCCCAGAAGTGGCAGAGCTTCTCGGTTCATCAAGTCTCCAACGAGTCCTCTCCACGAGCTTTATGTCATTAGTTTCTGCGATCCAAGTTAGAAAGCTTACGTGTATCTAAAGAATGATCAGTCTCCTGTTTTGGAACCGATTGCGATAGTCTTTGCTTTGTTTGTTGGGCAATCCGTTGATCACATTCAGGGCAAAGGAAAATTCGGAATGGATGTTTTCGAAGCCGCCTTTTTTGGCTGGAAGTAGGAGAAAAGGGTGTATCGCACAGGATACAAATGACATTCATGGTCTGTTCTCCTTTTTCTTGTTTATGGGCTCAACCTACAATTGCATATTATACTATACCTATGAAAGTAGAAAAAAGCCCAGGGTTTTTCTCCCTGGGCGAAGCTTAATGGGATGGACGGGAGGGCGATTGTTTCGGATTTGGTGTTTGATTGATGCGTTGTTGATCCATTCGTGAGGGAGGTTGTTCCCTTTTTGGCACTTGCTTGGAAGGTTGTGGGGCAATGCGACCGGCGATATCCGCCAGCTCTTCTGCTAAGCCTGCAATAGGACGTCCATTACGGATGTCTTCACTTAACTCTTTTAATCGCCCAACAAGATCAGGGTCTGCTGTAACCAGCGCATTCGCTCCTTGAGGATCTTCTTTCAATGCTTCAGCCACAGAATATTTAATTGTGCCTACTCGTCCCCGATCTAAAGCAGGATCAACATTGATCCCTACAATAGTATATCGTCCAGCGGTGACCGCAGTAGCACTCTTTACTTGAGGATCCCGAGTTGCAATTTCTACCATTCGGTCAGCTGTTGCTTGAGGATTTTCATTTCTTTTAGGAGCAGGGGCTGTTTGTTTTACCCGTTGGGTATGGGGTTGATTTTTTGGGGGAGCAGATTCATTCCCGGGGGCTTTATTCGCCGGCTGACAACCAAAAAGAAGACCTATCACAAAGAGTATACAAAGGATTCGGCTCATAATACCCTTCCTTTCCGTATCGGTTCGTTCATAGTGTTACCGTTGAGAAAGAATCCTATGTAGGGAAGGGTAATTTCATCGAAAATGAAAGATGTGGTTAACGGGTGAACCTTGTTGCAAAATCGGCTAAACTATGAGATACGCAGGATAGAAGGTAATGAAATGGAATATCATTTACGTAGAAAGGGCGACAGTTATGAAGGTAGAAGTTTTTACCCTTGGTCCTGTGATGACGAACTGTTATTTGTTTTACGATGAAAGAACGAACAAGGGTATCATTTTCGATCCAGGGTTGGGTCCGAGAGAGGTAATCCAACGGATTAAGGAGCTTAATTTACAGATTGAAGCGATTTTGGTTACTCATGCACACTTTGATCACATCGGCGGGCTGGAAGAGGTGCGCCAAGCTTGTTTCTCGCCGCCTGTTTATATTCATCAGATAGAAGCAGATTGGTTGACGGATCCACTTAAAAATGGTTCTGGACTTTGGCCGGGGATAGAACCGATAGCTTGTGCTCCAGCAGAACATTTGTTAAATGGTGGTGAAACCCTTCAGCTACTGGGCCACTCTTTTCAAGTGTTACATACACCAGGCCATTCACCTGGAAGTATCTCTTTCGTTTGTGATCAACGGATTATCAGTGGCGATGTTTTGTTCGCAGGATCCATCGGTCGCACGGACTTACCACAAGGGGACTTTGCTACCCTTATGCGTTCGATAAAAGACCGTTTACTGGTACTTCCATCGGAGACAGAGGTTCTCCCTGGCCATGGCCCTGCCACAACCATTGGTCAAGAACGAACAACCAATCCCTTTATAAACGGCCAACTGCATTAATTTCATCGAAAAAAGCTTCCGTCATCGCTTTAACGGAAACATTTTTTTATCTATTTTTTATCAGCACACGTCTTCTTACTTACTTTCACAACAACTTCACAAAAAAAGCATAAAGATCGTCTATAATATATGTAATTTAAGGAATCGAGGTGTACGGTCTTTCTTTTGATTCTGCCTTTTAATCATTTCGGAGAAGGAAGCACTTGAACAGGGAGCAGTTATTCCCATGCATTTTGTACTGCAGGAGGTAAGTGGTAACTAGGTGTGTATATGATCCGTCCTAATTTTATCATTTCAGTTATTCCTCTTAGTATCGTTTAGAAAGTGGGATAGAATATATTGGAAAGGGATCGGATCAAAGATTCCCCAGAAAGGATGTATCCTTGGGATGATTGAACCGAAACCCATTCAGGTAGGACCTGTTTTGCTCCCGTTAACCTGGCTTATCTTGTGGTTATTGATTTGGTTTGGAGGAAAAATCGCTGATCATTTTTTTGGGAAAAAAGAGGAGAAATTTCGTTGGTCTGAAGTATTATTTGAAGCAACACTCTTATTTCTTATTTTTCTTAAACTAAGTCCGATATTGTGGAATCCACAGGTGGTTATTGATCAGCCTGCAACCCTTTTGTATGGATTTGGTTCTTCTGGCGGAGCAGTTTTGGCTGCAATCTTAAGTGGATTGTATATTTGGTGGAAAGGAAAAAAGGCAGGTATTTCGTGGCCGCTTTTACTTGATGGGATTGCCCTTACCGCCCTAATCGTAGGCATTGGTTATTCACTTTTCTTTCAACAGTTGGGTGAGGTAACTTCTCTTCCTTGGGGGATCGGTGTAGAGGGGGGGAAGTATAATTATCATCCAATCAATTTTTATCGTGGATTATGGTTAACCTTAATATTCATCCTATGGTGGCAATTTGTTAGAGAAGGAGAACAGGGAAGAACCTATTCCCTAGTAATGATTGCAGGGGGATTAGGTATGCTCTTTATCTCTTATGTAGAGTATCACCCGATTTCATCTTCATGGGGCTTGCAAATCAATCAGTGGGCATTTGTTTTGCTTGCGATAATCGGATGGATATTAAGGACTTTTCAAACTAAGCTTGGAGGGAAAAAAGGTGCGCTTTAAAAATGTGGCGATTGGTTTAGTGATTCTAATCGCAGTGGCAGGGGCTTTCTGGTTTGGTATGCAATCAAAAGAGGAAGAATCTAAAACTGGTGATTCTCCAACAGGTGACGCTCCAAAAGTAGCGACAAAACCGGAAGAAGGGAGTACATGGCGTCAAGATCGGGACGAGCTACCTCGACAGGGATTTCGTGCTCCCAATTTTTCAGCGAAGACTTTAGACGGGAAAACAGTAGAACTTGCTAACAATGAAGGGAAGCCCACCGTGTTAAACTTTTGGGAATCCTGGTGTGGTCCTTGCCGTGTAGAGATGCCCTATTTTCAGAAAGCATACGAAGAGTATGGAGATCGCGTCAACTTTTTTATGGTGAATGGAATGTTGCGCGACAATCTGGAAGATATGAATCGTTATTTAGAGAAGGAGAATTACACTTTTCCAATCTATGTAGATGAAACTAGCCAAGCGCCGACCGTCTACGAAGTGATTGGGATTCCCAAAACAGTAGTGATCGATGAAAAAGGGATTATCGTCTATGATGTTACGGGTTCGGTCTCAGAGGAACAGCTTTTTAACATGGTAAAAGAAGTGGCAAAAGAGTGAACGTTTATGGATCGATTGTAGAGGTGATTTTATGGCAGATTTAAGCCTATGGCTAGCTTTTGGCGTCGGGGTGCTCTCCTTTGTTTCTCCCTGTGTTCTGCCCCTTTATCCTTCTTACATTTCGTATATCACAGGTGTTTCTGTAGGACAGTTACAGGAGAAGTCACAACCGGCTGAGATGCGGCGCTCAACAATGTTTAATACATTGTTTTTCATCCTAGGATTCTCTTTGATCTTTTATGCCTTGGGTTTCTCATTTACATGGTTGGGAAAAATGTTTATCGAATATCAAAATCTGATCCGTATGTTAGGCGGTGTATTGATCGCTGTAATGGGATTGTTTTTGATGGGGGTAATTCAGCCGGCGTTTATGATGCGTGAAAAGCGGTTTGAAATCACGCGCAAGCGAAGTGGCTATATTGGTTCATTGCTGATCGGAATCGGATTTGCCGCAGGATGGACTCCTTGTGTTGGCCCCATTTTGGGATCTGTACTCACTCTTTCTGCGACCAATCCAAGTGTAGGTCTGGGATATATTACAGCCTATACGCTTGGCTTTGCGATTCCCTTTTTTGTCATGGCCTTCTTTATTGGTCGAACCCGGTGGATTTTAAAGTACTCCGAAAAGATTATGAAGGTGGGCGGGGCACTGATGGTGCTTTTTGGGATCCTCCTATACTTTGATCAAATGACAGTGATCACTCAGTGGTTGGTTGAACTATATGGAGGGTTTATCGGCTTTTAAGGAGAACAACAAATAAATAATGTTTATTTTAGTATAAAAAACGCTTGACTCATCTCAAGCGTTTTTTATTATCTTTCAATACTATTTTTTCCATACTCTACCTGAACTAAAGGTGAAACCGCATTTTTCATAAAATCTACGATGATGTTTCATGATCGGATATCGGCATATTTATGATACTTGATAGTTCATCAAATACTCCTTTCGTTAATACGTTCCTCTCTTTGCTATCTTACCTGAATTATTCATTTTGAGTTACTCCCAAAACATAAAAAAACCTCCTTCTCGGAAGATCGAAAAGGAGAATTTTTATTGAAATCGTTTAAGATCCTTACGGTTGGTTTTGTTGATGTTGTTTTATCAGATACAGTGTATGAAAGAGCAACTTCTTATCTCCCCAACTTTCATGTCCAGGGATCACTGTTTTGACCTGTGGGTATTTTTTGATGACTTTTCTGACGGAGGGTCCCCATTGTTGAATATTTGCATCAGCAGTGTTACCAAGATCTGTCGCGTCTAGGGATTTGATCAGGCATCCGCCAAATAATATTTTATGTTGAGGTAGCCAGACTGTGATGTTATCTGGTGAATGACCCTCTCCAGGGTAGTAGGTCTCAACCACAGTGTCGCCCACTTTAAGCAGTGGTTTTTTATCCAGTGTAGGTCTGGGTGAAGGATATCCATATTCTTTAGCTAGCTTTGCGGTAAGCTTTGTACTGTGTACATCGATTCCCTGATTGAGTAATGCCTGAATGCCACCAATGCTATCGTCATGAGCATGGGTTACGATAGCTAAATGAACCTTTTGTTTGAAGTGCTTCTTGATCATTCTTAACAACTCTTCAGTTTTTTGATAGTCTCCTCCTGAGTCCCATGCCGTATCAATGAGGACAGCTCCCTTGGAAGTTAAAACGATTAACCCATTGTGATCATAGATTGTGCCGTTCCATTCATTAAAAGATGTGTGGACCCATACTTTCTCATTGAGTTTGGTAAAGATGATCGATTGATCGTTGTTGGTAATTTGAGTGGATAATGATTGTTTAGACTGAGCCATTGTTGGATGACTAAAGGATGTTACAAGGAATAATGCTAGTAATAAACTAAATGCAGCTTTTTGGAGAGAGATCTTACCGGTTTTCATATGAATCTCACCTTTCTGTTGCTAGTTTGTCTTGGCAGAAAATGGACTCTCCCATATATTAACGATTGAGGACTGAATTCCTTCTTTTTTTAACCAAAAAACACAAAATACGTTTTAATAATATTCATAAAAGTATCTGTCCTAAGTAAAGGGTGAAGAAATTACTCTATCGATTCAAGTTGACAAAGTCCTCTAAACTGAGTAATATACATATACGGGTATAGGTATTACAAAGCGAGCCTAATTCTTAAAAGGAGGTGCCTATATGCACTATAAAGTGGATCACAAGCTAAATTGCAAAGGTCTTTCCTGTCCCATGCCCGTAGTGCAAACCAAAAAGATGATGGAGCAGTTGGAACCTGGTCAAGTACTGGAAGTAGAAGCAACGGACAAGGGGTCGGTTGCCGATTTGCGAAGTTGGTCCACCCGTATGGGTCATCAGTATTTAGGTAACCGTGAAGAAAATGGAGTCATCCATCATTATTTACGAAAAATCTCCATAGAGGAGACCCAAGAGGAGCAAAGGTTTCCCCATGTGGTTGACTTGAAACAACTTAAAGAACGTTGGCAGGACAAGGATCTACAGTTGATCGATGTTCGGGAACCTATGGAATATGCTTTTTCTCATATTCCTAGTGCTCGTTTGATTCCTCTAGGAGAGTTAAAGAAGCGATTGGCGGAACTTGATCCAGAAAAGGAGACCTGGGTGATCTGTCGTTCCGGAAACCGGAGCGATTTCGCTTGCAGAATTTTAAGTGAAAATGGATTTAAACACGTAAGGAATGTGGTTCCCGGAATGAATGAATGGACAGGTCCCACAGTGAAAAGTGATTAAAGGAAGATAGGTTCTTTTTCAAAGGAGGAAATAAAATGGCGGTACCAACAATCACTGCAAGGCAAATGTTGGATAAGATGAACAAAGGTGAAGACCTCTTAATTCTTGACGTGCGTAATGAGGAGGATTATAAGGATTGGAAGATCGAAGGACAGAAAATTACTTCCATCAATATACCTTACTTTGATTTTCTCGATAACGAAAATGTTGCGGATGATCAAATTCCCAAAGATACCCAGGTAGTCACCGTTTGCGCCAAAGGGGGATCTTCGGAATATGTAGCGGAACTCTTGGAGAAAAAAGGGTACAAAGTTGCATCCCTTACAGGCGGAATGAAAGCTTGGAGCCAAGTATACAACGATGTGTTGGTTTATCAGGATGATCAAATGAAAATCTACCAGGTCATTCGTCCAGCCAAAGGTTGTCTTTCCTATGTAATCATTTCCGAAGGAGAAGCTGCCATTGTGGATCCCAACCGTCACATTGATGTATATCTGGAGCTCGTAGAGCGTGAGGGTGCCAATGTAAAGCATATTTTAGATTCGCACCTCCATGCAGACCATATTTCCGGAGGACCAGCAATAGCAGAAAAAACCGGTGGAGAGTATTACATTACACGTAGTGATCTGCAAGGGGTACCTCCCTACCCTTATAAGCCACTGGAAGAGCATAAGCATATTCAGTTTGGAAATGTGGAAGTAGAAGTGCTAGCCATTGAGACGCCGGGACATACACCGGGAAGTGTATCTTTCTTGGTAAACGATCGTTTTATGCTGTCTGGTGATACGATTTTCGTCGGTGGACTTGGCCGTCCCGACTTGGGCGGTAAAGCCTATGAATGGGCGGAAATGCTCTATGATACAGTATTCCAAAAGTTGAGCAATCTAGCCGATGACATTTTGGTGTTGCCTGCCCATTATGCTGATATTCAAGAAATGAATGAGAATGGGATTGTGGGGGCTTTGTTGGGGGATATCCGCAAAAATAACCGCGCAATGCAGGAAATTACTAAGGAAGAGTTTACAGAAATTGTGGCTGGATCGGCTCAGATGCAAACACCGCCAAATTATGAAACGATTATCGAGATCAACAAAGGGCAGAAGCGGGTGAGTGAGGAAGAAGCCACGGAGTTGGAAATTGGACCCAATCGATGCGCAGTTCATCACCATGGATAAAAGGAGAGGAATAAATCATGAAAGCAGATGTAATTGTTGACGCCAAAGGATTGTCTTGTCCAATGCCGATTGTTCGGGCGAAAAAAGCGATGGATCAGCTGGAGAGCGGACAAGTTAAGAAACTGGAAACAACGGATCAAGGTTCAGTTCGGGACTTTCAAAGCTGGGTAAAGCAAACAAACCATGAGCTACTCAATCACTTTGAAGAAGGTGGGATTTACACCTTTTATGTAAAAAAAGGGTAACAAGGCAATAGGGAAAGGAGAACCCTTTCCCTCTTTTCAAGTTTGACGTTTGTAAAGAAAGGGGTGGTGATATGGGCCGAATCCAGGCTTTTATTCCCGCATTGCAATGGTTACCCAATTATAATAAAGAGGATTTATCTGGTGATGTATCGGCAGGGATGATTGTTGCTGTAATGTTAATTCCTCAAGGGATGGCTTATGCCATGCTTGCAGGTTTGCCCCCCGTTATTGGGTTGTACTCTGCAACCATCCCCTTGTTTGTATATGCCTTGCTCGGTTCTTCAAAACAATTGGCGGTAGGTCCTGTGGCAATCGTATCCTTGTTGGTTTTCAGCGGAGTCTCCTCTCTTGCGGAACCAGGAACAGATGAATATATAGCTTATGTTTTTCTCCTGTCCTTAATGGTCGGTGTAATCAAGCTTATTTTGGGGTTATTACGCCTTGGGGTGCTGGTTAACTTTGTATCCCATGCGGTGATTAGCGGATTTACATCTGCCGCTGCGATCATAATCGGGTTGAGCCAATTGAATCACCTCTTGGGGTTTGAACTGCCCCAATCGGAAAATGTGTTTGTCTTGCTGCTTCTAGCAGCCCAGCAGTTCTCTGGAATTCATCCGCTTACCTTCTTGCTTGGATTGGGGAGTATCGCTGTAATGGTCTTTCTTAAGCGAGTTGCCCCTCGTTTTCCAGCTCCGCTCCTTGTTGTCGCTGGCAGTACCTTGATCGTTTACCTTTTTCAATTGGACCAGTGGGGAGTCAAAATTGTAGGCGATATACCGAAGGGGATTCCTAGATTTTCTCTACCGGCATTTAGTATGGAGTCAATCACTTCGCTTTTTCCAATAGCACTTACCATTGCTTTTATTGGATATATGGAGTCGATTGCCATCGCAAAAGCAATTGCATCGAAAGAAAATTATCAAGTGGATGCTAACAAAGAATTACGAGCACTTGGCTTAGCCAATATTGTCGGATCATTCTTTTCTTCGTATCCAGTTACAGGAGGCTTTTCCCGCTCAGCAGTGAACTACCAATCTGGAGCGCGAACCGGATTGGCATCGATGATCACAGTATTTCTCATCTTCCTTACCCTTCTCTTTTTTACCCCAGTATTCTACTATCTGCCACGGACCGTTCTTGCTGCGATCATTATGGTGGCAGTATTTGGTTTGATTGATGTTAAGGAAGCAAAACGTTTGTTTCAGCTAAAAAAAGTGGATGGATGGACGTTATTGATTACCTTTGTTGCTACACTGGTTTTGGGAATCGAGGATGGCATTTTGTTGGGAGTGGCAGTTTCTTTACTAGTTTTTATCGCTCGAAGTGCTCGTCCGCATACAGCTGTGCTAGGTGATCTATCGAAACAAAATGTTTTTCACAATATCGCTCATGATCCTGAAGTGAAGACAGAGGAAGATATTTTGATTTTCCGCATGGATGCTTCTCTCTACTATCCCAACATGGCTTTTCTAGAAGAAAAACTGCGTGCTGAAGTTGATCAGCGGCCAAAACTTCAATGGATTATACTGGATTTTAGTGGTGTAAATGATATGGATGGGATCTCGGTGGATACTTGGGAAAGGATCATTGATCGCTATCGGGAAAAAGGTATCTCCTTTCTCCTTGTAGGGATAAAAGGATCAATTCGAGATTTGGTGACAAAGGCCTGTTGGCCGGAAAAGTATGGTGAGATCGCCTTTCAATCCCTACATGAAGCTTTACAATCCATAGAAGCAGAAGGAATGTTGGAGTGATTCGTCAATTACGTTAGAACCTATTTTAAGAAACTCATCCTTTCCGAGGGAGCTGACTTGACAAGAGAATTTGCCGTGTTAAAATACCCATACTAGTATATGTATATGGATAAGGAGTGTGAAACTATGGGAAAAGAGAATAACAATACTACACTCGTAGTATTTAGTGGAGACTTAGATAAAGCGATTGCTAGTTTTATTATTGCAACGGGTTCTGCTGCTATGGGTGGCCAGGTAACGATGTTTTTCACCTTCTGGGGATTAAATATCTTACGAAAAGAAAACTATACAAGTAAGAAGAAGAAGAGTTGGATGGAGAAGATGTTTGGTAAGATGATGCCCAAAGGACCTAATAAATTGGGGATCTCCAAGATGAACATGGGTGGCTTGGGAAGTAGAATGATGAAAAAAGTGATGAAGCAAAAAAATATTTCAACCCTTCCTGAACTGATGCAATTGGCGCAAGAATTGGATATTAAGATTGTTGCTTGTACGATGTCGATGGATGTACTTGGAATAGGCAAGGATGAACTGATAGATGGGATTGAATATGGAGGGGTGGCAACATATCTCGGTGAAGCTTATGATGCAAAAGTGAACTTATTTATATAACCTTGTGTCCCATCAGCAGGATAATTTCCCTTATAACAGAGAAAAATAAGTGAACCATTTTGCGGCAATTTTACAGTCAACATTTTACAAGAGAAATGTGTTCTTCATCTTTATAATAATTAACAAGGAGTGGATGAAGATCCGTATATGGGGATGGCTTTTGGTGGCTACAATTGGCATCTTTTTTTTATGGCGTATCATGATGTTTGCTGGAATTGAAAATCTTTCTCCAGAATCGTTTCTAAAGATGCGAAAAAAGCATCCCGGACCATTGATCGATGTTCGTGAGCCTCATGAATTTCAGAGTGGCCATCTTTCTGATGCGATCAATATTCCCCTAAGTCAAGTGAATCAGATTACGAAAAAGTGGGATAAAGATGAGCCCCTTTATCTTTATTGTCGCAGTGGTTCACGAAGTGCAATTGCCGCTCGACAATTAAAAAAAGCAGGGTATAAAGTATACAATTTGCACGGTGGAATTCAGGCTTGGCCATACCCTCTTTCTTCGTGATTCCTTTTAAATGGTGATATACTATAAGAAAGTGGTAGGGGATGATCGTTGGAGGTGAGAAGATGGAGTACCGGGAAGATATGAGGAATCGACTTCGTCGGATCGAAGGACAGGTACGGGGCGTTATACGCATGATGGATGAGCAAAAAGAGTGTAAAGAAATTATATCCCAAATGTCAGCAATCCGTACGGCCTTGGATCGCGCAATGGCATATATTGTAGGAACCAACCTTGAACAGTGTATCCGTAAGGAGCTCGAAAAAGGAAAAGATGGCGATACAGATCAATTGGTGCAAGAGGCACTAGAATTGTTAGTAAAAAGTCGATAGAGTAGTATTTCTAAAGGTAATGTAATTCTAGTAATTTTGTATCAAGAGGAGTCACCACACGATTTACAATGCTATCTGGAATACAGGAATTATTCATGGGCCAAGATAGTGAATTGAGAATAGGAAACCCTCAATGATATGAGGGTTTCTTTTGTTGTCACTGGAAATTCCCCAGTTGTAGTTTATAATGATGAAAGTAACCTTGTTTATGGTTCAGAAGCGGAAGGATGTGAACAAAAATGAATAAAAAGTATCGCTACTGGGTTCGGCTTATCTTAGTAATCATAATGGCAGGATTGATTGGATTTGCCATCTATCAAGCTGTAAGTGAAGAATCTCCACCACTGGAAATTGGCGAAGAAGCTCCAGATTTTGAACTAAAAACCTTAGATGGCAAAAAGATGAAGTTGAGTGATTTACGGGGAAAAGGGGTACTGATTAACTTTTGGGCGAGCTGGTGTGCTCCTTGTCGAGATGAAATGCCAGCCATTCAGGAAATGTATGACAAATATCAGTCCCATGGTTTTGAGGTTCTTGCGGTAAATATTGCAGAATCAGAGGTTACAGCAGGTGCTTTTGCTCGACAATTGGATCTTACTTTTCCGATATTAATGGATGGTATATATAAATCCTCATTAACTTATTCAAATAATTGAAGAAACTGAAAATCTTTT
>CALJVA010000148.1 GCA_937975135.1 uncultured Thermoactinomycetaceae bacterium | reverse complement strand
AGAGATTAATTTGCACTTTACAGGTGATTTGCATGCAATTACTTCAGCTCACAATGCGATTGCCGCGTTACTGGATAATCATCTTCACCAAGGAAATCAGTTGGAGATTGATCCTCGCCGAATAATTTGGAAACGGGTCATGGATTTGAATGATCGTGCCTTACGACGTGTGGTGATTGGCCTGGGAGGCCCAGCCCATGGGATGCCTCGTGAAGATGGCTTTGATATTACAGTTGCATCAGAATTGATGGCGGTGCTTTGTTTGGCCCAAAATCTTACCGATTTGAAAGAGCGAATTGGGCGGATTGTGATTGGGTACCGCTTTGACAAAAGTCCTGTGACGGTATCCGATTTGGGAGCGGAAGGAGCAGCGACACTCCTATTGAAGGATGCATTGGCACCGAATCTGGTTCAAACTCTTGAAAATACCCCAGCCTTTGTCCATGGAGGACCTTTCGCTAATATTGCCCATGGCTGCAGTTCTTTAGTTGCAACCCGTTTTTCCCTTAAGTTGTCCGATTATACAGTGACAGAAGCCGGTTTTGGTGCCGATTTGGGGGCGGAAAAGTTTTTTCATATTAAGAGTCGGATTGGCGGACTAACCCCGGATGTGGCGATTGTGGTGGCTACGGTACGAGCCTTAAAAATGCATGGAGGGATGAACAGGAATGAGCTTGATCAGGAAAATCCAGCAGCCCTGGCTCGTGGCATCGGCAATTTAGCCAAACATATTGATATTATGGATCGGTTTGGGGTGCCTTATGTAGTTGCATTAAACCGCTTTGGGACGGATACAGAGGAAGAGATACAAGTTGTTCGTAGGTGGTGTGAGGAACAAGGGATTCCCTTCGCGATGAGTGAGGTTTGGGAGAAAGGGGGAAAAGGAGGAGAGGGATTGGCTCGGGAAGTGATTCGGCTAACTGCTTCTCCAAGGAAAGATTTTCGCTTGCTTTATGATACAAAACAACCAATTCAGGATAAAATTGAGGCGATTGCTCATGAGGTTTATGGTGCTGCGGATGTTTCCTATTCCCCTTTAGCCAAACGGCAAATTCAAACCTGTGAGCGCCAGGGTTGGGATGAGTTACCGATCTGCGTAGCAAAAACCCAGTATTCCCTCTCGGATGATCCAACTCTTCTTGGACGCCCGGAGGGGTTTACACTTCATGTACGAGAAATTCACCCTCGGATTGGTGCAGGATTCCTTGTGGTGCTGACAGGAGATGTGTTGACGATGCCGGGATTGCCTAAACATCCTGCTGCATTATCTATGGATGTAGACCAGGAAGGTCGGGTATATGGATTGTTTTAATGGAATGCACTAGGTTAAGGAACCTGGGAGTGTTCGGCTTGGTGCTATTGCGGCTTTAGTGCAAGAGACACTCCATTGCCTTACACTCCCTTGGCCCTAAGCCAGCTCTAGAAGTCGGGGCTGTGTGGTGATTCCATGATTTTTGGTTTTTTTAATTTTTTTGGTTTATGGATTCCTAAGCCTTTAATAATACCAAGAAAATATTCTGTCTCATTTTTTATATGGTTAACCAACGTTCGGGCGACAGGATTTTTCGCAGCCTTGCTTTCTTGTAAGAAAACACGTAAAAATAGAACAAACTTTTTATTTACTTTGTAAGCCTTATGGGCAAGACGAATGGTCTGAGGTTGTAGGTGAGGACTGCAGTAATTGAAGCGAGCCAAGCTTTCAGTCTGTTTTATTGCTTTCCCTTCCACTTTTCCCATTTTTTCTTCAAAGCGGCTTAGCCTTTCTCTAAAGGGCTTCTCAGTATGCAGTAACTCCTTCAATACCGTGGCATGTTCTCTCCCTTGAACACTCCAAAACAAAATTTCGTCCAGTAGACGGAGCTCCATGCGATCTCCGTAACGTTCCATTTCGATTTTTAATCCCCCCACTGCTTCCAGAAGTGTTGTGAAAACCCATAATTTTAAAGCCAATTAACCACAACACCTCTAGGTGATTCCCTTTATCTTATGCTAGCCTATAGGTACTGTGAAATAGCAGCTACGGAGGTAAGAGATGCTTCAATTTATAAATTGAATTCATTTTCGCTTCTTGCTATGATGGGTGTGAATTTTTGACGGAAAGCAGGTGAGACAATGTTAATGGTAATGGATGTAGGCAATACCCATATTGTATTGGGTATTTATGAGGGGGAGGAGTTAATTTCCCATTGGCGTTTACAAACCAATCCCAATGCGACGGAAGATGAATATGGAATGTTGATTCAAAGCCTGTTTCAAAACGCTGGAGTTGACCCAAAGAAAATTAATGGAGTAGCCATCTCCTCCGTTGTACCTCCTTTAACCCATGTACTAAAGAAATTGTCAGAGAAATATTTTCAACAAAAACCGATTGTCGTAGGTCCAGGAGTAAAGACCGGGCTTAATATAAAATATGATAATCCGCGAGAGGTTGGAGCCGACCGGATTGCTAATGCGGTTGCAGCGATCGAACAATATGGTGCCCCCGTGATTATTGTCGACTTTGGTACTGCAACCACCTTTTGTTTTATCGATGAACAGGGCCATTATATAGGTGGGGCAATTACTCCCGGTGTAGGAATTTCTACCGAAGCCTTGTACCAACATGCGGCCAAGTTGACTCGGGTGGAAATTGTCAAACCGGAAAGCGTAGTAGGACGGAATACCGTTACTGCCATCCAGGCAGGTGTCTTTTTTGGTTATGTAAGTATTGTCGATGGAATTGTGACGCGGATGAAAAAACTTCTCTCCAAAAAGCCAACGGTAGTTGCCACAGGAGGAATGGCAGAATTGATCTGCTCTGAGGCAACCACTATCGACCAGGTGGACCCACTTCTTACCTTGCGGGGCTTAAAGCGGATTTATGAGCGGAATTGTTAATTTTTGTTATAAAGCACAGTAGATAAGTGTCAGTAATAGAACGAAAGGATGTGATTCCAATCAAGGATTATGTCATTCGGGTTTTATCCAGTGATGGGACGGTTCGTGGGGTAGCAGCTTATACTGCACACTTGGTGAGTGAACTCCAAAAAAGGCATCATACTTGGCCTGTAGCGAGTGCAGCCCTGGGACGGACCGCTACTGTGGCTGCGATGATGGGGGCGATGTTAAAAGAAGAGGAGCACCGGGTCACCATCCGCGTACAAGGTGCCGGCCCATTGGGACAGATCGTTGTTCAGGCAGATGGTCGTGGATCAGTACGGGGCTATGTTGGTAATCCAAGCGTCGATCTTCCCCTCAATGAAAAAGGAAAACTGGATGTAGCCCAAGCAGTAGGTGCTGGGATGCTTCATGTCATCAAAGATGTAGGCCTGAGGGAACCCCAACGGGGAAGCATTCAGCTGATCTCCGGTGAATTAGGAGAGGATTTTACCGCTTATTTTACAGAATCTGAGCAGATTCCATCTGCAGTAGGGGTAGGCGTATTGGTAGATCGAGATGCCTCAATTCTGACTGCTGGGGGTTTTATCATTCAGGTGCTCCCTGATGCCAGGGAGGAAACCATTACTCAGCTGGAAGAGCGAATCGCTGCAATTTCTTCTGTCACCGATCGTTTTCAAGGGGGCATTACGCCTGAAGGATTGTTACAGGAGATTATGGGAGAGATCCGGATCCTGCAGCAAACTCCACTGCGATTTCAGTGTACTTGCTCCCGTTCTCGATTAGGTGCAATTCTTCGCAGTATGGGTAAGGAAGAACTGAAATCCTTGATCGAACAAGGAGAGGCTGAGGCGATCTGCCATTTTTGCAATGAGAAATACCTTTTTAACCGTGAGGAATTGGAAAAAATGTTACAAGAGCTAGAGCAGGAAGGTAAGGAATAACAAAGATACCCGAATACAGAGTTTCTGGGAGAATCATTCTCTTCACAAAGCTGAACATCAGGGAAAGCCAAGGGAGTGGTTAGGTAGTATGTGCTCGTCTGTAAGATTACCTATCCACTCCCTTATAACCAGAATTACACCAATCCAGCAGTTGCATAAATCGGGGTTTCAAAAGGAATGGAAAAAGACTGTCCAGCATGCAGATGATACTGGCTTTTTACATAGCCGACCGAGTTTATTGTTAAAATATCTGACGATAAACTTGCTTTTTTTATCAACTTCTAATTTACGTCCCTGTGGCCTACACATTTGATGGTATTTTAGGAATGTTTAGTTCATTCCTGACCAAGCAATACGGGAATTCCACAGGTCCTCATCTTCACTTTGAAATTCGAAGAGATGGAAAGATACTAGATCCTATGAAGTACCTTAAAAAGTAGATTGAAGTCTTATGATTCTTAACCACCCAGCGAGGTGGTTTTTTTGTGGCTGTAGTAGGATCTGGGAGATATCACTATTCAATAGTTTTCTCAATTAATTGAGTATCACTATCGGATGTAAATCAAAGCGACAGATTGATTCTTTTAATAACATCATCATCCATAATTATTAAGTAAGAACAATAAGAAATAACTTCCATCCCTTTTGGAGAGAATATCCTTATTCAATATGTTCGTTGACAGAAGGATTGATTCTTTGTTAAGATAAAGCTAATAAAACCTATAAGTCAACTGGGAATAGGGGGATATTCTTAATGTCACGGGTAGCAAACCATCTGTGGGAGCTAATTGGTCAAACGCCTATGATTCGGCTTAATCGACTGGTAAGTAAGGCAGATGCTGATATCTATGTGAAATTGGAATCTTTAAATCCAGGGGGCAGTGTAAAGGATCGAATTGCCCTGAGTATGATTGAAGATGCGGAGAGAAAAGGGAAGCTGAAACCAGGAGATACCATCCTGGAACCGACGAGTGGGAACACAGGAATTGGTTTGGCCATGGTGGCCGCCGCCAAAGGATATCGCGCTTTGCTTGTTATGCCCGATACAATGAGTATTGAGCGTCGTAATCTGCTTCGCGCTTATGGAGCTGAACTTGTTCTGACCCCTGGGGCAGAAGGAATGAAAGGGGCTATCGCAAAAGCCGAAGAGATTGCTCGTGAACATCCTGAGTATTTTGTCCCTCAGCAATTTAAAAACCCTGCTAATGTCGCCATCCACCGGGAGACAACCGCCAATGAAATATTGGAGCAGATGGATGGACATTTGGATGCTTTTGTAGCAGGGGTGGGAACCGGTGGCACAATTACCGGTGTCGGACAAGTTCTGCGGGAGAAAATTCCGGGTATTTACCTCGCAGCAGTGGAGCCTAGTGCTTCGCCCGTCTTATCAGGTGGAGATCCATCACCACACAAGATTCAGGGAATTGGTGCGGGATTTGTTCCTGAGATTTTGGATACAAAGATTTATGATGAGGTTATTAAGGTAACAAATGAAGATGCTTTCTATTGGGCCCGCAGGTTGGCTCGAGAAGAAGGAATCTTAGCCGGTATCTCTTCAGGTGCAGCGATTGATGCTGCGATAAAAGTAGCCCGTCGTCTGGGTCAAGGAAAGAAAGTAGTGACTGTCCTCCCAAGTACAGGAGAGCGTTATCTATCAACTGAGTTGTATCAGTTTGAAGAAGAGTAATCGATCCGAAGCTGATCGTGATTTGCCTCACATCCATCTTTCCTCGCTTCTCGTTTCCCCACTTAGATACAAGTTAATGACTCCTAGAAAATATTTGTCCGTATCCTATGGATCGGACTTTTTTTATGTCAACAGGAATTGCGGAGAATAGCTGTTTGATGAAAAGAAGCATTTTGACAGTGGAGTTGACCCTCCCTTGTTTTGGTGTAAACTTAAAAGAATGGACGGGGATTTATCGAGAGTACCTGTTTTTTACTGTTTATGATGACATAGTGTTGCAGGAGGAGAAGCCCTAGTGACAGCTTCCGATAAAAGTACCCAAAGTTTATACAATCAACCCTTACGTGTCGGTCCTTATGAGTTGCCTCTTCATCGCCGTACCTTGGTCATGGGTATTCTCAATGTTACCCCCGATTCCTTTTCCGATGGGGGACGATACAATCAAGTGGATCGTGCATTGGAACATGCGCATCGACTAGTAAAGGAAGGGGCTGATATCCTCGATGTGGGAGGGGAATCGACCCGTCCCGGGGCGACTCCAGTTTCCCTAGAAGAAGAGCTGGAACGGATTATTCCTGTGATCGAAGTCCTTGCCAAGGAAATAGATGTACCCATTTCTGTCGATACTTATAAAGCAGAAGTGGCAAAGCAAGCCTTGGCTGCTGGAGCCCATCTTGTTAATGATATCTGGGGACTCAAGCATGACCCGCAGATGGCCAAAGTGGTCGCTCAATTTGATGTACCGGTAATTATCATGCATAATCGAAAGGAAGCTCGGTACGATCGTCTTATTCCTGATATGATCTTTGATCTCATGGAAAGTGTGGCGATTGCCCGTCGAGCGGGGATACGTAAGGAGCAGATCATTTTAGATCCTGGGATCGGCTTTGCTAAGAGCTATGAAGAAAACTTAGTGGTGATGCGCCATCTGGAGCGTTTTGTACAGCTGGGTTATCCAGTACTCTTAGGAACCTCTCGCAAATCCATGATCGGTCATACGCTTGGCTTGCCAGCAACGGAACGGATTGAGGGAACAGCGGCAACAGTAGCCCTAGGAATTGCTAAAGGATGCCGCATTGTGCGAGTTCATGATGTGCGGGAAATGGTACGTGTTTGTCGGATGACCGATGCGATTCTATATGGACCGCTGGAACAATGAGGAGGGGGCCAGTTGGACAAAATATTTTTTCGTGAGATGATGTTTTATGGGTACCATGGGGCCTTCCCCGAGGAGAATAAATTGGGACAGCGATTTCTCGTAGACCTTGAATTGGCACTTCCCTTAGCACCCGCTGGAAAGACGGATGATCTGGGAAAAACAGTCGATTATGCCGAGGTATATCAACTGGTTCAGGAAGAAGTAGAAGGAAAGCCGTATGCTTTGATTGAGGCATTGGCTGAAAGGATCGCCGGAAGGTTATTAGAAACCTTTCCTTTATTAAAGAAAGTTACTGTTCGGGTTACCAAGCCAGACCCGCCAATACCGGGACATTACCGTTCCGTTGGGGTGGAAATTTCACGGAGTCGGTCATGACTGTTTATATTGGATTGGGATCCAATCTCGGTGATCGCTTCCTTCATCTTCAACAAGCAGTGGACCAGTTGAATCGTCACCCAGAGATGAAAGTAACTCGTCTTTCCCCAATTTATGAAACAACGCCTGTAGGATTCATCGAGCAACCTGATTTTCTGAATATGGTTGTGGCTCTTCATACATCTCTTTCCCCAGAGGCGTTATTGAATGAGCTGCAACGGATAGAAGCGGAACAGCAGCGGGAACGGAAAATACGTTGGGGACCACGTACACTAGATTTAGATATTTTGTTATATAAAAACCAGATCATTCATCAGGAAGACTTGATCATTCCCCATCCACGAATGTGTGAACGGCCTTTTGTTTTAATACCACTGCGGGATATTGCAGGTAACCTGTTGATCCCTGGGAAAAATCAGCGGATTGATGAACTTCTTTCCCCCCTATCTCAGGAAGGAATGGTACGGCCAACCACTTATCAGATTAAGGTGTCTAGGTAGTGATAGAATTCAAGCCGTTATATACCGCTATGACTAGTAATGTAAAGAGGGACAAAGAAGCCAAGAAAGTGTTAGGCACAAAGCGTCTTTTGCGGCGTAATCCAACATCGACAACTTGCTTAACCTGTCTACTTGGCGAAGGTATAATGACTGAAACAACCATCAAATTATATTTTTTATGAAAGGTAGGACGAAGTATGAGCCGGGAAGAAGAACAGCACCAACTCTTGCAGGTTCGCCGGGATAAGTTAGATACACTTCGGGAAAAAGGGATTGATCCCTTTGGTCACCGTTTTGAACGAACTCATACCGCAGAGGAAATCTTGCAAGCTTATGGGGAACGGACCAAAGAAGAGCTGGAAGAGTTAGAGCCAGCAGCTGTAATCGTTGGTCGCCTCATGGCCAAACGAGGACAAGGGAAAGCCTCCTTTGCCCATCTCCAAGACATTAGTGGACGAATCCAGATCTATGTTCGCCTCGATGAAGTAGGAGAAGAAGCATATCAAGTTTTTCGTATCGCGGACATTGGAGATTGGCTCGGGATTAGCGGCACTGTCTTCAAGACCAATCGGGGTGAAACTACTGTAAAGGCGGAGAAGATCGCATTTTTAAGCAAATCTTTACGCCCCCTGCCAGAGAAGTACCACGGGTTGAGAGATGTAGAGCTTCGCTATCGTCAACGTTACCTCGATTTAATCATGAACCCAGAGGTAAAGGATACGTTTATCCGGCGTACCCAGATCTTGCGCTCAATCCGTCGGTATTTGGATGATCGTGGTTATTTGGAAGTGGAAACACCTACGCTACACAATATCGCAGGTGGCGCCGCCGCACGTCCTTTTATTACTCACCACAATGCATTGGACATGGATCTTTATATGCGGATTGCCCTGGAGCTTCATTTGAAGCGCCTGATTGTTGGTGGATTGGAAAAGGTGTATGAAATCGGACGGGTATATCGGAATGAGGGGATCTCCACTCGTCATAATCCTGAATTTACGATGTTGGAGCTGTATGCGGCTTTTACAGACTATCAGGATATTATGAACCTGACAGAGTCCCTGGTTGCCCATGTAGCTGAGGAGGTACTCGGTTCGACGAAAATTACATATCAAGGGCAAGAGATTGACCTGACACCGCCTTGGGACCGGAAGTCGATGGTAGAGCTGGTACGGGAACATGTAGGTGTCGACTTTTTAACCGTATCCTCTGATGAGGAAGCACATCGACTAGCCAAGGAGCACGGGATTGAAGTAACTCCGGCGATGACCTACGGTCATATCCTAAATGAATTTTTTGAACAAAAGGTAGAGGAGAAGCTGATTCAGCCAACCTTTGTTTATGGCCATCCCGTAGAAATCTCTCCCTTGGCACGTAAAAATGATAAAGATCCTCGCTTTACAGATCGTTTTGAGCTGTTTATCGTGGGACGAGAGCATGCCAATGCTTTTACAGAGTTAAACGATCCCATTGATCAGCGACAGCGCTTTGAAGCACAGCTAAGAGAACGAGCCGCTGGTAATGAGGAAGCTCATCCAATGGATGAAGATTTTATTGAAGCCTTGGAGTATGGGATGCCTCCTACTGGTGGTCTAGGAATTGGAATTGACCGTCTGGTCATGCTTCTTACAGATAGTCCATCGATTCGTGATGTACTTCTCTTTCCCCTCATGCGGGGGTAAAGAAGAAAGCCCAGGTTCTGCTAAAAAGGTGGGGACCTGGGCAATCATTTTATTTAGTGGGCTGATATGAATTCCCATCCTGTAAAGGTTAATTTTCTCTAGTTTTCAATCAATTGAGGGTATAGGAGCCTTGGATTTTTTGCTATAAAAGCAATTTTGGCGACTAAAAGAATAGATTTGCTTGATTGAAAAACTACTTGTTTTTAATTTAGGCAATGCCTATAATATATAAATAAGAAACATGGTTACAACTTCCAAGACAAATAGAGGATGAGCGATGGGTGGCAGAACATATTGTATTTCTAGTGTTAATTGCTCTATTAATTTACGCCACAGTAACTGATTTACGAGAGCGATTGATTTACGATCGGGTTATTATCGTTGGATCACTTTTTGCCCTCATTTTTTGTATATGGTTTCAAGAAGGACCCTGGTGGGAATACCTTCTAACGGGTTTGGGTGCGGCTTTTATCCTTGCTACGATTGCCATACTTACCGGTGGGCGAGCGATTGGGGGAGGCGACATTAAACTTTTTGGAATGATCGGCCTGATGATGGGCTTTGAAAAATTTTTTTACATATTCCTATTTTCTCATGTTATAGCAGCAGTTTTCATGATTATAATTCGCCTGATTCAGCGTCGAAAGATTGAAATGCGCAGTGAATTTCCCTTCGCTCCTTTTATTTTAGCTGGAACATTACTTACTTATGGAGTACAAGTATTTGGATAAGAAGAGGAATACCAGAAGGTATCCCCTTTTATATAGAAGACAAGGTGCAACATCTTGATTTTCCATAACCGGTACAAGAATAAAGCCTAAGGCTTTTTAAATCTTATCCGTCTGATCATAACTATTGGAAAATACGGAAGAATCTTATAATAATCATCAAATGTTTTGTTGCATGGAAATGAAAAATATGTATAATAATGTTGAATTAAGGATGTATTCATTCATTTTACCTATTGCAAAAGATTAAGAGCCCGTATATGATTAACTTGAAAAGGTCAATTTGTGGCAAATATTTGGTCAAAGATGTGTACTCCGGTACAAACTGCTTTTTTATTTTTAGTAGGAATCTAAATAAAAAAACAAAATAAGCAGGTGTATATGCCCCATGCAAGATGCGAAGCGCAGAGCAATCATTTTTACTGTATTAGCTGTCTTATTTGCTGTTACAGCAGGCGTTCTTTTTATGCAACAGGTGGATGCCGTGAATGCGAAGTTAGGTGGAATGACTACAATTTATGTTGCCAACCAGGAGATTGCCTCCCGTGAGCCTCTGAAACCAGAGTACTTTAAAGCTGTTCAGGTACCTAAGAAATATGTTCAGGCATCTGCGGTAACCAATATTGCAGAAATTGATAATATGGTTTCTGTTGTTCCATTGAATGAAGGGAGTTTGTTAACTTCGGAGACGCTAAAGCCTGTGACCCAATTAACATCACCAAAGAGGCGGATGGTTGTGTTGGCCGCATCTGAGCGTGTCTCCTTCGATGGTGCCATCGAAGCCAATGACCGGGTGGATATCATTGTATCCCGTGGTGAACAAAACAGTGGCAAGACAGAGACAGTAATCTTTATGAAAGATGTAGAAGTAGTTACTGCACTTAATGATAAAAATGGTGGCGTAAAGGCAGTAGGCCTGGAGTTAAGCCTGAATAATGCCCGTAAACTTATTCACGAAACCAACTTTGCGATTTCGATTCGTGTATTGAAGGCACCGCAAAGTGCAGAGGTAGAAACCGATGAGGAAGAGGAAACAGAAGGGGAAGAGGGATCTGAGGACCAACAATCTCAGTTAGGAAATACCCCATAACTTTACAGTTATCATTGATGGATCAGGAAAACAGGAGGGAGTACATCCGAGATGAGTGTTGATTTAAAACTGCTGGTAGTAAGTGAAGATTCGGCTCAAGTGGAAGATATCAAATCCCGTGTGGGGAATTTATTCGCTGAATTAATTCATATCCAACCCCATGAGGTGCGACGTGAAATCTCACGGTTACAGCCGGATCTGGTGATCTTACACGAACAGCAGGATGATACAGTTTTACAGCTATTGCCCTATATCAAGAAAGAGGTTTCGGATGCACTCATTGTCTACCTGATGGAGCGGGAAGATCATATCCGGGCTCGGGACGTCAGTCGGGCAGGTGCCTTTGACATCCTTTTTCTCCCTGATGAAATCAATGCCTTGTCCGACGTATTGGGGCGGGCAGTCAAAGTGCATCAAGCCCATGATCCAGAAAAAGAGGCTGCTGCTAGTTTCACCTGGGGCCGTGGGCAAGTTGTTGCCTTCTATGGAGCCAAGGGAGGCTGTGGCCGCAGTCTAATTGCTGGAACCCTTGCACAAACCATCGGTCTTGACTCTAAAGCGAGTGTATTACTGGTTGATCTGAATTTACAGTACGGGGGCGTGGAGACCTATCTCAATGTAGAGAACGAACGAAATCTGTATGATTTGACCCCGGTATTGGATGAGTTAAACGATAACCACATTCGAAGTGTTACGGCTGTAGAACCTTTGTCACAGATCGAAATCCTGGTAAGCCCGGCAGATGCAGAGGTAGCAGAGCAGATTACGGAGAAACATGTAGAGCGACTGCTGCGAACTGCCCGCCTATACTACGATTACATCTTGGTTGATCTCCCTACGGAGATGACTTCGCTGGTTTATACTGCGCTGGAAGAGGCGGATCGTCTCATCTATGTGATGACTGCAGATTCCCCTTCCATTCGTGCATTAAGCCGAACAATTGACCTCTTTGATAAAATTGGGGTTGACACGACAAATAGATTTGATCTATTGATCAATCGGGTGACTAAGGATACGGAATTGCGTGCCAAAGACCTAAAGCAGCATTTCCCCGCCTTCTCGGTAATTGGAGAATTGCGGGAGGATGATAAACGTGTTTTCCCAGCGATTAATCGCGGGAAGCCACTTCGTACCGCTCCGAAAGAACGTCGCCTATCCACTTTTGCAAAGGACCTGCAAAAAGTGGCCCAATGGCTATTGGCTCAACAAAGACAGCAGTCAGCTTCATAAAGAGGGGATGACACTTGTCACTATTTAATCGTTCCAATCGTATTGTAACTCGAAAAGCAGCACAACAGAAGAAAATCTCCGCCGAGGCTAAGTTAAACCCGGTGGAGGACGACCGAATCGATCAGCTGGCACGTCATTTTAAAGCGCGACTCCTGCGAGAGACGGATCTGGAGAAGCTCACCCAGATGAAGCCGGCAGATCTGCGGATGACCTTGGATCGGTTGATCGGAACCTATCTTGCTGATGAGCAAGTAGTCATCACCCGTATGGATCGGGACCGACTGATCACCCAGATTATTGATGAGTCCGTGGGGTATGGGCCCTTGGAACCCTTACTCGAGGATGAGGAGATTACGGAGGTTGTCGTCAATGGCCCCGACTCCATCTACTACGAGAAAAAAGGGCGATTGCATCGCACGGATATTCGCTTTCGTGACGAAGAAGCACTACGCAACGTCATCGACCGGATCGTTGCTCCATTGGGCCGGCGCGTTGACGTGAGCTCCCCAATGGTAGACGCCCGTCTGCCAGACGGGAGCCGGGTAAACGCGGTTATTCCCCCTATTGCGTTAAATGGGTCGCTCCTTTCCATCCGGAAGTTTCGTAAAGATCCGATTCGTTTGGATGACCTGATCAACTTTAACAGCTTGACACCAGAAATGGCTCACTTTTTAACCTGTTTAGTACGTGCCAAGATGAACTTGATCATCTCTGGGGGTACCGGAAGCGGTAAGACGACCCTACTTAATGCTTTGGCCTGCTTTATACCGGAGAATGAACGGATCATCACCATTGAGGATATGGCAGAACTGCGGATCCCTCACCCCCACGTCGCAGGGATGGAAGCCCGTCCTGCCAACGTTGAGGGAAAAGGGGAAATAACTATCCGCCAACTCGTCCGAAACGCCCTGCGGATGCGTCCTGATCGGATCATCGTTGGAGAGGTTCGGGGTGCCGAAGCTTTCGATATGCTACAAGCGATGAATACCGGACACGAAGGATCTTTAACCACAGTCCATGCCAATAGTCCTGATGATGCCTTACGAAGGATTGAAGGGATGGTCATGATGTCCGGGGTAGAGCTTCCCTCTGCGATCATCCGGGAGTACTTGGTCGGAGCGATTGACTGGATCATCCAAATTGGTCGTCTCCCTGATGGCCAGCGTAAAATGTTAAACATCGCTGAAATGTCGCAAGAGAAAGATGGCAGAATCAAGCTACAAAGCATCTTTCACTTTAAGCAGACTGGAGTTACTGCAGAAGGAAAGGTTCAGGGGTACTTTACAGCGACAGGAACTCTTCCCAAGTGTTTAGATCGTCTGAAAGCATATGGCGTTCCAGTCGACCCTGCGATCTTCCAGCCAGTGGAAGGGAGCGAATCATCATGATCCCTTTATTAGCAGCTGGATCTGCCTTTTGCTTTGTCTGGGCCCTTTATTACGCCCTATCGATCAAAAATCGCCGGGATGAAGCGAACGAGCACATCCAAAGCTGGTTTGAAGAACAAGGGGTTAAAAAAGAGAGCTGGTCTGATTCCCTTTCCCGAAAAATGAACGAATCCCAATGGGGAAATCGGATTAGACCTAAGTTGGAAAATGCCAGCCTTGATATAGAACCTGCTGATTACGGTGCTATCCTTTTCTTTGCTGGTATGATTATTCTTTTGGCATTACGCTTGGGAATGAATGCTCCATGGTGGATAAGTATTGTGATAGCCATCGTTGCGGTTCCTATTGGCTCACACTTTTTCCTTCGATCGCGCCGTTTTGTTTATGTTTCCCGCCTAAATGGGCAGCTCTCTGAAGCATGCCGTCTATTAAGCAGTGCCGCTCGTGCTGGGCTCTCCATTATGCAGGGATTGGAGTTGGTGGTAGAGGAGATGCCCAATCCCATTCGTAAGGAGTTAGGAACAGTAGTTCAAGAGGTGCGTTTGGGACGTAGTTTAGAAAGTGCACTCAAGGATTTTATCAAGCGCTTCGAAAGCAGTCGAGATCTACGGGTGTTTGCCAATGCCTTGATCATCCAGCGTCGAGCCGGTGGGGATCTGGCTCGAGTCATGTCCCAGATGGCCAATACGATGGAAGAGCGAAAAATTATTCACCAGACGATTCAATCGGTGACGGCTCAGGCCCGATACTCAGCTTATGCTTTGCCAATTGTATCAATCCTGATCGTCTTTATGATGAGTCGCTTAATTGATGGCTTTTATGCCCTCTTTACCACAATTCCTGGAATCATTATTTTAAGCATTTTTGTGATTATGCAAGTGATCGGAATCATCGTTGTCCGGAAGATCTCCGATATCAAGGTGTAAGGGGGTGAAGGCATGAATATTCCCGGTATTATTTTATTCTGTGTAATTGGGGCGATCCTCAGCGTCTGCATGGCTTGCTGGTATTATGTTATGTTCCGGAGCCGGGAGCAGGAAGTGAAGGAATACCTGGAAGATGATCAGGATCTGAGGCTCCGTAATAAGAAAGAGGAACGAAACTGGCTGCACATTTTCCATGATTGGTTTGATTCCTTGGCACCTACAGGAAAGAAGATAGATCTCTTTAGTGAGCCAGAAGAGCTGGAAAAGTATTTGATCGAAGCAGGCCACCCCTATGGACTTACAGTGGACCGGCTCCAAGGAGCTAAGATTGTTGGCTTTTTAGCTGGCCTGGGGATTGGGTTTATTTATTTTATTTTGGGTATGCCATTAGCCCCCATTGGACTCGTCTTTATTCCACTATTTGGCTATGCCTTCCCCCTTTTTGGAATTCGCGTGCTGGCCAAGCGGAGGCAAGCCGAGATCCAGTATGAATTGCCTGACTTTCTCGATATGATGAGCATTACCCTTCAAGCGGGGATGAGCTTAGACACTGCTTTGGAATACTATGTGCTTACGTCTAAGGGTCCCTTAAGTGAGGAGTTAGCTCGGATGAACCAAGAGATCGGCTTCGGGGTTCGCCGTGAAGTAGCCTACCGGGATTTGCTCCGCCGTGCTACTTCTCCAGATTTGGAGGCCTTGGTTCAATCCATGATCCAGGCACACAACTTAGGTACTCCTATCTCCGAAATGTTTGCCCAACAGGCAGAGGAGATGCGTCGGATGCGAGCAGAACTTGCTAAAGAAAAAGCAGGGAAAGCAGAGCCGAAAATTTCTTTAATCGGTGGGCTAATCATCGCTCCTTCCATTATGTTGATCATCTTTGGTACCTTTGCCTTGAAGTATATGGGAGATTTCTTTTAAGGAGGTGGTGCGGCGACGTAATAGACTAGCGATTAAAAATGTCGTCGGTAGTGCTAATCTTACTATAATTTAATTGGGAGGAATTTTATCATGATGAACAAAGTGAATGCTGGTATTACCCGTGCCTACTTGGCATATAAGAATGTATTTTCTAAAAAAGATGGAGCCTCTACTGTAGAATATGTTGCTGTTTTGGGTGCAGCTGTTCTCTTGGGAGGAATTTTGTACACAGTTCTAGGTCAGCAGGAATCTTCTATAAGCGAAAAAATTAGTCAAATGATTAGCAATATCAAAACAGGTAACTGATTAATTAAGTTAATAATGGCCGCATATGCGGCCATTATTAACTTTACAAATAAAGTATTTTGAAGGCGAAAGAAAGGAGTTGGGGTCAATTATGTTAAAAAGAATTTTCATCATCATTTCAACTCTAACGCTTATAATACTAGTAGGATGTTCTCAACCAACCTCTACTAATAAAAGTGGAACAAAAAATGCAACTTCTAAAGAAGAGGAGAGTATTAATGAAATTGAGGAATTCGAAGCAGCTAAGGATGTAGAGGGAATGCTCCGAGAAGGACCAGGTATTTATGCAGGGGAAGAGTATGATCAGAAAAAAGTGGAACATGAGCTGGATAAGTTTCCTGAAAATATTACAGCAGAGGAAGCATATAATCGCCTGGTGTACCTTTTAGCTGAGGATTATGAAGTACTAATTGACGAAATGAATAACTTGGATATTTCTTATACCCTAGATCGTGAATTACCGAGCGGAGTCAAAGGAGAAGGCAATGATGAAAGTAACCGAGTGAATGTTAGTATTCTCCTTGATGCGAGTGGCAGCATGAATGACAAGGTAAGCGGCGGGGTTAAGATGGACTTAGCAAAACAAGCGATTCAGCAATTTGCCTCCGACTTACCAGAGGGTGTGAATGTATCACTTCGTGTTTTTGGACATAAGGAGGGAAAAAGCAAGAAGGAGTCTTGTCAAAGTAGCGAAATTGTATATCCATTATCACCATACGATAAAGCTAGCTTTGATTCAGCTCTTAACAAATTTGGAGCTCAAGGTTGGACTCCACTTGCAAAGGGAATCCGAGATGCCCAAAACGATCTTGCCCAACATAATAGTGACGGGGTACAAAACATCGTTTATGTTGTAAGTGATGGCATGGAAACTTGTGGTGGAGATCCAGTAAAAGAAGCGAAAGCACTTCATAACTCCGATATGAAAGCCATTGTTAATATAATCGGTTTTAATGTGAGTAACAAAGAACAAAGGGCGTTGAAAGAAGTAGCTAAAGCAGGTGGTGGTGTATATAAGAGTGCAAGTTCAGTTAAAGACTTAGAAGAGCAATTGCGTAAAGAGCGTAGACAACTTCAAGAAGAACTTCGCCACTGGAGTCACTTAACTCTTAGAGATCTTAGCCAGCGAAGAGATGAACTTATTGGACAAAAAAGAGAAATAAGAGAATCTCTTTATAAAATGAATCAACTTGAGACAAAACGCTTGTCAGAAGCACAAGATTATTTATCAAGACGGGGTATCCGACCTGAAGGTTTGAGAAAGTTGATATCAACAAGATATAACAATATTCATGACTATATAGGTCCTTTAGATAAAACCGTAGATGAAAAAATTTTAAAAGGTTATCTTGACGCGATTCAGGAGTTAAGAGATAAAAAGAAGGATGTTTTAGGTGATTAGTTCTTGAAATTTAAGAGAGAAAATGACTTTAAACAGATATTTAGTTTTTTTATCTTTATTGATAAGGATTTTCTAATGTATTTGGTAAGATTTGTGGAAATATAAGTATGGTCATTTCTTTCTGATCTGTACAAGGAGCTATAATAATTAAAACAGGCTCCTATTTTTATGCAAAAAATTCTTTTTATAGATGGAAAGAGTCATTTCATTGCTACTTATTTAATAGAATATCAGCTTTCCAACAGAAAACCATCATTTGTACCTACGATTGTAAGAAGGAGTACAATGATTTATTTAAAATGATTTCTGGTGCCAATTTTTATTTTTATAGTTATATTTTCTGAACTTCTTATGTATAAGTAAAAACTAAGTAAATTCAATAACCCGTTGTCCTCAGTTTTGGATACAGGAGCATAGGAGTCAAATGTTCCTGTTTTTTTATGCATATTAATACTGGAATTGCTTCTTGGATCCTTTGAGACAAAGCAGTCAAGGCGCAAGAAAAACGATACTAGGGAAGTAACTGTGGGTACAAAGAGATGTCTCCACAAGGCTGCAAGTACCGAGGATGTAAGGAAAGGATTTAAGCGGGTATTTGTAGCCGATGTACAGGTTTGAAAACACACAGCCTATAAGGGATAACATGCTTTAGTAATGGGATTTATCTACCAAAATAGTACTTGAATTAGAATATATATGAAGATATAATTAACCGTATAATTACATTGAGAATAGTCCGAATTGTAATTTATTGTAATAAAAGCGTTTATTCTCTGAGGTTTTCAAGACTAAGGTGCTGGATGGGTATGATCTTAGGATAAAGAAAAGGTGGGTGGTCTTTTTTTATTGGAAAAGACAAAAAGCTTAACGTTTTTAACTAACAAATCGTAACCAGCGATGCCAATTTTTCAGGTGTAGAGCAAAAGAGGGGATAAGATGTTTTCAAAAATGAAGAAGAGCCTGTTAACAAAGGTAATCAAAAGTCAAAGAGGTGGCAGTACCTTAGACTATGCAGCTGCCATCGGAGGTGCTTTAATCTTAGGCATTATCCTCTACAATGTGGCGGGAGATACCATCAAGCCCAAACTGGAATCCATCGTACCAAGTTTGGTTAAAGGTGAGCCAGTGGAAGTGGCGACAGGGGATGGGAATGAAGGTGACAATGAGAGAGATACCGGTGACGATGGGAGCGATACCGGTGGCAACATTGGCGAGGAGTTAGAAAAAGGTCTTGAAAAGAGAAAAGATAGTTCTGATTCCCAAATGACACCAGCAGTGAACAAACCTGGATCTGTAATTTTAGAGGATGAATCTTTTCGTGAAACAGTAGAAAATAATTTGGTGTTGTTACACAACGCAGGGATTATGGACAGTGGCATGATGTTACTAAAAGAAGGTGAAGGTCAATTAGCTGGGATTGCATTGGTTGGCCAAGAGAAGGCGCAAATCTTACCTCATATCGAAAGACCCTTTGATTCTATGGATCTGCATAACCAATTTCCGGGAATGGTCGCTGAAATTGTTGAGGTGAGAGACTTTACAAAGAAGAATGGCAAAAAGCGTTTTATTAAAGTTCCTGTTAAATGGTATCCATATCCCATATATCCATATCCTATAATAGTAATCCCGTATCCATATCCCTATCCATATCCAATATTAGTACCAATCAATCCAATTAAGCCTCTACCACCTTATAATCCACCAGTTTATGGACCACCACCATTTAGACCACAGCCAATCAAGCCAATTAGGCCAATCAATCCTCCGGTGTTTAGACCACCTGTTGAAATTCCGCAGCCGATCAAACCAATTAGACCAATTAATCCTCCAGTAGTTAGACCACCTGTTGAACGACCCATATTAAAGCCTCTGCCACCAGTTTATGGACCACCGCGAAAACCAAAATCACCGATATTCTTACCTATAGAGCCTAAAAAGCCTGACGATGATACACACCATATTCTACCTGTAATTGACGATGATACACGCCGTATTCTACCTGTGATTGAAAAATAGTGGCATATTACTCCTCCTTAACGGAGGAGCTTTTTTAAAGGGGAGCATATGATATCATGCTCCCCTTATCAATGTGCGATTGCAGACACCAGGGCTTATATACCAACCTGTACAACCTAGAAAATTAAGCCGGATGATGGGCTCTATATTCCACAGGTTAAATCGAGATCCATCGAGGGTGAATGTACTGTTACTATGGAAAAGATGAGCGCAACTTTAGTCTTATCTGGCACAGTTAAAAAAATTAGGCCTTACATAATGACAGAATAGGGTTTCCTTTCTAGGCTGTTCAATAGTATAATTCAGATAATACGAAGATTTAGGTAGTGATACGAAGTGGAGGAGATGGTAGTTCACCTTCCCTTTATCTAAAAGCGTATCAACCTTCTTAGACTTGTTTTGGAACCTCTCCTTGTGGGGGAGCTTTTAATGAAGCTTGCTGCCTCCTGTAAGTGGTTATATTTATATTTTTAGGGAGGGGAATCCCTTGCTGGGAATGCAGAGACTGTTAAAAAGTTTGACGCGCGAACGTCGTGGTTCTATTACCGTTGAATTTATTGTTGTTCTTCCCTTGGTGATTATGGCAGCACTCCTAGTCTGGCAGATGGCCGTTGCTGGTCTTGCGGTCATGGATACACAAGTGGCCATTCGGGATGCGGTTCGTGTCGCTGCAACTACAGGAAATACAGAGAAAGCGGAAGCCCATGGTCGGGAGTCTTTTGGAAAATCATCCTATTATCGATTGAAGGAATTTAAAGTAGAAATTAAGGATGGAAAGGCGATTGCTCAAGGAAAAACAACGATTGATCTTGTATTTCTTCCTAATTCTAAAGACTTCTTTACCTATAATCAGAAATCAGAGACACCGGTTATAGAATAATGAGCCTCAACTCTTATGAGATTAAGAACTTTGCTTCTGGTGGGCCATAAGAGTCGGGGTAATCCTTACTGGTAGATGAAGATGTAAAAATCAGGAGGCATTGCTATGTTTCGTATTTTTCATCGGTTGCGCGATAAGCGGGGCAACGTAACCATGCTATGGGTTGCTGCACTGCCCGTTTTTGCTATCCTGATGATGGTGATTGGAACTGTGGCCGTTGCTTGGATGCAACATGCCACTGCACAAACAGCCGCAGATGCAGCAAGTCTTGCTGTGACTAAGAAATTGGATCAGCGGTATTACGAAGAACTGGATCGGAGGCTACAAGAGCTAGCTGCGCAAGGTATCTGGGATCCTTGGAATTATTTATTGGGAACACCGGCCAAGAAAGAAAGCTTTATGAGACACGTAGTAAATAAATACCAGGGCGAATTAAAATCCGTTGCCAAAGAGTATGTAACGAAAAATGGTGGAGATAACGAAGGAACCATTCGCCTCTCTGTCAGTGGCCGTGTGGAAGTTACAGCAAGGCAAGAGTTTAAGCCGATGATATTTGAGGAGGCCTTTGAAGACACGTATATTAAAGGAAGTGGCACAGGACCATCCCGTGAACATATTAAGTGGCTACCCGAAGGGGCAATTACTTTACATTTTAAATGAAATGGATATAGGTGGCAGTGAGAAAGCCACCTTATCTTTTATATTAAGTAAGTTAGTTTTTTTCTAGGGGAATGGAAAGTGACCAAATTATGAAAATATTTACTTCCTATTCATTCATATAAGTGGTAAAATGACTCAAAAGATACTTCATTAATTAATGATTAATCATTAATGATCTTCTTTTAATTCAATCCAAGGAGTCAATTTAAAAACAAAAGAACTGAAGGGGAGATAGGGGGGATCTGCTAATTCACTTTGTATTCCAAATGTATTAACAATATTATCTTCTGAATGTGTTTTCATGTAAGTCATATCTCCTATTTTTTCTAAGGGAGAACAAAGAGAAGACATGAAGCAGGAGAAGGATGTCTAAAACTGGGGAAATAAAGGAGTACATGTGATGCGGGGAAAGAAAAAGAATAGGCTCTCCTATTTAAATGTACTAGCGCATCGCAAAGGTGCGAGTACACTTGATTATATTGTTGTCATAGCGGCTGCATTACTTCTTGCACTGATCCTCTATTTTGCAATGGGGGATACGATCAAGCCAAAGTTGGAGACGGTGATTCCCAAGATCATTCGTGGAGAGCAGGTTGAGATTACCTCAGGTAGAGGAGATGGCCATAGTGGATCCGGAGGATCATTTGGTAACGGCGATGGAGTAACACCTGGAGGACATTCGTACAGTGGATCCGGAGGATCGTTTGACAACGGTGGCGGAACAGCAGGCGAGTCTTATGAACCGAAAAAAAAGAAGCAGGTTAATAAAGTAGAAGACGTTGATGCAAGTCACCGGGATCTGAGACATTTATCTGAACTGGCCTATTTTGATGTAAATCAGGAGGATCCAGAAGAGTGGGCCAAAGGAATTCAGCGTGAGCTGGAAGAGTTGCAGATGCAAGGGCTGATTGACGACGGATGGGAATTATTAGAGGATGGTATTGAGTATAATTCGAAGTCTGACTTTGCAGGAATGGCTTTCCGTAACCGGAAAACAGGGGAAATCGCTATTAGCTTCAGAGGTACACATGAAATGATGCACTTTGTCAATGATGCCCAAATCTTTTTCCAACTTAGCGTATCTCAGAAAAAGGATGCAGATAAATTTATCAAGGCGATTGCAGATAAGTATGGAAAAGACCATTCGATTGTCCTTACTGGCCACTCTTTCGCAGGATTTCTCGCTCAAGATCAATCTGTAAAGACAGGATACCCAGCAATTACCTTTAATGCCGTTGGCATGAAACCAAAACCTGGACGAAATCTTGGATCACCTAAATGGATTTATGATCAAATCCGATCCGCGTTTAATCCCAACCAAAATCTAATCGATGATATCCAGAATGCTTGGGGCAAGTATGATGATCAAATCGTGAACTTTGTTGATAAAGGTGATCCCATCGGTAATTATGGTGTACATTACGGAAAAGTGATTATTACAGGCGGAGATAAGCCAAAAGAGTTTAATGATTATTCTTTATGGAATCAACATCGTGATAACTTGATATTCAAGATTATCACAGAGGGAGATGAAGTAATAAAAGGATTTCCATCCCACGGCTTAGATAATTTTGATGATTTATTTGATGAAAATGGAAATATTAATTATTAAGATAAGGGGGGAAGATTCCCCCCTTATATAGAAGTATGAAATAAAAAGAAGACCGGCTATTTTAGTTCCGATTTTTGATAGGTCTTCTTTCAAAGTGTTGGGAACAGGGGGAGAAAAGCATGTGGCGGATCATTCTTTCTGCCGTTTTTTCACTGATTCTTCCCGGAATTGGCCAATTTATTAATGGTCAACGCTGGAAAGGAATCATCATTCTCTTTTTAACGTTACTTGGAACTGCGTTAAAAGGTATTGTAACGATCATTCCTCTTACCCTTATCTACATTTGGGCGTTGATCGATGCGCTGATTGTTTCTTACCAAATCTATCAGGGAAATAAGGAAGGTCCAACATTCAAAGCACAGTGGCTGGAAGTTCTGATCGCTTTGGTGATTGCAGTTCCCCTCTCCTTTTTAGCGAATGAATTTTCCAAGGAAAGGGTTGTCGTAGCTTTACCTGAGGAGGAGACTAAAATTAAACAGGATGAAGAGAAAGTAAAGCAGGAGGCCATCCAATATCTTGAAGAAAAGTACAATGACGAGTTTGCGATTAAAGATGTGAGTTACACATGGAAAACGGAAACGTATTATATGAAAGCAAGCTCCAAAACGCGTCCTGAAATTACCTTCTCTGTTCGTAAAACGAAAAATAAGCCGTTTATAGATACGTACCTAGTCAGTATCTGGTCGGAACAGGCCGAGGAGGAGATGGGCAGTCTTTTACGCCCCATTTATCCAAAGTTTATGACTTATACTGTGACTGCAAGGTTTGATAAAGATACCGCAAGAGAAGTTACCGGAAAGGAAATTCCCAGTTACAAAGAGTTGCGTAAAACGACGGACAAGGGTTCACAAACATTAAAGATCTTTGTGATCCAAAATATAACTGAACGAAATAAGGAAGAGCAGATCGACAAAATTTTTGAGATCATTACCTATTTAAATGAGAACAATATTAATTCCTCATTACTCATTGAGTTCTACGATGAAAAGCTATTAACCACCGGTGTGGAGGAGATTCCTTTTTCCGGTCGTTTAGAATATGTGGATTCCCTTCACCATGTGGTGGATATTAACGAAGTTTCATCGATTAAGTCAAAAGAGGATGTAGCAGCTGTACTTAAGAAACTTTAAACAAAAAAGCGATGTGATCAAGGAGACGAATTTGAGCTTGCACAGCCTTTGTTCATTTTTTCAGAGGCCATAGCTCCTTCGTCTCCATTTTTCAGGAATAAATGGAACTTCTTTTTTCTCAAACAAAGGAAAGAAAACATGGAACAGTTCTATAGGGAAAAATATTCCGGATTATATATGGCATACAAGTTAACACCATGTTATAATAATTCATAAAATGCCATGCAGTAGAGATAAAGATGCATGGTATTCGATGATGAAAGGGAGATATCCTTATTTAGAAGATGACCCTTCGAAATTTTGGGTAGATTGGGGGTCAAGGATGAGAAGAATGTTTCATCGCTTGATGCAATTTAGTCAGAAGCATCGAGCAGGTGCGGCAACACTGGAATTTACTATTGTATTACCACTTTTCTTTTTACTATGCCTAGTAATTTGGCAACTGATCGTAGTTGGGATGGCGATTATGGACACGCAAGCGGCCCTTCGCGATGCGGTAAAGCTGGCGGCCACCACTGGAGATACGAAGAAAGCAATTGAGCAAGGTAAATCTTCTTTTGGTACCTCCAATCAATACGAATTAACCTCCTTAAAGGTGGAAATCAAAGATAATAAAGTACATGCATCAGCCAAGACCAAAATCCCTGTTTTATTCACCTCGGCACTACCTTATACTTATGAAAACACGGCAGAAGCACCGGTGGTGCAAAATGACCAAGGAGCTTTTTTAGCAAGAGGAATAGAAGGACCTCTACTCTCTTCAGGGGGGATTTTAGGTCCACCGTTAAGGAATATGCGAATTACTTCTAAGTTTGGTTATCGAATTGATCCGGTCTATGGTGGTGGAGCCTTTCACGGTGGACTGGACTTTAAAGCTCCAGCTGGAACGCCTATTTATGCCGCAGAGTCCGGAACGGTCATTCGCTCGGGCCCAGCAGGTGGTTATGGAAATGTAATTGTGATCGATCATGGAAATGGACTTCTTACCCTCTATGCTCATATGTATTCACATGGCATCTTCGTTCGAGCAGGGGATACAGTAAAGCGAGGAGATCCTATTGGTGCGGTAGGTAGTGCGGGGAAATCTACAGGTCCTCACTTGCATTTTGAAGTCCATGTTGGTACCTATGGGAATCGAGTAAATCCCTTGCCCTATCTACAAGGAGCAACAGTTGCCAGCAGGTAATTTACTGAATATGGATAATGATTGGAGCGGTAGCAATTATAATACTGCTCCTTTTTTTGTTTGAGGACCAAGGGCAGAAACAGTGCCTCTTGCGCCGATGCAAGAGCGGGAAAAGCTGATCCGCTATCTTGCTTCCTGGATTACGCTAAGCCGTTTGAATTTCAGGAGTTAAGGTGGCATCACAACCAGATGATAAACCGACTGGAACCAGGTGATAAGGAGATTATCGAAGAAGGGGAACGGGTTATTTTTCATGGCGAGGAATTTGAAGATGATAAAAAAG
>CALJVA010000147.1 GCA_937975135.1 uncultured Thermoactinomycetaceae bacterium | reverse complement strand
TTATATTACTTGATCGCTTAGCGGGGAAAATCCGCGTTTTGACGGCGGAACCCCTAATAGGGTTGTTATAGCTGGTGAAAAACAAGAAGCACTAGATATAGAAATAAATAACAGCAGACCTGTGATGGTCTCGTTACTCACCGATAATCACTTCACATAGCATATGCAGAATGTTCATTGGAAGTATGGACATTAGGTGTTAATATTTATGTAAATGTTGTTTACATCATTATTTTTTTAGGCTAAACTTTAGTTAGTCAACTAACTAACTTGGAGGACAAGATGGCAAAGCCAAATGTGATTTCAAAGAAAAGTCTTCTTGAAGCGACGAAACAATGTATTGTGGAGTTGGGAATAGAAAAACTTACTTTACGAGCCGTTGCTGAAAAGGCAAAAGTGACACAGGGAACCGTTTATTACCACTTCCAGACTAAGGAGCAACTACTTTTTGAAGTGGTTCAAGAGATTTGCCGCTCTTCGTGGCAAGAAACGCAGGATTTCAAAGGGGCGCCCACACAACAAGTAAAACAAGCTTTGGATGGGGCGCAGGGGCGATGTACTCCGGACTCTTTTTACCATCGTTTGTTTTTTTCATTGATGGTCATGGGCTTTCACAATGAAAGAATCCGCGAGCAACTGGGGGAGCTTTTACAAGAGGAAAATCTACAACTCGCGAAACAAGTGGAGCAGCTAAGTGAATCACCCATTGCAGGAATTTCCTCAGATATCTGGAGTATTTTGTTAAATGCTGTTATCGATGGCTTAGCAATTCAAGCCCTGCTCGTGGAAGATTTCCCTACGAAGAAAGTGTACGATGCATTGGAGAAGATCATTTTGTTAGGACTGGAGGGAAAAAATGATTAAACCACGGATATCCGCCATTATTTGGGGCTTTTTCATCTGGATCGCAGCAATCTCTTTTTTTATGGTATTTGGGGCAGATCTTTTGCTGGCACCGGAAGAGGAAAGCTTTCTCCTTCTGTGGGTTGCTTTAGAGATTGTCACTGCTCTTCTCTTGTATGTTGGAGCCATTCTTTATGCCCGTATTCATCCAGCTCCTGATGCAGGACTAGCCTTTGGAGTCTACGGGTCAACGGTTGGATTACTATTGGATGCTTTGGTGATCTGGCAACATTCTTTTTTCTTTCCCTCCTTTTCCCAAGGTCAATTACTCGCCTTTGTAATTTGGATGAGTTTTGCTTACGGGTTGTATTTGGTCATTCCCCAATGGGTAGATCGCCGATCGATGATAAAGCACAATCAAAAAGGATAATTGCCTCAACGGCAATTATCCTTTCTGTTATTAAACAAATCCAAAACGTAGCTCTGTTTCTGTGGGGAGCATCTCTTTCCGGTAAAACATACTGCTTTTATCCGCGTAGTTCGTGGTGATTGGCAGTCGGGATTTGTTAATCGCATGAATGTTCATGTATGTAAGGTGATAAATGTCTTCCACAATGGACTTGAGGTCCATATTCCCTGTTCGATTCCAAATCCGAATGGGTTGGGCCATTCCCATCTTTGTGTTAGGATCGGTTGAGCAAAGGTAGGCCAAGTTCTCTTCTTTCCGCAGGAAGGCAACTCCTATTGGATTTTTCCATTGCTTCCCCTCCCATACGGCCATACGACGATTGATTTTTTTGGCAATAGAAACATAATCAAATTCAATACCAAGTTCTGTGAGTATCTGATCGATCGCTTGAATCTCCGATTCATGTCCCTTTCCATCTCGATGAAAAACAACATTACTGAAATTCCTACCATATTTTTGTGAATATCGATGCAGTGCTTCGGTAATAATCCGTTCCATTGATTTGGGATGAATTTTTTCGCCGCTTTCTGAGGAAGAAATGGGTTTAGACCATAAGACTTCCCCGTACTGTCCAATTACTTGGATCACTCCTGAAACAAATTGATTATCCTGATGACTTACGTCTAAACCGATGAAGCAATCTGCATGAAGGGGGCGAGCCAAGGCCCAAGGTTGAATTCCTGATTTACAATAGATTCCAAGAAGGATGTTTGTGATTGCAAATGATCTTGATTGTTTATCCTTCACGGTATTCAACTGAATGACTTGAGAATTGAGTTGATATTCCCCACCAAGCACCTGCTTTATAGCTTCATAAAAGTCGTCATTTAAATGCTTCGCAATAAAGATAACCAGATGATCGGATTGAATAGTGGGAGCAATTTCTTTTAATTTTAGGCGAAGCTTCATAGGGTTTGTTAATTTAATAACATCATAACTGGAGACCTTTAAAGATACACCTAATTTCTCGGACTTCTCTGAAAGAAATTCACTAAGTGGGACTTTCATTTTTTTTAGTTTTTTGAGCTCCTCAAGTGCGGCATCATCGATTAAATAGTGACAATTAATAGGTTGGGTAGGAGAAGAAAATACCTTATCCTCTTCTAAGATATCCGAAATTTGCTGTGCCTTGTTGACCTTCGTTACTTTATTGTTGCCAAACTTTAAATCAGGGCTGCTAAACTTATGAAATTGATAACCGGTTGATGTGAGAAACCACCCCTTGTCCAGTGCATCGATTTTAAGTGAAGAAGATTTCTTCCATTGTTGAAGAATGCTTTTTCCCCACAATATTAATTCCTCGGTTCGTTTGTTTGGTTCCATCTTCACGTGCTGAATTGCCTCTGAATTAATATTTTCCATCCGGCTGACCGGATGAAGGAATTGAGGAATAAAGTAGAGGGGTTGCCCGTCGCGACTTTTGCATTCCACAGCTTTTGTTCGTGGAGAGATGTCTTTATGTAAGAAGCGGCCATTATATTTGTTTTTATGGTACTCAATTAAGCTTTCTCCAGAATCTAAGATGGGATCCGAAATGGTTTGGTCCAATTCCTTGGAGAATAAATAGATTCTGCCAGATGTATGATCAAATAGTTCCATCCCTTCTTTTACTAGGGAAGATTTCTTGGTTAATAGATCATGTAAGGTCTTCGTTAAGTTGAAGTCATGAGCCAAATCAAAGCCAAAAAGGATCTCCCCATTAGTACGAACTTGAAGATCAAAGTGGAGATAACGACGGACTACCACAGAACCAAAAATCTCTGATTTCCGAGAGATGATCCTTCGTCCTCGGACAAACAATTTATCTTTGGGCAAGGAATCTGTACAGTCTGTAATCAACACACTTTCCAAGAGGCGCCTTTCTTCTCTGGAGTCTAATCGAATGGGTCTAATCTCTGGTTCTCCACGATAGGCAATCTCCCCCCAATTTTCTAAAGGTTTCACTGAAGCAATCAGATTCCTGGAGTGGCCCATCACAGGGTAGTCGTTCATTTCCCTCAATTGATAAAAGATCCGTCGGATTTCTTTCTCAACTTCGCTGGACTCCATGTGCAGTTGGGGGAGTTGATAAATAACAAGTGAAATATCCTGTGCTTTCGTTTGAAGTTTCCATTCCGAAAAGAAGTAACTCATTATTCCAACTCCTTCAATTAATAATTATCTTCATTTTATCAAAATTTATTCATAAATGATATTCTGGGCCCCGGCGAAATCCTTAGGATTAATTAATTACATCTAATTACAATAATTGTATTAACTATAATTTTTAAAATTTATTTGAATAGGGTTTGATCGTCTCAATATAGATGGTGAGATTGTGGGACATAATAGATGAAGTGAACCACACTGGGAGGTAGTGATGGTACCCAATTTGATTCGTCCAATGGAGCCGGTTGTAGGTGAGAAGGTCATACAAAAGGATACATGGCTATATCAGATCAAGTGGGATGGTGTGCGGCTTCTTTCGTATATCGGGCAGGATCAGGTACATCTTGCGACCCGAAAAGGGTCAGATCGCACCGCAACCTATCCGGAGTTGGTAAAGGCGCTGCAAGAAAGGGAGCTTCCTTCTGCCATTCTGGATGGGGAAGTGATTGCCCTTGAAAAAGGAAAGCCAAGTTTTTATCGGTTGTTAAAAAGAGACTTGTCCAAGGATAAAAAGAGACAGGCGGCGTTGCAGAGGGAAATTCCCGTGTATTATATTGTGTTCGATTTACTTTATTTAAATGGCCGCTGGCTGACAGATCAACCTCTTGAGGAGCGACTTGCACGGCTGAAGGAGATATGCCCATCTTCCGATCGAATTCAATTATGTGAAAGCTATGATGACGGAGAAGCATTGTTTTCGGTAACTCAAGAACATGGTCTTGAAGGGATTATCATGAAGGAACGGATGGGGAAGTATCACTTGGGGAAAAAGCATCCAACGTGGCAGAAGCTGAAACACTATCGCCAGTTGGAAGCACAAGTGGTCGGGGTTACACTGCGGGATGGGCGTGTTAATGCTCTGTTACTAGGTAAAAAGCAAGATCAAGACTGGGTTTATATTGGTGGGGTGGCCTCAGGATTGTCAGCGGAAGAACTACGTCTATTAACGGAGTGGTTGCCCCAACTGGCGGAAAAGGAGCCCGTTGTCATAAATCCTCCTCCGATAACCAATGGCTGTTGGGTTACCCCTGTTTTGACTGTTACAGTTCAGTACCTGGAGTGGACCCCTGAAGGGACGCTCCGTACCCCTTCTATCATAGGATTTAAACAAAAAACATAAGATCCTCGCGAAATCGAGGATCTTCAATGATTAGAGATGGGGTGGAAAGTATTGCTTGGGTCCTTCCTTAGATAAATCACTGGGTGTTATAAAGGGGGGTGGATAGTAAATGGTTGGGGTAGGGAAAGGGGTGCTTGGATAGCTAAGGTGAGTTGCTTGAACCGGATGGCATATGTGTTTCTGGGTAGACGGCGACGTTTTTGAAGGAGACAGATGCTCATTCAATGGCATCCCCTCACCAGAAAAACGGGAAGGGACGGAAGAAAGGAAATGGACGAAAAAAGGGAAAGAATGGCGGGAAAAATGGGAATATGTTCGTTTGAGCTTCCGGAGGAGCTTGGAGACGGGGATCATAGCCATAGGTATAAGCTTGAGGATAATAATAGCCATTGCTTGGTGCTCCGCTATAGGGGTTCATCATAGGATAAGTCCCTTCTTGACCATAGCCATAGGGAGTAAAGCCATTGTAGCCGTATGTCGAGGGAGAAAACTCACCCTGTGGCGATTCACCGTTTTCGAACTTTTCTTCTCGTTCCATTAGACTGCCTCCTTAAACCGGATTTGTTGGGCACATTCCCACTATATGTTCCAATGGGCGAAGTGGACTTTGTCCCAGGAGGATTCTTTCAAAAATAGGCGGCTGTCTAGAATAGGTTACCAACGGAGGGATGGAAATAAAAAAACGAGTTTTGATAGAAGGAAAGGAGATTACCATTTCCAATCCAGATAAAGTCTTGTATCCTCAAGATTCCTATACCAAGTGGGAGTATATATTACATATGGCACGATTGGCTCCTTATATGGTGCCTTATTGTCGTAATCGCTATCTTACAACCATTCGTTATCCCGATGGGATTACTGGGAAATCTTTTTATCAAAAAAACATACCCTCTCATGCTCCTGAATGGGTTTCTTCGGCGACGGATGGGAAAAGTCAATATGTATTGTTACAAGATACAGCGACCTTAGTTTGGTTAGCCAATTTGGCTTGTTTAGAGTTTCATACCTCCTTTGATCGGACCGATGCCCCTGGAAAACCGACAGAGCTTGTATTTGATATCGATCCCTCTGTAGATGATTTCGACCGGGTCGTCGAAGTGGCACTTATCACCCGCCAGTTACTGTTGGAACTCCAATTGGATGGGGTGGTGAAAACCTCGGGAGCAACGGGGTTACAGATCTATGTTCCCATTAAGCCGCGCTACTCCTTTGAGGAGACTCGAAAGGTAAATGAGTTTATTGCTCGTTACCTTAGTTCTAAATATCCGAAGTTGATTACACTGGAACGAATGGTGAATAAACGAGGGGATAAGGTTTACTTTGACTACCTGCAGCATTGGGAAGGAAAAACCTTGACTGCTCCTTATTCTCCTCGGGCCCGACCAGGGGCACCGGTATCCACTCCTCTTTTGTGGGAGGAACTCGTCCCAGGACTTACTCCAGCACAATTTTCCCTAGAAACAATTCATGAGCGGATTGATCGTCTCGGGGATCTATTTGCTCCCATTTCTTCTCCTGAAGATAATTATTCTCTTGATGAGATTCTTCTTTTTATTAAAAGTAAAGGTGGATAGCATTGTCCTTTCCCTATTATTTAAGGTATGGTGATTTTGGATCAATATATAAAAAGGAGAATTGACGATGCGAAAACTATTTAAAAATGCCACGATAATTACGATGGTTCCAGGAGAAGAAATTCTTAAAAATGCCTCGATGGTAATCGAGGGAGATCAAATCCTCTCTGTTGGGGAAGAGGTAGTAGATGAATCTACAATGGATGAAGTGATTGATGTACAAGGGAACCTTCTTTTGCCCGGTTTTATCAATACCCACGGACATGCAGGGATGTCGTTGCTTCGGGGATATGCCGATGATTTGCCACTTAAAACATGGCTAGAGGATCATATGTGGCCGATTGAAGCTCGCTATGGAGAAGAACAAGTTCGTGTCGGAACCTATTTGGCAGTTGCTGAAATGATTCGCGGGGGTACAACTTGTTTTGCTGATATGTATGCACCGATGGAGCCTGTAGCAGAGGTGGTAGAGGAGACCGGGATGCGTGCTTCACTCTGCCGTGGAGTGATCGGACTGGGACCAGAAGAGGAACAGATCAAGAAATGGAAAGAAGCTTATCATTTTGCGAAGACGTGGAATGGGAAGGCTGGAGGTAGAATCACGACGATGATGGCTCCTCATGCTCCTTACACATGCACGCCGGAGTATATCACCCGAATTGTAGAAAGTGCTGCAGAGCTTGGCGTTCCCATTCATACCCATATGTCAGAGACTGCCGCAGAAGTGGAGCAAAATGTAGAGCAGTATGGCGCGCGTCCAGTGGAACATTTGCGCCGGCTTGGAGTGTTTGAATTACCCACCTTGGTCGCACATGCAGTTCATCTGAATGATGAGGAGATTGCCATATTGGCCGAGTACGATGTAAAGATATCTCATAACCCAGGAAGTAACCTTAAGTTGGGAAGTGGAATTGCGCCCGTGCCTAAGATGCTTCAACAGGGGATTCGTCCCTCGCTGGGTACCGACAGTGCGGCAAGTAATAACAACCTTGATTTACTGGAAGAGATTCGCTTGGCAGCATTGATCCATAAAGGGGTAGAGCAAAATCCGGAGGCAGTACCGGCTGCGACAGCCTTAGCGATGGGAACAGTATACGGAGCTGAAGCTTTGTTCTTATCCAATGTCGGAGTGCTTGCTCCAGGAAAGCAAGCTGACTTTATTATTGTTGATACTTCAGGTGTTCATATGCACCCCCCTCATGATTTGCTTTCTCACTTGGTGTATGCAGCTTCCCGTGATGATGTGCGGGATGTATATGTAGCCGGTCGCCCTTTGATGAAAAACCGGGAGCTGCTCACTGTAGATGAAGAAAAAATCCGTTATGAAACCCAAAAAGCTTTTGCGGCCATTGCTGAATAAAAAGTCTGCCCCTTCGGGGGCAGGTAAATGATGGGATGGGGTATAGGCAGGAAAAGCTTTTGTTAAACTAAGGCACAAGCAAATTAAGCCTGCATATCAATCTTTAGATGGAACCGCAGCGGTAATTCTTCATCTTTTGATTCCCAGATACGTTTCCCCATACCGGGGGAAACCCAGGATTCTGCATAAGGGTAATGCCAAGGATATCCCAGTTCATCGCTGTTAAGATGAGCTTTTAAGATCTGGTGAATCTCTTCGTGGGAAAAGGTAGGGGCCATCGGCTCACCTCCTCCGGTAAACATAGTATCACCGGAACAGATGCTGATATGAGTAACACATTTTTGTATGTATTTAAACCGAAAACCCCGTGATTACAAGGATTTTCGGGTGTATAACTTACGTTTTGCAAACAAATTGCAAACGCATGACAAACTTTCCTACACGGAGAGAAAGAGAAACCCCAAAAATCCATGTGATTCCTCTTTATGTGGTGGATATAATCTGCATCAAGTAATTAAAAAATCCACTCTCATCGTGAGTGGATTTTTTAGGTTAAAGATAAGGACTTATCCTAATAAGGGATCAAAATGCGGAAGGCAGGAAAAAGGATAACAGCTAATGCTCCTAAGATGATGGAAATTCCCATTATTATGATCCAACGCACCCGGCGTTTAGCAATTATCATACGGATTAACAGTGTGATTAAAAAAGAGACAGGGATTACAATGACGACACCATCCGCCCAGCTTTGTTTTAAGTTTTCAAGTACCTCTGGCAAAGACCAAGCGATAGGCATAGCCAAGCAGGTGTCACCGAGCAGTCCAGGCCTGGAAGATAAGGCGGCGATTGTGCCGAGAATCGGGCATGCGGGGATCGCGGCGACAAGCCAAGGTGCGGCTTGACTCCATCCATCTGAAAAAGGTACAGATTCCCGAAGGACGAACAGAAGGTGGTACAACAGGAGCCATGCGAGGAGGTAAGCAGCAACAGTACCAGTACTGATAAAGATCGCCTTACGGGTTGTATTTGATCTATGTGCAGCTGAAACCGCCAGCAAGAAACCGACAACGACCCATGGAGCCATGGAAGCTCCCAAGGTCATAAAAACTCCTGGAATTTGCCTGATAAATTGTGCTAATACACCGAAGATCGCTCCAATAAGAGCCGCATTGATCCACAGACCAGCACCTGATCGAAGGGTAGCGATAACATTAGGGAGCTTTCGAACAGTTGAGTTCATAGTATTCTCTTAGATCCTCCATATTTCCATCGGATGCTTTTTGGAGCATTTGGTCAAAGAAGGGCTTTGACTCATCAGCGAGGGCTGTCGTGTAGAAGTACTTTGTTCGAATCGAAAGCACGTTTTTGAGTGCCTTCTGTTGCTCAGTTTTTGACAGTTGCGGATCGATGGTTCGACTGATCCATGAACAGAACCAATAGAAATCCGCTTCCTGCTTTCCCCACCCCCTTTCATACATGATATCGTTGCCGTCCGGTGCTTTGCTAAGTACGGGGGATTCCGGCCATTCCCATCCCGGTGCCAGCGTCAGAGATTCCGCCTCTATCCGATACTCTTCCAGGGTTTCCTCAGGAGATAAAGCTTTGAACCGACCATCATAAGCCATTGAATAGTACGTAATGGGGATCACGACGATCAGAACAAATGAACAAATTAGGATAAGACGATAGCCTTTCAAAATTTTGCATCTCCCTTCTGGTATGCAAAACCTATATCTCTCAATTCTACTTCGCTTTATTGCGGTGATTTCCCCCTTAATATAGCCTATTCTTCGACAATTCTGTCTTTACGTTACAAAAATATGACAACGATGCTATTGCGAACCGTTGTCATATCTCTAGGATTGCAACATCGAACTTAGCGGGCATTTCCTTGAAACAACGCATCGAACATCTCCGCTGCCTCTTTCTGCATCGTTGGGATCACATGGGAGTAGGTATCCAAGGTAATTGAAACCGTGGAGTGTCCTAAACGTTCTGAAACAATCTTGGGATGAACCCCTTGTTGTAGAAGCAAAGTGGCATGAGTATGCCGTAGGTCATGAAAGCGGATCTGGGGCAATCCGGCTTTTTTTGTCAGGCGAACAAAGGCTTTATACAAGGTGATATCAGGTAAAATATCTCCAGTGGTACTCTGGAATATCCAATCACTTCCACTTCCGTTTTGCAGGCGCTGTTTTAGTTGATTTAGGCGATGCTTTTTTAACTGAGCGATCACACTTTCTGATACAGCAATTACGCGTCCATTTTTACTCGTTTTAGTACCGCTTTGGATCACAGTTTCGCCTCGCTTAAATTGAACCCGGCGTCGAATACTGATTCGGTTTCCTTCCCAATCCACATCGGACCACTTTAAAGCGCGTAATTCTCCCATGCGCATACCTGTAAAGATCGCTGTGTAAAAAGCGGTATAGTAAGGACTGTCTTCTGCTGACTCCAAAAAGCGTTGCACTTGTTCTGCCGTCCAGAATTTCATTTCTTTGCGGACCAATTTAGGGGGCCGTGCTTGCTCTACTGGGTTGCGGTGCAGCATTCCCATCCGAACCGCCCAGCCCATTGCACGGCGACATACGTTATGTATCAGTCGAATTGTTGAAGCGGCCAGTCCTGCTTGATGCTTTAGTGTATACAATTTTTGGAAATGGATCGGTTTTAATTGATTCAACTTTGTCCCACCAATGGACGGGATAATATGATTATTGACAATGCCGGAGTAGGTGACAAAGGTAGAAATCGATGTTTCCGGTCGCACTTCCTGTTCCAACCAATCGTGAAGCAACTCTCTTAAAGGAATTTGCGCCGGCTCAATATAGTCCCCTCGGTGAATCTCAGTAATTTTTTCAGCCATGGCTCGTTCACAAGCCCGCTTAGTATCATAGCCACTAAACCACTTTTGTCTCCGCCGCCCAGTGATGGGATCTGGTCCAATATCCAGGACAAAACACCACTTGCGGCCACGTTTCCTTATATGTCCCTTCATATCCATCCTCCTTACTTTCTATTGTATCAGGAAAAGCTGTTTCAATTGGAGCCGAAAGTCATATTCCCCAAATTTCTTTCGTAAAAATAGGAGATAAGAACTTGCCAGGGAAGGGGTAAATAATGCGCGGTTTTATGATTCTTTTTCTCCTCTTTTTTCTATCCTCCTGTAACCTGAATGCTACGGTGGAAAATCCTAAGGAAGAGCAAGTTAAGGAAGAGCATAGTGAAGCCCAATTAATGAAAAAGATGAAAACTTGGACTGACTCGCAATTAGCGAAGGACAAGTTTTCCTTTACCCTCGAAGTGGGTGCAGAGCAAAAAAATATATATAAAGGTCAACAAATAGGTGAAGATTGGTACCTCGAGGGAGAAAATCAAATCCGTATCAAAAAGAAGGGGGACAAAATTCATCTCTCCAGCAAAGGAAAAAAAGAGACACTTACTACCGATCAATTCGGCTTACTATCCCCTCGGGATCATCTTCTGTTAATCCGTGGTGAAGGAAATATCGAAAAGATCACAATGAATCAAAAGAAAGTGTTGCAGGTTGAATTAAGCAATCAAGTCCTGACTGAAAAATTGCAGCAACGTCTTGGAGATCACTTTGCAAATTCTTATATTGCCGAGCGAGTAGCCGAACAAAACCGAATTTTGTATGAGTTGGAATACTGGCCACAAAACAAACAGCTACGTCAAATGAAAGTACGGCTCATTATGCACGATGGAAGTAGTGAAGAAGAAATCTTATATTACTTTCAAAAGGGAGAGGAAGCGAAAGACGATGGATCTCTCCGTTAAATTGAAAAAAGACTTGGGTGCCTCATGGGTACTCAAGTCTTTTTATTCTCTTCCTTTGCTTTCTTGTCCCGTGTCTCCTAATCTCTCTGATAGAAAAAAGTAGCCATAAAAAATTCCTCATAAAAAAGGAAATATTTCCTCAGTGGATAATTAAGAATACGACAATAAACTCATGGATTTTCAGCGAGACTTAAAGCCACTCTAGCTAAATAACTAAAGGAGTTTTTTCTTTTGAAGAAAATCGCATTTATCGCCTTGATCCTTTGTTTTACTTTCTCACTTTTTATCATCGATCATCAGATTAAAAACGATGAACTCAAAAAAATTGCAACTATCGAAAGAGAGTTTGCGACACCATTTGTTTTTCCGGAGCACGAAAAATTATCGAATCCAGAACGAATGTATCCCCTTTTACTGGAAACGGCTCGTGAAGCTCAAGTGAATCTCTTTCGAGCAGCACAGTATCATCGACCGGATCAGCAACTAGAGATAAAAAAATATCTGCTATTGACCAATGAAACCAAATTTTTTGAGTATATACATTTGGCGAAGGGGCGTACTCTGCAAGCGAAAGATATCGGGGAGAGCCG
>CALJVA010000146.1 GCA_937975135.1 uncultured Thermoactinomycetaceae bacterium | reverse complement strand
AAACCACCTCCTTTCCATATAGTATCTAGGAAGGGGGTGGTTTGGTGATTAGCGTTGACGTACAGTTGGATGGCCCTACGGTGAAATGGCTAATTAAAAAGCATTATGGCATGGAAGTATTTAACTTGGAGAAAGTACGTGCCGCCTACTGTGTAGAAACCAATGCTGGTGTGTTTGCTTTTAAGAATGCACGAAAAATGAAAGATATTCATTTTATTAATCAAGTGATTCATCATCTTAAGAAAACTGGTTTCCCCCGAATTCCTTCCCTTTTCCCGACACAAAACGGAAAGTTACTTGTTTCATACCGGGCTGAAAAGTATTATATGGAAAAATGGTTAACTGGGGTAAAAGAAGTAAGCCGAAAACGTTCCGATTGGCTCGCTCCAGCAGGAGTCGCTCTTGCCACCTATCATCAAAGCTTATCCCGGTTTCCCTTTTCTGCCTGTCCGCCGAAGCGAAATGCCCTGGGAATATGGCCCAAGTGGCTCCAGGAGAAACAACGAATCCTGAAGGGTCTATCCGCTCATGCTGGATTTTCAGGAGAGATGCGCGATATCATCGATTTTGCACGACGACGTGTTGAACTGGCAGTACACTTCTGGTATCGTTCTCAACCAGAGAAACGGTTGGATTCAAAGTATGCCATTACCCTTTGTCACGGCAGTCTCCACCATGAAAATATCATGATTGATGAAAAGAACCGCATTTGGTTCATTGATTACGAACGCCTTGTTTTAGATGAACGGGTTCGGGATCTGGCTCAATTGATGCAGTATCACCTTTCCCGACACCAGTGGCGTGAAGAGGAGATATCAAATTTTTTGGACGCTTATTCCTCTACCTCTTCCTTAGGGTCAAGAGAGTACTTAGCACTTTGTTCACGATTGGCTGCTCCAAGTCGTGTTGTACGGAAGGTGATTTCTTTATCTGAGGAGCCCTTTGATTCTTTGAAGTTGAGCCAATTGTGGAAGATGCTCACCCGAGAGATGAGGAAGGAATCTTTTCTACAAAAAATGTTGGGGAAAGGAATGGAATAATCCACTGTTTCTCTGCTCAAACTAGGGGTAGTATATTTAGGAGGTATTTCCATGCGGTCGCGAATTTTACTCATCATGCTTATAGTTACCGTGATCGGAATTTCTCCCGGAACCCTGTGGGCAGAAGAACAGGATCTGGCTCCGGAGGCCAAGTCGGCAATTTTACTGGATGCGGATACGGGTACTGTCCTCTTTGAAAAAAATAGTAGAGAAAAGCTACCCCCAGCCAGTATCACCAAAATTATGACCATGATACTTACAATGGAAGCCTTGGAATCTGGCAAAATCAAATATGATGAACCGGTACGTGTAAGTGAACATGCGGCTTCTATGGGAGGATCGCAAATCTTTCTTGAACCGGAAGAAGAAATGACTGTACATGATTTGTTGAAAGCCGTCGCGATCGCTTCTGCTAATGATGCTTCTGTTGCCTTAGCAGAGAAAATCGGGGGAACAGAAGAAGCTTTTGTCGAGATGATGAATAAGCGGGCTAAGGAACTGGGAATGAAGGATACACACTTCAAAAATGTAACAGGACTATCGGCTGAAGGGCATTATTCCACAGCCAGGGATATCTCGATCATGTCCCGTGAGTTGCTAAAGTATCCGAAAATCACCAGTTATACCCGGATTTATCAAGATTATCTGCGAAAGGATTCCAAGAAGCCTTTTTGGTTAGTAAATACCAACCGACTGGTCCGTTTTTATAAGGGTGTTGACGGGCTGAAAACGGGCTTTACCAATGAAGCGCGCTTTTGCCTTGCAGCAACCGCCAAGCGCGGTAATTTACGGATGATAGCAGTAGTGATGGGAGAACCTACCGCCAAGGCGCGAAATACCGATATCTCCCGCATGTTGGACTACGGCTTTAGTCAATATACCAATCATGTTGTTTACAAAGATGGAGAAAAAATTGCTGTTCGTCATGTGGACAAAGGAGAGAAAAACAAGCTGACAGTTCGCTCCCGTGGCCAATTTAGCATTTTGATGCGAAAAGGAGAAGAGCCTGGAGACTATAAGAAGGAGATCATTTGGAAAGAGTTGAAGGCTCCGATCCGAAAAGGTCAAGGGGTTGGAAAGGTTCAGATTATAAAGGACGGCCGAGTCATTGCGGAGACAGAGCTACTCAGTACAGAAGAGATTCCCCGTGCGAGCATGTGGAAGCTGGCAAAACGATCTCTAAAAAACCTCCTGTTTTATCCGGAAGAAGCGGAGCAAAGCGGACTTTAATGATGTAAGATGAAATATGCTATCAAGTGGTGAATTGGGAGATAGCGAAAAGGTTTATTCATTATCGTTGTTCATGATTGAGGGCAAGGAATAGTTTTAAAGCTTCCTTGCCCTCAAATTTTTTGTTCTTACAAAGAGAAGGAAAAGAGATTCCTCTAGTAGAAGAAAAAGGTAGAGAAGATATACGAAATAAGGACGTGATAGAAATGGGTTTATCCCTTGATATTACTTCAGTTCATAATATTCTGGTTGTGCGGATGGTGGGAGAGTTGGATCACCATACAGCAGAGAAGGTACGAGGAGAGATCGATCAAAAACTGGCTAGTGGTCAGTATGTTCACCTGGTGTTAAATTTGGCTGAACTTTCTTTTATGGATAGTTCGGGTTTAGGTGTAATTCTTGGCCGCTATAAAAAGGTTTCACAGCTGGGAGGAAAGATGATGTTGTGTGCAGTACATCCATCAATTTATCGCTTGTTAGAGCTATCGGGAATGTTTAAAATCTTGTCGCTTTATAAGGATGAGCAGGCTGCGATAGAAGCATGTGGGGTGGCATCATGAAGGAGGATAACAAAAACTTTATGATGATTCAATTTGCCAGTCGTTCGGTGAATGAGTCTTTCGCCCGGGTTGCGGTTGCTGCCTTTGTTTCGCAGTTGGATTTGACGATGGAGGAACTAACCGATATTAAGACTGTCGTTTCCGAAGCGGTTACCAATGCGATCATTCACGGATATGAAGAACGTGATGATGGAATCATTACAATTCGGACTTGGATTGACGGAAACAGCGTTTTGATTGAGATCGAAGATCAGGGTTTGGGGATCTCAGATATTGAGAAAGCTCGAGAACCTCTTTATACATCAAAGCCGGAACTGGAGCGCTCCGGAATGGGCTTTACTATTATGGAAAACTTCATGGATGAAGTGGAGGTACTATCTGAGCCCCAGCGGGGGACGACGGTACGTTTGAAGAAAATTGTTAAAGCCCATCAAAAGCCGATGGCGAATTGAGGGTGACCTATGGAATTCGATGTTCGCAATGCTAAACATATTCGTATCTCTGATGAGGAAGTCAAAGAATTGATTCAGGCGAGTCAGAAGGGGGATCAAGGAGCCCGGGATCGCTTGGTTCACCATAACATCCGTCTTGTCTGGTCCGTTGTACAGCGGTTTCTTAATCGTGGATATGAAGCCGATGATTTATTCCAGATCGGTTGTATCGGATTATTGAAGGCCATTGATAAATTTGACCTATCCTACGATGTTCGTTTTTCTACTTATGCCGTTCCCATGATTATCGGAGAGATCCAGCGCTTTTTACGGGACGATGGTATGGTAAAAGTAAGTCGTTCCCTTAAAGAATTGGCTGGCCGCATTCGTAAGACCAAGGATGAGTTAACCAAGCAACTCTCCCGTGCCCCGACGATTAGCGAAATTGCAGAAGCGATGGGCGTTTTTCCCGAAGATATTATTCTGGCCCAAGAGGCGAGCCGACTGCCACAGTCAATTCATGAAACTGTGTATGAAAATGACGGCGATCCCATAACCCTGATGGATCAGATTGCAGATGATTCAGAAGAAGCTTGGTTTGATAAAGTAGCTTTGAAGGAAGCGATCAATCGTTTGGATGAGCGAGAACAATTAATCGTTTTTTTGCGTTATTTTAAAGACCAGACACAATCTGAAGTGGCAGAACGTTTGGGAATCTCTCAAGTTCAGGTTTCTCGTTTGGAAAAGAAGATCATCAAGCGGATTCGCGAAGAATTTGAAAGCGGTTAGTAAAAAGTAGATAAACTCTGGGCAAAAGAATTTGCACCCAATGGGGTGCTTTTTTATTTGCATGGGAATTACTGGTTTGTTACATACTAAAAAGGTGAGATGAGACCCTGCTCGCGACAAGGAAATTAAGGTGTTTTCCAGAAAGGAGATATCGTTTGTGCATCCTACACGTGTCTATCTGCGGATGAAAAAGCGGGTTTGGGCACGTCCCCATCAGTTGATCACAATCGGAGATGTAGCTCATGTCCTTGTCGACGAATCCTATCAGAAGATTGAACAGCTTGATTTGTATCAACTGACACCTTCAGATGGTAACTTGATCGTGATCGATTTGATGGATGTGATTAAACGGATTAAGGAGTATCATCCAGAGTTAGATATTCGGAATGTGGGTCCCCCACAGAGCATCGTAGAATTAAAGTTTTCTCGAAAGAAGACACCAGTGATTTACGTGTTTTTTATATGGGTTTTGCTCTTTCTTGGTTCAGGACTTGCGATCATGAACTTTCATGCAGATGTAAGCATGCCAAAAGTGTTGGCTCGTATCTTTTATCTGATCACGGGAGAAGTGAACCATCGACCTCTGTTGTTGCAAATTCCTTATTCTTTGGGCATTGGTGCAGGTATGATTCTTTTTTTTAATCACATTTTTAAACATCGTTTTAATGATGAGCCCAGTCCGTTAGAGTTAGAAGTATTTCTCTATCAAGAGAGCATCGATCAATATGTGATTGATCATGAAAAAAAGGAGGACACCCATGGCCCTCTTCCATAATATCGGTCTTGTGGTGATTGGGCTAGCGGGTGGGTTGGCAGTGGGCAGTGGGCTGGTCGCTTTTATAACAGTCCTGGATATTATTCCACGCCTCACCCTTGCTACTCGTACCAAGCCTTTTATCCGCCACTATCAATATGCAATGGTGATGGGTGCAGTTGGAGCCACTTGGATCGATTTTCGTGGCATCACATTTTCCATTCCTTCCTGGAGTACAATTTTCTTCGGTTTGATGTTAGGTTGTTTTGTTGGTATGCTGGCCGGGGCTCTCACAGAGGTGCTAAATGTATTGCCAATCCTCGCCAAGCGCCTGAAGGTGGGTCCTTATCTCATATATTTGTTAATGGCGATGGTGTTTGGAAAAGTGACCGGTTCTCTTTTCCAGTGGCTCTTATTTTAGATCTTGGATATTTCTACAACGAGTAGAAAAAATGCAGTTGAATAGATTTATGGATAAGCCGGTTTTCTAAAGAACCGGTTTTTTCGTTTGTTTTGATCTCCCGGTTTTGACTACTTTTTGTTATACTTCTTTACAAGAGAAAAGTAATTCGTGGTTTCCCTCTTGAGGAAGTGTGAATAAAGGTATAAAAAAGGGTAAGGGTATTTGCATGGTGCCTATTGTATGGACAACTGTAGGAGATATGGAAGAATATAGGGATAAGAGGGGAGACGGAGGTTGGATGTATTTACACGGTACTAGTCGAATTAATGAACAAGGGCATTTGGAAATTGGAGGCTGTGATACGGTTGATCTTGCAAAACGTTTTGGCACCCCTCTCTATGTGATGGATGAAGCACTGATACGTCAGCAGATGCGTCGCTATATCCAAGCGGCTAAAGACACGGGGCTTTCATTTCAGATTGCCTATGCGAGCAAGGCTTTTTGCACGATGAGTATGTGCCGGATTGTTGCGGAAGAGGGCCTTCATCTGGACGTTGTTTCTGATGGTGAGTTGTATACGGCACTTAAGGCAGGTTTTCCTCCCGAAAAAATTCATTTTCATGGGAATAACAAGTCACTGGAAGAGCTTGAGATGGCCTTAGATGCAGGGATCGGCCATTTTATTATAGATAATTTTGTAGAGTTGGAGATGTTGGAATCGATTGCTAAAGATAAGGGGAAAGTAGCTCGCATTCTACTCCGACTCACTCCAGGGATCGAAGCTCATACGGCGCACCAATATATCCAGACCGGGCAAGCAGATTCTAAATTCGGCTTTGATATGGCAAGCGATCAAGGTTTTCAAGCGGTTCAACAAGCAATGAAATCAACCCATCTCACACTGGAAGGGATTCATTGTCATATTGGTTCACAAATTTTTGATACCGAGGGCTTTCGTCAGGCGGCGCAGAAGATGGCCCAATTTGCAGAGCGGTGTTATCATGAGCTGGGTGTAACCATGCAGATAATGAATCTTGGCGGAGGCTTTGGGGTGCGGTATAACGAAGAAGATCAGCCCCTACCGATTTCCACCTATGTCAAAGTGATCGCTGACGTAGTAAAGGAGGCCTTTGCCTCTTTTGACCATCCTTTGCCTGAGATCTGGTTGGAACCGGGACGTAGTATTGTCGGAGAAGCGGGTACCACACTGTATACAATAGGAACCGTGAAGGAGATTCCCGGGATTCGCAAATATGCCTCGGTGGATGGAGGGATGACCGATAATTTACGCCCTGCCTTATATCAAGCCAAGTACGAAGCGATGCTGGCTAATCGAGGAAAAGAAGCACCTGCCGAAACCGTCTCTATCGCGGGCAAGTGCTGTGAAAGTGGGGATATGTTGATTTGGGATCTCCCCCTTCCTAAGGTTCAGACAGGGGATTTGCTGGCCGTAAGTTGTACAGGAGCCTATAACTATGTGATGGCAAGCAACTATAACCGTCTACGCCGGCCCGCGGTCGTCTTTGTTCATGAGGGTACTGCAGATTTGGTGGTAAGACGGGAGACCTTAGAAGATTTGATTCGATTGGAGAGCATTCCGGAGCGAATGAAGGGAAAAGAAGAATAAAAAAGGAAAAGCCGGAGAGGGAATCCTTTCCGGTTTCTTTTTATAGAAAGAGGATTTTTGATTAAGTTTTTTCAAGAAAGTATAGATCTCTTTGTCCGAAGAATTTCTCGCTGTTTGAAATAAAAGTAAATAAATGGTTATAATGGGGATGTTTATTTTTTGTTATAGGAGGAGCAACATGGAAGTTTTCGCAGAATATTTAGCGAAGATAGATCATCCACAACACCGTGCTCGAATGGAAGAAGTTTTGGCTTGGGTGATGAGGAAATTTCCAAATTTAACGCCGAAAATTGCGTGGAACCAACCGATGTTTACCAATCACGGCACATTTATTATTGGCTTTAGTGTAGCAAAACATCATTTGGCTGTTGCTCCTGAAAGAGCAGGGATTATTCGTTTTTCTGATGAAATTGTGAAGGCAGGTTATGATCATAGCAAGCAGCTGGTACGTATCAAGTGGGATCGTCCGGTTAATTTTTCATTACTTGAGGAAATGATCAAGTTTAATATTTCTGATAAAGCAGACTGTACAACTTTTTGGCGGAAAGAATAATGCAAAGTGGTTTAGGAAGATAGCTGAAGAAGGGAAGGTGGGGTCTGACAGTAAATTCTTAATTAATCAGATCCTTCTGGTTACTCCTTCCAAAGCGTGGTAATGATATGGTATAAAAATCAGAAACTGAGTACTTTTAAGAAAGAGCCGTAGGAGCGGTCAATTCTACGGTTTCACAACGGATCGCACCCCTTCAAAGGGGGCGGCTCAAGGTTGGTGCGTATGACCTCCCAAGGCCAGGCTAAAGCTCAAGGGAGGTCATTCTTCTTTTAACAGTAGATAAATCAAACTGCCAAACACTATCATAAGCGTTAACGCTTCGAATACTGTCATCGGCATCACCCCCATTTATCAGGGGATGAGCCATCCTCCGGAAAAGATCAAGGTAAATCAATAGTGTAGTACTGTTTTAAGAAGTTCCAGGACCTGGCACTTTTGTGAGGACGAATAACATTTATAAGTCCAGCCCTTCCTTTTTGATCATCCGTTTTCGGATCAAGGGGAGGAAGGGGGCCATCAACCAGTGGGGATATCGAGTAATCGAAAAAAGAAAAAATAAGCTAAGAAAAATAAGAAAGATACTCTCCATTGTTAGGATGATTTGACTGGCCAGTATTAAAAAGACTAACCAGTGAAGGATTTTCCAGGTCCATTTTGACTTGATCTTTCTGCTGCTGTTGTAAACAGCCGCGTAAAGAGGCGATTTGAATACTAAGGTGGACATATAGTTTTTCTTCGCTACGGGTTCATCGGGTTGATCTTCATAAGCTTTTTTAAAGTAAATTAGACTTTTTTTGACATCATTTTTAATTTCTAATAAATAGAGGGCGTAGTTGGTCCAAAGGATCCATCGATCATGGTCGTAGGTGAAGGCTTGTTGGAACATTTCCTCTGCTTCCTTTTTATGTCCCAGTTTAGCGAGATGGTAAGCGCCTAGGGTACAGACAAGCATATCGGTGGGATTTAATTTATAGGCTTGGCGCAGACGTTGTGCTGCTTTTTTCTTATTGGTGGACCAAATAGATTCGGCTAGAAGGGTACCGGAATAAAAGAGTGCTGTTTGATTCTCGGGATTTTGCTCCAAAGCCCGTTCAAATGCGTCTCGGGCCTTAATGCTTTTCTTTTTTAGTCCTCGATAAATATACCCTTCTAATGTGTACCAAGCTGCTTTTTTGTTTTGGGGAAGTGGAAGCTTCCAACTCCTTTTTGATGGCTTCTAAAGCCTGATCGCTATTCCTTATTGTAAGGAGGAAATCCCTCTGGTACAGCTCATATTCAGGATTTATCCGCAAGGCTTTGGTGATCAGTTCTTGGGCTTCAGCATACCGGTTTCTTTGGAGATAAAACTTTCCCAATCGATGAAGCAGTTCGTCACTTTCTGGTGATTTTTGCAAGGCTTCTTTGAACAGGGACTCTGCTTTCTCATAGTTGCCTCGTGTCTCAGCAAGATCCCCTTCCAAGCTAAGGTAGTCGGCTTTGTGGGGGTTTTGCTCCTGGGCTTTTTTTAAGTGTTTCTCTGCAAGGCCCAGGTCTTTTTTTTCATGAAAGTAATAGTAAGCTAGCCAATGATGGGCGTCTTCGTAATCCGGGTCTACTTGCAACAGGAAGTCGACAGTTTTCTTTCCCTCAGTAATCTGGTTCAGCCGATACAAGATCCATGCTCGCATCATAAGGACCGCGGGCTCTTCTGATTCTTTTTCCAAGTAAATTTCAATATGCTGCAAGGTTTTGTCGGGACTCCCCCGGTTTAGCTCAACTTGGGCTAAACAGAGATGGGGTCTTAAACTTTCAGGATCAATGTCAAGAGCCTTTGCACAAAGCTGAGCAGCCAAATCATTGTCCCCAGCATTTAGGGCTTGTTCTGCACTGGTCATTAGTTGATCCACTGTTTGTTCCATGGGGTATCACCTTCGTCTAGTACCTCACCCCCGTTGTGATCGGTGGTGAAGATTCTTTTGCTCTCTTTCCCTTTAAGAACATTCTATCATTAAAAACGATGCCTCGTCTTTTGCTCGGTAATTGTCAGATTGCTTCTTCTTTACGATCCGGGCTGATCCCTTATAGTGATAGTCACCGTAATGGGATGGTCGGGGAATGGTAATTGCTTTTTCCTCCGCATATACTTCGAGTTTGTATTTCTCACCTACATTCAATTCCTCAACAACTTCCCCTTGCTGATCAGTCATTCTAGCAATAGGCAATGGAGAGATGGGTTGTTTTCCAGGTTCTAGAGGATGCTCCATTTCAGTGTGAATCGTGACGGTGGGCACCTGGAAAAGGTTTTCCTTCTTTATTTAGTACTTTGATTGTAACGCGTACCTTCTCATTTTTTTTGCTCACCCTCATACTCACTAGAAAATGGCGTGCAACCGATAATCAAAAGTAACACAATAATACTCACGAAAGTTAGTCTCAATTTGATACCCTCTTGTTGCTTATAATACAGAAGCTGGGATGACCCTTCTTCCCGGCTCTTTCCTCCTAGCTATCTATTTTTGGCTTCGCAAATTTTACTATATTTCTTCGATTAGTCGCGATGTCGCCATTTAAGAAATGAAAAAAGGTAAGAGCATACCCATAAGGGAACAAATACGGATTATGCTATCAATAAAGAATAAAATGGATCGAATCCCCCACAACTCTCCTAGTTGACTACCCAATAAAATTCCCAGGGGAATTGCACTGCGGAGCAGTAGCTGGCGGATAAAAAATACCTTACCCAATTGTTCATCAGGTACAAGTTGTGAGCAGAGGCTTTCGCCGCGAAATAAGGCAATTAGTGAATCATCAGCCGAATAGGATTTCTCGGTTACTTCTTCCAAAAAGAGATATTCATATGGTATAATCAAAGTAGATGATCAATACTAATATAAGAACCGCAGGAGCGGCAACTCCTACGGTCTCACAATGGACCGTACCCCTTCAAAGGGGGCGGCTCGTTATCGGAGAGTTAGACCTCCCTGTCCGAGCGACCAACTCAGGGGAGGTCTATCTTTCTTTTGACAGCAGATAAATCAAAGTGCCGAACGCTATCATAAGCGTCAACGCTTCGAATACTGTCATCGGCATCACTCCCTTTCAACAGGGGATGAGCCATCTCCCATGAGAAGCCGATCCATTGTTCCTTCTATTCGATCACAAGAACTGGAAATGACGCAAAAGTGAGAATCTTATTTCGTTGCCATTGTGTGGACTGGACTATTCCCTTATAATTTGACTTGTTTATAAGTCTATATGATCGAAAGAGACAAAGAAGGAGTCCATAATGAAGAAACTGATCTATATTTACGATGCCTATTGTCCCTGGTGTTATGCATTTACTTCTGTAGTGGGGCAGCTTTATGAAAACTATCATGAGGAATTCGAGTTTGAGGTGCTAAGCGGTGGCATGTTGATTGATGATCGGGTCCAAAAGATAGGGGGCGTGGAAGCGAGTAAAAGGCTGCGCACAAGCTACCAATCTATCACTGACCGTACTGGAGTGGGATTTGGAGAAGCCTTTTTTGAAGCCGTTCAGAAAAAGGGAATGGTGATGAATTCGGAGATTCCAGCGAGGGCTTTGGCTGTTTTTCGGGAGTTGGATACTCCTTATTCTGCTATTTCCTTTGTTCATCAACTCTTAAAAACCTTGTTTCTGAAGGGGCATAACCCTGCAGAAGAAGATTTTTACCGAGATCTGCTCCCTCACTTCCAGTTGGATGCAGAGTACTTCATCGAAAAAATGCAAGAGGAGTACTATCAACAGCTAGCCCGGTATGACTTTGCATTGGCGAAGCAATTGCAAGCCGATGCCTTTCCCAGACTCTACTTCCAAACCTCTGATACATATTTTCATCTCATCGCAAAGGGATACAGTGATTATGAGCGGATCGTCCAGATTATCGAAAAGATCAAGGTAGAGAAGTAGACAGGTACTGTCTATGATTGATCCAACTTTTCGCCAGGCCATTTTGTCCAAAAATAGGCGGAAGGTTAAGGGGGAGTGAAGGGCATTAAATCGTTGATATTTCTCATCGGTAAGGTCGGGGTTTATGTTGAGTGTTTCCTCATAGTCGTCCGCTGTCTCTTGGAACTCTTTCTTAGCATACAGTGCTTTTCCTAGATAAAAATGACTTTCTCCGTCTAGTTCCTGTTGTTACAAGAATTAGGCATTTAGTATAAATTAAGTACTGAAGGATTGGCAGGAAACATGTTAACTATGTGGAATATTGTGCAGGATAAAAGATAAGGACTATAACAAAAAGGTGGGGTAAGAATGAAGTTCTTGATGGATCATTTTCGTATGTTTCGTGGAAGTTTATACTCACTGCTAGAATCAACGCCAGAAACAATTGCTGATGAGGTTCCTCAAGGGTTTAATAACAATATTCGGTGGCATGCTGGTCATATCTTAACAGTAGCGGATGCTTTTTTTGGTCTTAAGAGTGTTCCCAAAGAGTATCAAACCTTGTTTGGGCCGGGTAGTAAGCCCGCCGACTGGTCAGGAGAGGTTCCATCCTTA
>CALJVA010000145.1 GCA_937975135.1 uncultured Thermoactinomycetaceae bacterium | reverse complement strand
ACTTTCCCCTTTTTCATCCGTCCTTTAAGAACAAATCGTTCACCGCATTGACGGCAACGAAGCCTTACCAAATAACGCTCTCGGCTCATCCTTCCACTCCTAGCTTACTTATCATTTCTTATCTCTTACCCAATCAGAAGAGAATTAGCCCAGGGCGGCTTTCTTCTTTTTCATTTCTATGGAATGGGCGATCTTCTCTCCATGAAATCGACCGTTTTCTATAAAAATGCTATTTGCATCATATCCTGCGGCAATAACACCGGCAATATATAAGCCTGGAATCTCCGTTTCCATCGTCTCTGGATTAAAAATCGGAGCCCCAGTCTCAGGATCGAACTTCACTCCCAAATCGATCAGCATCTGGTAATCGGGCCGATAGCCTGTCATAGCAAATACAACATCATTGGGAATCGTAAACTGGCGACCATTCTGCTCCAAAAGTACAGAGTCCTCATAAATTGCTCGCACATAACTTTCCCAATACATATGAATCCACTCTTTATTAATCGCACTTTCAATTAATGGCTTTACCCATGCCTTAACGCTCTTAGAAAAGGAAGAGCGACGGTAGGACATCGTTACATTGGCTCCAGCCTGCTGTAATTCGAGGGCTGCATCAACTGCAGAGTTTTTTCCACCAATCACCAATACATTTAGACCAGAATAGGGATGTCCCTCCCGAAAGTAATGATGCACCTTCGGTAAGTCTCCTCCAGGGATATTGAGTCGATTGGGATTATCATAATATCCAGTAGCTATCACGATATTTTCTGCTTCATAATACCTGTTTTCTCCTTTATAATCGGTTGTTACCCGATACCCTTCTGAATGCTTTTCAATCTTTGTAACCTTCTCATAGGTATTGACCTTTAGATCATATTTATCTACAACAGCACGATAATATTTTAACGCCTCTGTACGCACAGGCTTATCACCGTAACAAACAAAGGGAAGTCCTCCGACTTCCAATAATTCTGGCGTACTAAAAAACTTCATATGTGTAGGGAAATGGTAAATCGAGTTAACAATACACCCTTTATCAATAAGTAGTGGTTTCAGTCCCCGTCTTTTTGCTTCTACGCCGGCTGATATACCGCAAGGACCAGCTCCAACGATAATTACGTCATACATTGATATCACCTCACAAAGAAAAACACCCTATCAACAAAGGGTGCAGATTAAAAATCCTATCCATTTAGGCCCAGCCACGAAAACGACATGCCTCTGCCATCTTCCGCACACCAACCATATATGCGGCCAGTCGCATATCCACTTGGCGTGATTCTGCCTTGGCCAATACTTTTTCAAAAGCGTTCACCATAATCTCTTCCATTCTTTTGTCAACATCTTCTTCTGACCAATAATAACCCTGATTGTTTTGCACCCATTCAAAGTAAGAGACAGTCACACCACCTGCACTGGCAAGAACATCGGGAACCAGTAAAATTCCTCGTTCAGTCAAAATACGTGTAGCCTCTAATGTGGTTGGACCGTTAGCAGCCTCAACAACGATCTTCGCCTGGATCTTGGGGGCATTACGAGCTGTAATCTGATTTTCAACTGCAGCGGGCACTAAAATGTCGCACTCCAGTTCCAACATCTTTTGATTGGTTATTGTGTTTTTAAACAATCGAGTAACCGTTCCAAATGAATCACGGCGGTCCAGTAGATATTCAATATCAAGCCCATTCTCATCGTATAGGGCACCGTATGCATCGGAAATCGCAATCACCTTTGCCCCTGCATCGTGCAAAAATTTGGCTAAAAAACTACCTGCGTTACCAAATCCTTGAATCACAACTCGGGCATCTTCTAATTCAAGGTTACGCTTCTTAGCTGCTTCCCGAATCATCAAGGTAACCCCTTTAGCAGTGGCCGTTTCTCGTCCCCGAGAACCACCGAGTACCAATGGCTTACCGGTAATAAAGCCTGGGGAATCAAACTCCCGAATTCGGCTGAATTCATCCATCATCCAAGCCATAATTTGTGAATTGGTAAAAACATCAGGTGCAGGTATATCCTTTGAAGGACCTACAATTTGACTAATCGCCCGCACATAGCCCCGAGAAAGTCTCTCCAATTCACGGAAAGACATCTTTCGCGGATCACACACAATTCCACCTTTTCCTCCACCATAGGGGAGATCAACAATGCCACTTTTCAGACTCATCCAAATGGATAAAGCTTTTACTTCATGCTCCGTTACATTTGGATGAAATCGAATACCGCCTTTCGTTGGACCGACAGCATCATTATGTTGAGCCCGATATCCTGTAAAAACCTGAACACTGCCGTCATCCATTCGAACCGGAATCCTGACAGTCATTACGCGGAGTGGTTCCTTCAGTAATTCATACATATGTTCAGGATACCCAAGCTTTTCCAAAGCTTGGCGAATCACAGTCTGCGTTGATGCCAGGACATCCGGATTATCTTGAGGCGTATTGTTGGCTACTTCCGATTGTTGTGCCATCCAAACCACCTTTAGAATGAAGTAGTTCCAATCTACCTTGTGAAGCCTACCCCCTTTCCACGACTTTAGGACGCAGCAAGACGTAAGGCTACACAAGGGCCACTACTTACAACATTTTCTATGATCATTTTCGACCCGAAAACTTTTCTTCCCTTCTTAATTCAAGGGGTGTCCTGTTCCCTTACTTCACCTTTTATGTTGTTATTTCCTGTTTATGCTAAGGTTCCCTTCATAACTTTCTCCATTCATCCACTTCTTACCGCAAGAATAGGATACAATAGAGAAAAAGGAGGAAACTTTATGAATCAAACTACTCTACTTGTATTCGCACACCCAGATGATGAAACATTTTCCTGTGGTGGCTCCATTGCACAATGGGCGAAAGATCCCGGTCATCATATCATCTTATATTGTGCCACCCGTGGTGAAGCAGGAAAAAGAGGTGACCCTCCTCTCTGTTCACCGGAGAAGCTTGGTGAAGTTCGTACTGAAGAGCTTCAGCGAGCTGCAGACATACTGGGGATTGACCAAGTGGTGATGAGAGATTTTCCTGACGGAAAGTTAACCGATTTACCCTTAAACCTTCTAGTAGAGGATTTACAAAAAATAATCAGCAACTATACTCCACAAACCGTTATTACCTTTCCTCCCCATGGGATCTCAGGTCATCCCGATCATAAGGCTATCCATTTGGCAACAGTAGAAGCCATCCGAACAGGTTCTGTAGAGACAAAACTGCTCTACTCCGTAATCCCTGACTCCATGGCTCGCCATTTTACCCAGCCTATTTACTCGACACCCGATAAAGATGTTTCTTTAGAGATTGATGTCTCTAAGGAAAGAAAGACCATTATGAAAGCTCTACAGCAGCATCGAACACAACACCTCTCGATTGAACGTGTATTCCCAGGGGTGATGGATGGCAAATGGAACCGCATACGAAATGTTGAATACTTCCAAGAGGTAACGCTTCCTTGATATCCCCTCTAGTTTGAAAATCGCGCCCGCTGTTTGCTGGCGCGATTAACTTTAGGAAAAATAATGGACCAGTTTCTTAATAGCGTCATCGGACCAAACTGTCTTTCCATACTCTTGCAGAACTGCTTCTGTCATTGTAGAAGAATCTCCGTGCTCTGAGAGAATTGCAATCACTGTTTGCAAGTTATCGATATCCGATTCTGCGTCAAAAATGAGGAAATATTGGCCTTGATAAGCATATACTCTACCACCTGTAACAAGATGCTCCGTACGGATGGCAGCTTGCACCAGGTCCTCAAAATCAGCAAACCGGAAAATTATCAAATCGCTCTCTTCTAAGGTAACCTCCAGCTCATACATGGGTTCGTCATCTTCATCATCGTCCATTAACGGATCTCTTCCCCGTGTTACGACGACGACCATTCCCTGAGCTGGGAGGGCGAATACTTCCACAGCGACGGGGCCTGCTACCTCAAACCCGAGTTCATGGTATGCTTGTTCCATCATATCGTTAAAAAGCTCGTGCACTTTAGGGATATCACGCCACATATCCTCTTTTTCAATTCCGCGTTCGGTCAGGTCATCCAAGGACAGAAAGAAGCGAATTTTGTCTCGACCCAGACGCTCAACACGCATGGTTTACCCTCCCTCGCTCGGAGACCTACTACAGCGTATGAGGATGTGAGTCGTTGCGTTACGTAGTTGAGTCTCCTTTCTCCATCTGATTATAGCATACACGATTTCGCAAAGAATTTCATCCCACAGCAAAAAAAGTATGGACTAGCTAAATTGGCTCCTAGTCAACCAAAATATAACTCCATAACTATATTCTGTTATGATGGAGAATCATGACCTACCATTAATGCTCCTGAATCATTCCCTGTAAAATTGCTTGATGCTTCTTTCGCCACAGTATCCACTCCCGACTACCGAAAATCACAGCTCCTCCCAGTGAGTGTGCTGGAAGATGAAATCCAAGGTAAAAAAGAGTCCCCCCAGCCAACAATAAAGGAATCATATGTAACCACTTTCGCCGATCCCGAAAAGGAAGTGGGAGATGTAGTAGCCATCCTAAATTCCTGGAAACAGTACGGGCCAAAAGCATAAAGGTAACGATTAAGCAACCTAATGATGTTACATAAGAAACAGAAAGCCACTGCCACCATCCAATATAAGATGGAAAAAAAGAAACGGAAAGTAGCGCAGTCGTCATTGCAACTAATGGAGTTAATAAAAGACGCAAGCGCATCGTGACCCCTCCCTCCAATAATATATATCGTGGGAGTGCCACCCTCATACATAAAAAGTATCGTCTCATTCAACTTTTTTTAGAATGCGATAACGGATAAAAATCCCAAGAATAAAATCTACTGTGAAGTGAGCAATCACTGCTGGCAACAATGATTGATAATAATCGGTGATAAACCCCAGTCCTAGACTAACCAGAAAAAGAAGGGTCACCATCAACCAGCGACGTAAATAGCGAAAATGAATTAACGTAAAAAGAAGGCTAGTTCCAAGAACTCCTAGCCAATATTGAATGGCACCTCGAAATAGTAGCTCTTCTGCCAATGAGACGAGTAAGGCAATTACGCCAATGTGGAATACAGAACGATTATAAAATAATGCTTCATTGATACCCCCATCATCTAACCATTTATGGGGTAGGAACCAAGTAAGTGCTACATTCAATCCCACAAATCCTAATCCGACCATCAAGCCCGCAACCCATGGTTCTCTATTTCCCCAAGAAAACAAATCCCAGGTAAGACGCCCCTGAAACCAAAGAAGCCCTAAAGCAATCATCAATAAAAGCGCCTGGGTAAGATAAATATTAAGCAACAACCAGTTGCTGAAGTTATTTTTTTTCATTTAATATACCTTCCTCTCATTTCACACCCATACTTTTTTCTTGCAATTCAACACCGCCCGTTCTAAAATGAGGTTTAAAGGGGTATTCATCGTGGATTTTAAATACGGAGAGGAGCCGGTGTCATGCGCACTTGGGTAGATAAAGATACGTGCATTGCCTGCGGAGCTTGTAGTGCTGCAGCGCCAGATGTATTTGATTATGACGAAGAAGGGATTGCTTATGTAATCCTTGACGATAATAAAGGCACCGCCATTGTCCCTGAAGAATTTCGCGATGACGTATGGGATGCATTGGATGGTTGCCCAACGGAATCGATTAAGGTAGAGGAAGATTAATAAAAAGCTGCTCGGATTTTGAGCAGCTTTTTACCATTTTTAATTGGACTCATCTAGGTGCAAACTTACCTCAGCCAATCCACCTTCCACATTAAACACCTTCTCAAACCCATGATTTATAAGAAATTTAGCTGCATGAAGACTTCGAACTCCATGGGCACAATAAACATATACCTCTTTTTTAGGATCCATTTTTGTATACTCATCAGGTAACTGTTGAAGGGGGATCAATATACCCCCAGGAAGATGATATGCTTCCCACTCCTCCTGTTCACGAACATCCAGGAGCTGTACTCCAGTCAATTCCCCTGCTTTATATTTGTGGACAAATCGCTCTGCTGATATATTTTTCATCTGCACCCATCCATTTCCCCAAGTTTTTCTTCATTTTATCACAGAACTCCTCTTACAAGTATGAAGATTCCTGAAGTCCTTAGTGCCTTTGCTTTACAAGCACCAAAGGTTAAACATCATTTCAGACCCACATAAGGATAGAATCAAAGATTGATTCTTCCCGTTAAAGTGACTACAATGTGTATAGACTAAATCATGAGATCTTGGTGGGCGCTGCGAGAATTCAACATCGACTTGCAACGCTACGCTACAAAATGAGGAGGACCTATCGTGGCAAATAATGAATTGATTGTAGATGCTTTTATAGAAATCCCCACCGGAAGTCAAAACAAATATGAGTACGATGAAGAAGAAGGTGTATTCCGCCTAGATCGCGTACTCTATTCACCGATGCACTATCCTACCGAATATGGATATATTCGATCCTCCTTGGCTGAAGATGGGGACCCTCTTGATATTCTCGTTCTTACCACCTTCCCCACCTTCCCAGGTTGTGTCATTCGCACACGGGTAATTGGTGTCCTTTTAATGTCCGATGATAAAGGAAAGGACGAAAAGCTACTAGGTGTACCCGTTGATGATCCACGTTGGGATGGTGTACATAGCTTAGAAGATGTACCTTCACATATTCTTAAAGAGATTGTTCATTTCTTTGAGGTATATAAGGACCTTGAAAATAAGGAAACAAAAATCGAAGGATGGAAAGATGTCGAGACCGCCCAGGAGCTTTACCAAGCCTCCATTAAACGTTTTCAAGAGAAACAATCCTAACTAACAAAGTGGACTTTTTAGTCCACTTTATTTTTTCAGAGTAAGTATCCCCATTTTCCGCGCCAGCTCATAATGGAGTGTTTTCCTGTCCTGAGCAAAACGAACAACCACCTTTCGCCATGGCTCTCCCTCTGTAATCCTTTCCACCTCTAGAATCTCACCTGTACCCCATCGGGTATGTTCCACTTCGTCTCCTGGTTGAATCTCCTCACCTGAAAAAGAATACTGGGGAGAAGTAGACAACTCCACTTTCACCCTGGATCTCGACTCCTTGGCTCTCCGCTCTTTTTTCTGTGGATTTTCTTCTACTCCAAAACCCATTTCCATCAGAAAGGGAGACGGAGCGATTCGCCTACCTCCGAAATTTCTACTTGAAGAGAGTACCAATTGGTTTCGAGCCCGTGTAATTCCTACATAAAGCAGGCGTCGTTCCTCTTCCCACACTAGATCCCTTTTTTCCTTGCTCACCTGCTGTAAACTGCGGCGGTGAGGTAGTACTCCTGCATGTAAGCCCAACAAAAAAACACGTTCAAACTGCAACCCCTTTGCTTTATGAAAAGTCATCAAATGGACCCGAGGATGGGCGGGTTGACTTTGCACTACCTCTTCCACCTTCTTTACATGCTCCAGCAACTCACGTCCTGAAGCAAACTTCCGAGAGGCCAAGGTAAGCTCCTCAACAGGCTCCAGTAAAGTTTGCAGTTCATTTCCTGATTCTTTGGCAACCTGGGAGAGAAAACGATCATACCCAATTTTTAGCCGGATTTGCTTAATCGCTTCCTCTGCTCCTTGTTGCGGCAGGCTAGATACGAGACGTACCATCTCTTCCAACCGTTTATATTGGTAGGGTTGTAAATTAGGAAGGGATGGCAACCCCGCTAAGAGAGACATCCTCTTTTCCCGAGCAATGTTATGTAATGTTGGACCCCAATCCTTACTATACAAATACCTTTTCGGCCGATTAATAATTCGTTGCAAAGCCTCCCAATCATTGGGATCTTCTGCTAACCGTAAATAAGATAAAATATCGACGATCTGCCACCGACGATAAAATCCTGCATCAGAGGGAGCAACTGCAAAAGGAATATCGGCCTGAACCAAAGCATCAATAATTGCCCGAGCCTGACTAGACGTCCGATAAAGCACGGCTGTCTCTACATTATCTTGTAACCGTGCAATGATCTCCTTTGCTTCCATCTCCTCATCCTCAGGTACCATCCATTCTGGCTTTGCCCCTTTCCTTCCAGTCCCACGCACTTCTTTTTGCTCCCGCTGCTGGTTTCTACTAATGAGACGCTGGCTTAAAGCAATAATCGGCTCTGTCGATCGGTAGTTCGTGGACAGAACGACCTTGCTTAACTGAGGAAATGACTTGGAAAGCTCTAACATCAAGCGGGGATCACTGCCACGAAATCCATAAATCGACTGATCATCATCCCCCACCACAAATAGATTGCCATGATCTTTGGCCAACGAGGAGATCACTTCATACTGCACTTTATTAATATCCTGAAACTCATCGACTAAAATGTGATCCCACTTTCTCTGCCAAAAGGCCCGTTTTTCAGGTGAGGAAAGAAGACGATAAACAGCGAGTAAAATATCATCATAATCCCATACACCCTGCTCTCGTTTCAGCTCCTCATAAGCCAAGTACTGCTTTTGAAACAAAATGTTCTTTTGCTTTTTCACCTTCAGTTGCTGAGGGAGAATGCCATTTCCCTTACATAAGCCAATTTTGTTCAACAGTGTAGACACTGCTTCATCATCGATAGGCTCTTCCCCATCCTCCAGCAGCTGCCGGATCCACTTGCTTTGTTCCCCTTCCGAAAGGATGCGTGGAATATACTCCATCTCCTGTCGCAGCATCGACAAAAAAATTGAGTGAAAGGTTCCCAACCACCTGCCTGTCCACTGGCAACCCATCAGCGAAACCAATCGCTGTCTCATCTCAGCTGCTGCTGCTCGTGTAAAGGTTACTACCATAATTCGTTCTGGGGAAGCACCCTGCTCCACAAGATAAAGAATCCGTCGTGTTAAAACCGTCGTTTTTCCACTTCCAGGACCAGCAAATACTGCGACTGGCCCTGGAGGATGTGTTACTGCATCCTGCTGACTTGCATTCAATTGTGTCAATACAGCCTCTAGACTGGCAGAGGGCACAAAAACACCCCCTTTATATAAAAAAATCGCCACCTCACCCATGATACCATAGACACACCCAATAAGACCGGTGAAAAAGCGATTTGACTTCTCGACGATATCTTCTATCTGTGAAATAATAAACACTCATTGACATCACCGTATTTCCGTGCTAAAGTATGATCAACCTAACAAAGAGATATTAAAAAGACGATGAAAGATCCAAACGTCAACCGTAATCTATCCGCAAACTCATGAAGCGTTTTGCAGGAATGCAGAGAGCCGGTGGGTGGTGCGAACCGGTGATTGCGTGGCGTGGAGCAATCTGGAGTCATTCAGCTGAATCGAAGTAGGCTGAATCGGTCAGTACCGTTAACACTGAGTCCACTGGACTCCTGAGGTCCCAAGCGCAAGCTTGTGGATAAATGAGGGTGGCACCGCGAGCCTTTCGCCCCTCACCTACATGTTAGTGTAGGTGTGTAGGTGGAAGGCTTTTTTGGATTTTCCACAAAATTACTCATCGTTAAAAGAGAAAGGAGAACGAAGAAAATGTTTGACAATCCCCTCTTAACCTGAATCGTATTGGCGCAGAATCATCGATCCAGACAAACAAACCGATGTATCCTGATTATTTGAAAGGAGTACAATCCATGACACTACAAGATAAATTCCAATTACGTATCCCTGGTCCCACACCCATTCCACCGCGGATTATGCAAGCGATGAACCAACCCATGATTGGTCATAGAAGTCCTGAATGTAGCCACTTATTGCAAACCTGCAGCCAGGGGCTAAAACCCATTTTTGGAACAAAGGAAGATATTCTTATCCTTACGGGTAGCGGTACTTCTGCCCTCGAAGCAGCAGTTACAAGTATCGTTGCACCCAATGAAGAAGTAGCAGTAGTGGTAGCCGGTGCCTTTGGAGATCGCTTTGCCACCATTTGTGAAAAATTTGGCATGGACACTCATCGCCTAGCGATTCCTTGGGGAGAAGCTTATTCACCGGAAGATATGCGCCGCTTCTTACAGCAACATCCAAAAATCAAAGCGGTTTTTCTTACCTATTGTGAAACCTCTACCGGTGTGCTTCATCCCATTGCTGACCTTGCGAAGGCGATCCGTGAAACCTCTGATGCCCTTATTATTGTGGATGGCGTAAGTATCATTGGGGCCATCGATTGTCAGATGGATGAGTGGGGAATCGATATCCTTGTCACTGGATCGCAAAAAGCACTGATGCTCCCGCCTGGACTCGCTTTCGTCGCAGTCAGTGAAAAGGCTTGGAAAGTAATTGAACAAAATCAGACACCGCGTTACTACCTTGATCTGCTCTCTTACCGAGAAAGCCTAAAAAATGAGACGACTCCAGCTACTCCGGCAGTCTCGCTTTTATTCGGTCTTGAAGAAGCCCTGGCCATGATTGAAGAAGAAGGATGGACGAAAGTCATCTCACGTCACCAGTTAATGAAGGAGATGGTGCGAAATGGATTGAAACAAATGGGACTCTCACTGCTGGCTGCTGATCCCTATGCATCACCTACTGTAACAGCCGTTTGCGGTGGAGAAAAGTGGGAAGTAAAAGAATTGCGTCGGGAATTGAAAAAGTTGGGGTTAATTGTTGCCGGAGGTCAACAGCATCTTAAGGAAAAGATATTCCGAATTGGTCACATGGGATATTGTGATCCTCTTGATATCCTAGCAACACTGGCTACAATCGAAGTCGCCTTTTTACGCCTTGGCATCCCCATTCAACACGGAGCAGGCGTAATGGCTGCACAGGAGGTTTGGGCACATGAAAAAAATATTGATCACTGATCCACTTAGTGAACATGGTTTAGAGAAACTGCGAAAAGCAGAAGGAATCGAAACGATTTACCGCCCTGAACTGAGCCATACCGCACTCCTGGAAATCATACCTGAGGTAGATGCACTCATTGTCCGAAGCCAAACACAAGTTACAGCAGAGGTAATCCGGGCTGGTAGGCGCCTTAAAGTGATTGGACGAGCTGGGGTCGGTGTTGACAATATCGACCTTACTGCAGCCACCCAACAGGGAATCATTGTTGTCAATGCACCTGATGGAAATACCATCTCTGCAGCCGAGCATACCTTTGCCCTTATGATCTCCCTTGCTCGCCAAATCCCACAGGCAAACTACTCTCTTACCCAAGGAAAATGGGAACGGAAATCTTTTATGGGTGTAGAACTACGTGGAAAAAATCTGGGCATTATTGGACTAGGACGGATTGGAACAGAATTGGCCAAACGGGCCAAAGCTTTTCAAATGAAGATTTACGCCTACGACCCTTATCTATCGGCAGAACGGGCCGAAAAATTGGGTATCACTTCGGTTTCCTTTGACGATCTCATTCGTATCGCAGACTTTATCACTATACACACACCCTTAACCAATGAAACACGCCACATGATTGATCAACAGGTTCTTGAGAAGATGAAACCATCCGCCCGAATTATCAACTGTGCACGTGGAGGCCTCATTGACGAAGAGGCACTGTATCAAGCCTTAACCGAAGGAAGAATCGCTGGAGCTGCCCTTGATGTTTTCGAGACGGAACCCCCGGGAGAACATCCTCTTTTTCAACTACCGCAAGTAATTGCCACACCTCATTTGGGCGCATCCACAAAAGAAGCACAGGAAAATGTAGCCTTGGATGTTTCCGAAGAAGTTCTGCATATCTTACGTGGCCAGCCCTTTAAAAATGCGGTGAATCTGCCATCCATCCCGGCAGATTTAGTCGAACGACTGCGTCCCTACCAGATGTTAGCCGAACAGTTGGGACTCTTTGCCGTACAAGCACTCTCGCAAGCAATAACAAAAGTTAAAATCACTTATTCCGGTGAATTATACAACCTGGAAACATCCCCCTTAACTCGCATGGTATTAAAAGGAATACTGTCGACACAGCTCTCTTCCGTCAATTATGTAAATGCGCCATATCTCGCCCAAGAACGAGGAATCGAAGTTACCGAAGAAAAAATTCTTGGCACCCGCGGGTTTACCAACTTAATTACCGTAGAGGTAACTTCCCATGAAGTTTCCTGCACAGTCTCCGGCACTACCCTTAACGGAATGGGACCTCGCATTGTTAATATTGACAAGTATCCAATTGATGTTGTGCCTGGTGGTCATTTAATCTTGATTCACCACTATGACCGTCCAGGAGCTATCGGAAAAGTAGGTACTCTCTTAGGAGCACATGGGATTAATATCGCTACCATGCAAGTTGGACGACAAGATATTGGTGGTGATGCAATTATGATGCTTACCATTGATAAACCAATCCCCAAACCGGTCTTAGAAGAAATCCAGCAAATCGAAGGCATTATGAAAGCGAAGGAAATCGACCTTACCCTACGATAAGGTATTGTAACAGTGGATATAATAGGGTAGAGACAACCCCCATTACCTACCACTATAAATATGCTATACTCTTGCCTAAGCAGTCAAAGAAAAACATCTCCATAACAACCAAAGGAGAGATAAAATGGGCAAGTTGGACAACGCCGTCGCCATTGTTACAGGCGCCAGCAAAGGTTTAGGGGCCGCCATTACACGTCGGTTGGTCCAGGAAGGGGCACGTGTCATCGCATGTGCCCGCAATCAGGAGGCATTAGAAAATCTAGCAAAGGAAAGTCCAGAACAGATTCTCATCTATCCTTGCAATATTTCCGACAGTACACAGGTCCGTGGTCTGATCGATTTTACTTTAAAAGAAACAGGAAAAATCAATATCCTGGTCAATAATGCTGGCATAGGCCATTTTGGTCAAGTACAAGACCTGGCGGAAGAAGATTGGGATGAAATGATGGCTACCAATCTCAAAGGACCCTTCTTAACTTGTAAATACAGTATTCCCCACCTGATCAAAACTCGTGGTCATATCGTCAATATCTCCAGTGTAGCAGGTACGGTCACCTTTTCCGGTGGTGGTGGTTATTGTGCTTCCAAGTTTGGACTGATGGCTTTATCTGATGTACTCACCCAAGAGTTAAAGCCCCATCAAGTTCGGGTAACTACAATCTGTCCAGGTTCAATCAAAACTGACTTTTTCCAGACTTCCGCTCCTGACTATGCCTTACAACCAGAACAAGTCGCAGATGCGGTTCATTCCGCGGTTACGGCTCCAGAAGGCGTGATCTATAACCAAATTATTATGCGTCCTCAAGTACCACCAGAGGCACAAAAATAAACTTAAATATAAAACCCCCACTATTTATGAGTGGGGGTTCTGTTTTTTTAGATCATAGTACTTATCACCCTTTATTCATTTTCAACTTTTAAAGGTAAAATTGCCGTAAAGGTCGTTCCTTCACCCAGCTTGCTATCAACAGCCACCGTTCCTCCATGGGCTTCTACCAAGTGGCGCACGATAAAAAGACCCAATCCGGTTCCTGACTCCCCTCGCTTACGTGCTTTATCTGCTTTATAAAAGCGGTCAAAAATAAATGGCAAATCTTCTTCTGGAATACCGCTTCCTGTATCTTGAACAGAGAAATGTATCATGCCATCATGTTCTGCACCTCGAACCGTTACTGTCCCATTCACAGGGGTGTGCCGAATCGCATTATCGATCAGATTGGTTAAAATCTGCTCTACTTTATCTTCATCCCACCAGGCTGAAGGCAACTCTTTCAGTCCATCGGCCATGATCAAACGAACCTCTTGTTCCCGAGCCATCGTTTGAAACTTGCGACATACTCGCTCCACTAGCGCATAGATATTGACTTCCTTTTTCTCTAAGTGGATATGTCCTGCTTCCATCCGGGCCAAATCGAGTAATTCATTTACCAACCGACCCATCCGCAGTGTTTCATCATGAATCACTGTGGCTAATTCACGTCGCTCCTCAGGAGACTGAGCAATATCATCCACAAGGGCTTCACTATATCCCTGTAACATGGCCAGTGGAGTTCTTAATTCATGAGAGACGTTGGCAACAAAATCTTTGCGTAGCTTATCTAAGCGCCGTTCATTTGTTACATCCCGTAATACAGCAACCGCCCCTCGCACCTGGTCCCGATCATATAACGGAGCCATCACCACTTCCCAAGTCCGACCCAACACTGTGATATCTGTGCTATGTTCCTGCTCATCTCGAAGCACAGTATGAAAAATCTCTCGTAAAGGATGGGGAAGCCCTTTTTCAACATCGGTTCCATTTCCTTCTCGGTTACGTAAGGCTGAAAAAAGACGATCCGCAGGAGGGTTGGTCACGATTACGCTTCCCTCCGCATCTACCGTAATCACGGCATCTGTCATGCTGCGTAAAATGCTTGCCAATTGCTCCTTTTCTTGTGATAGTGCCGTGATCGAAGCATCCAATTGCTCGGCCATCCAATTGATGGTTACCGCTAAATCAGCAATTTCATCCCTCTCATGAGTTCGGATAGGAACTCTGGTGGAAAACTCCCCTGTAGCCATTTTTTCAGCCGCTTTCTTCATCTGGATCAGGGGCTCCGAAATACGAGAGGATAAGAAAAAGGCAAAAATTGTGGTCAAGAAGATTCCAATAAGCGCTGAATAAAAGACAGTGTTTACAAATTGTGGCTGATCCATGCTTTGAAACAGGATTATCGCTCCGGTCACTTTCTCCTTTTCTTTAATAGGAACTGCAACTAACCGCACTTCATCTTTAAAAAGAGGAAAAGAATTCCGAACCGGGGAATCCTTCTCCTCTTTTTCTCCAAAATTTATCTTTCCTCGGAGTGTGACTTCTTCACCCTTATAAACTTTTTGTACCTCAGTCTGTTCCAACAACACCTGCCAGGGAACATCTGGGGAAACGGCAATCGGTTGGGAAGTACCTGGCGGTCCTAGTACCACAAGATGGGTTTGAAATTGGTCCGCAACAGTAATCATATTTTGCAAATATTCTTCGCTATCTACACCCTCTTGTTGCAGCAAGTTCTGTATATGATGGGCCAATTGCTTCAAATTGTTCTGTTGGGTCCGCTCATAGGTGTTGGTGATTTGTTCACTAAGAAATAGACTCATAGCCAACAAAACGACGGCAACCAAACCGATAATCGTAACCCACAGTTTCCCTACTACACTACGCCAGATCAATCTTTCGGCACCTCAAGCTTATAACCAACACCCCATACTGTTGTAATCATTTTAGCTGCTGGCGGAGATGCACGGTTCAGCTTTTCACGCAATCGTTTAATGTGGGTATCGACCGTACGCAAGTCACCAAAAAACTCATAATTCCACACATCTCTTAGTAAGTCTTCTCGCGTAAATACCTTATCTGGAGAACGGGCCAAATAGAGGAGTAATTCGTACTCTTTAGGTGTTAAGGTGACGACTTTGCCCCCTGCTCGCACCTCATGTGCATCCTGATCTATGGTTAGATCCGGGAATACAATCACCTGACGTGTTTCAGTCTCGGTGCTCAAGAAAGCAGTAGCGGAAGAACGGCGGAGGACAGCTTTCACTCGATGAATCACTTCACGGGGACTAAAGGGTTTCGTTAA
>CALJVA010000144.1 GCA_937975135.1 uncultured Thermoactinomycetaceae bacterium | reverse complement strand
ATGCTCCTGCCCATCCCATAATACGTTGTTTGTCGTCCCCAACAGCAGTCAAAATTGCATTCGAATCATGGAAAGCTGTCCTTAATAAATCATACTGAATATAAGTAGTATCTTGAAATTCATCTAAAAATATATGACTGTAAGTAGCTCTAAGTGCAGAAATGATATACGGATTTGATCTCAACAAAAAATCTGCAAGCCTAGAAATCATTGGAAATGTAAGAGTGCTTTGAAGTGTATTTTTTCCATGTATTAATACTTCCCAAAGTTTTCTGACTATCCAATCGTATAAGCTATCACCTTCTTCTTGCAGAGGAAGAGGAGAACTTGTTAATTTTTTAAATAATTTATCAAAATTTATTTCATATTGCCAGTTTGGATGGTAAGGATGTCTTTCTGTTATATATCCTAGTGCGATTTCCTTTATCTCTCTTGCAGTTAAAGCAATATTATAATCTTTGATAGGTCTGTATTCCTCTGGTAAGGCTAGTCGAAATTGATCAAGCAAATGCTTAGCAAAAGAATCAAATGTCCTGGATTCGAAGCGACGAGACAGTTCTTTACCGCATCTTTTTTCTACTCTACTTAAAAGATTTTCTGCTGCATCCACTTTAAAACTTATTGCCAATATTTTTTGAAAAGGAATACTCTTTCCTGTTTGTAACAAATAGCAAGCTCTTTGAGCTAGAAGTTCTGTTTTTCCTGCACCAGGCCCTGCTATAACTACTATATTTGTATCACTTTTAACTGCAATTTCAGCTGCTGGCTCCAGAATCAGTCCATCTGCTGGAAACCATTTATCTGAGGGTACAAAAATTGACATTCCAACCACCTAAAGTTGTAAGAGTTCCTTTACCTTGAGAACTAATTTTTTCAACACCTCAGGACAGCTTGTACGCAGGGTTTTTCTATCAAGTGTAAGCATGGCTTCTAGATGTGTACTTGGTTTGCTTCGTCCTAGAAATAGCGTATTGTACCAAACCATTAATTCATGCTGCTCTTCAGAGTACGTTTCTCCTGTACTATTTTCATTTTTTAGAGTAGCTTTTATCCCGTGTTGTAATTTTTGATAATATTCCTCAGGTTGAGTCATTTTATCAGGTAGATTGGGACCACGTAGAACCGTTTGTTTATAGGGTTTCTGAAAAGCTTCTAACATGAGAAAATCAAAATCCAACGGAGCCGAAAAAAATACATTGTATTTTTCCAGCCTGCTTATCCAGACTTTTTCCATTATCTCGATGGATTTTTCTGTTAACGGACGCTCGTGAAACTGTTCAAGTTCATCTTCTGTTATCGTATGGGACTTACCATTCCTTGTGACTCCCAACAATTGATCCCGATCATGTCCGTTTGCAAGCAATTGATGAAGAACATATTTTATTCTACCCCATCCACCGCCTACACGTTCTCTGTCTAAGTCGAGTAAAGTAATATGAGGTATGTTTAATTGATGTAAAAGTTTCCATATATGATTAACATGCCTGCCACCTAACGGAACTATAGTAAGTCCTTCGTTATCTGTTGATATCCCATGTGCCTCCAATATTTTGGGTAAGACGACTTCTTCACTGTCCCCTTCTCCTAAAATAACCAATTTTGCAAAATATATTTCTGGATGAGCTTTAACAGCTTCTCTAATAAACTTATACGCCTCATCGGCTTTAGGTGGAAGTGCAATCCTTCTCACAACTGTCGTGTTAGCCTTATTATCAATTCGCAAATGACATATGTTTTCAGGCTCGATTCTTTTTATTATTGCTGTGCTATGTGAAGATAATAATACCTGAGCATTATCTTGAGACGAAATTTTTTTTAGATTATCTGTAACCCTACCTAAAAGATGTGGTGATATATGATTTTCTGGTTCTTCTACTGCCAAAATTGTAAACGCCGGAACGAAATTATTGTTTAATTGCTGCTCAAGTTTCAGCAATGAGGATACAAGGGATAAATAAAAAAGTGAACGTAGTCCTTCTCCAAGTTTATCTATGGTATATATACTCGAATCTTGTGCTGGAGAAAATTGGACCTCTATTTTTTTAAGTATAGTCGATAATGTTGTACTGTTAAATTCTATATTTGTATTTTGATATTTAATATCACGGTGGTACTTATTCCATTCTTCTTGTATTACATCTTTTATCTGGGCGATATCTTCAATTCCATCAAATAGGTCATTTACAGGTTTCATATTGTTTCTTATCAATTCGTCCATGTTTTCTGGCCATTTTATTTTTTTTAGTATACGATACAAAATTGTACCTGAAGCATTTTTTAACTGTGTCAATGGTTCTCTGATAGCTGGAACATAAATCATTTGGATTGCGCTGCGTTGATGGGGAGAGACTCTAGTCAGGGCATTGGTCTCATCCTCTCCTTCAGGGACAGTAACAAAATTTAAATTCTGTTCAACTTCCCCCTCTGGAGTATTACTTGGAGTCCACTTCCCCGTTAATCTAATACGTAAGTGGGGCACTTCACCAGGCCTGTCTATAACTAATTGGTTAAAAAAGGGAGGTACACTCTTTTTAGCTATTAAGTGATCAGTTGAGAGTAGCTCAGGAAAGTCAATTCTTACTTCAATTGTACATTCCAATTCCTGTTCAGCTTGAACTGAGAAATGAGGAACGTGAAAATCATCTCTAACTAATTCCCTATCACTGGGTCTTGTACCAAATAACTTTAATAACGCATGTATTAGTGCCGTTTTTCCTGAACTGTTCGCCCCAATCAAGGTAGTTAGTCTAGATAAATAAATAGTCGTTTCCTCTCCAAAACACCTAAAGTTTCTTATTTTGATTTTGGTGATTTGCATTTCCCACTGTTCCCCCACACATAATACCTATAACAGACGTATCCTTTGTGCGATACTCCATAGAAGAAATTGTGTATTGCTTTATTCGTTATAATTCAACAATTTTCCTGCTATTTAACACTTGGAACTGCTTGTATTGCAATTATTGACCTTTTGCGAAAAATGCAATTGTTATACTTTTCGATTCAAATTGCGTATGGGGGAAGCTTTTTGATGCTGTATTTTCTTTTCCGGCTTCCACAAGTTCACATAAATTTTCACCATATCCTGAGTCGTATGTCCTAAAATTTCTTGCAGGCTATAAGGGTCCCCGCCATTTAAGATATACATTTTCGCAAATGTATGTCTCAGAGTATGAGGACTAACCCGGACGCCTTTAATACCCGCACGTTCTCCGTATTCCTTTAGCGTCTCCTGAAAAGTTCTGCCTGTCATCGGTAAACCGTCTAAAGAAACAAACAAAGAGGGATTCGGGATCTCACCTCGAACTTTCATGTATTTTATCAGTACCTTTCGAACATCATCGCAAAAAGGAACGTCCCGGGGCCGTTTACTTTTCCCCAATACTCCAACCAAATAACATTGTTTCAGATCCACCTGATTCACTTTCAGCGTTAAAACTTCTCCCAATCTCAGCCCTGTATCCAGCATCAGACACAGCATGCAATAATCCCGAAACCCCGTAAAAGTCGATTGATCCGGTTGCGCCAACAATGCCATAACCTGTTCCTCCGTGAACGAATAAATAACGGGACGCTGCCCGCTTCTTATTTTGAGGTTCGCCGCGGGATTGCTCTGTATCCATCCCTCTTTGTGCAAAAATGAAAAAAATCGTTTGATCGTTTTGATCCGGTTGTTAATGGTGTTTAGCGCATACTTCTTTTCATCGACCATATATGCGACAAAATGTTTTCGGAGTACATCGACGGACAAACCTTCCACTTGAGGTTCTATGCCCTGTTCCAACATCAACTTGCGGTAACTATTCAAGTTCTCTTTTTCAAAATCTACCGTTCTGGAAGACGCCGTTTCCGTCTTCTTGGCCTGAAGGAAAAGATCGACGGCTTCATCCCATGTTAGTGTGCCATTCGAGCCATGATACGATTGTATTTCTGGAATCGTGTTTTTGCGCCGTTGTTTTTTGAAGAGGCTCTTATCATTAAAAAAAGGAACGACGTTGCTGTTCACCAGTCTTTCCCCCTCGGAATGATGGAATCTTTTTATCCTCTTTGAATCATTTGCCGTTCGTGAACACCGAAGCGGTATTTCCGCAACCCGCTTTCCCAATAACTGTCATTCATACTTTTCGACACCGGGACATCTGCCTATGAAGTTCCCGTTCATCATTCCATATATCGCATCACTATGGGCGTTCGTGTACAACGTCAAGTTATTCCCCACATGG
>CALJVA010000143.1 GCA_937975135.1 uncultured Thermoactinomycetaceae bacterium | reverse complement strand
GTGCCCGAGACAAGCTATTCGTCACTTCCAGCGGAACTCCGTGCCGTTTTTGGCCGGTAAATGGGTAAATGCGGGAAGTTTTGTTTGATAATGGGGTAGGGGTCTTATCCCCGGTTGCCACACGGTGTGAGTAACCGCACTGTTGCATCTGCTCCTGTTAACATCTAAAGAAATCTTTGAGCAGATGTAGCGGTGCTGTTTTCTTATTTTCATCTTCTGCAAGTTCGTATCAGTGGGTTGAGAGGGTAGTGCGAAACTCAGGTTATTGGGTGGATGAGTACTTTGGAATCTATCTGACAAATAAGGTTGTTCCAAGGTGTCAAGTCTTTTATTACAGATATCAAAAAGCCCACGGTGTTAACTAAGGAGTGAATTGGCTTTTCAGTACCTACGAGCAAGTAGTCGGCACTCTGATTTCCAATCGATTTTCCACAAAGACTGGATTTTTTCTGTTTTTTAACTATCGTGGAAGATATGGTAAAATTCCTTTCCTTCTGATTCCTGCTTTTTTATTGTATAGCTTTCATCCAGGAGAGATGTGCCAAAATAAGAATGTTGGAGAAGATACCATTTTCGTTCTGCACCTATGTTTGGTTAAACAGGGTCAATATTGATTGACACTGACATGAAGGTGATTTACCCTATATTTGTCTACTATTACGTACGTAACGAAATTTAAGAGGGTGCCATATAATGGACACGATGGACACAGGATTTAATTATATATTTCCGGCTTTACGTGGAATTCAAGCAGGGAAAGAATATTACGTTGTTATGTGTCCACTTCGACTAATTCCGAAAATCTTTCTTTTTGACGAAGAAGAAATACCCCCTGAGTATCGAGCGCAACGAATTCTGAATAAGAGTCGAATCCCTGAAATGGCAAACTATATTATTGAAAATAAAGATAACTACATTTTTTCATCCTTAACCGCATCGATTGATGGTCAGGTCAAATTTGTGCCTTATGGTGACAAGGGACCGCAAAAAGATCTGGGTCAATTGATCGTTTCGCTCGATGCCCGATTCTTAATCAATGATGGTCAACATCGGAGGGCAGCTATTGAGGAGGCTTTAAAAGTTGCTCCAGAATTGGGAACGGAGACGATTTCCGTCGTTTTTTATGTGGATAAAGGCCTTGAGAGATGTCAACAGATGTTTGCCGATTTAAACCGTCACGCTGTCAATACTACTTCATCTCTTGGTATTTTGTACGATCATAGGGATCAACTTGCTCTCGTGACCAAGGAAATCGTTGCGGCGATTCCTTTGCTAGAAAGGTATACTGATAAGGAGAAGGTTTCCCTCGCCAAACATTCCCCGAAGCTGTTTTGTCTTAATCATATATTCAATGCCAATTGCAAGCTGATCAATAAGAAAAAGGGTGAGTTGATTTCGGATCAGGAAAAGGAATTTTTGAAAGCGTTTTGGACATTACTGTGTGAAACGATCGAGGAATGGAAAATGGTCATGCAGAAAAAGATCAACCCCAGTGAACTCAGGGCTGTTTCAATTGTTGCTCACGGGGTTTTTTTGGAAGCAGTCGGAATCGTAGGCAATTATTTGTATAAAAATCACCCAATAGATTGGAAAAAGTACGTTAGAAAGATGGCAAAGATCGATTGGAGCCGGAGTAACAAAAAGGACTGGATGGGAAGAGCCTTTGGAGAGACAGGCAGGATCAATAAAAACAATCAGACTGTTCAGTTGACCGCTAATTTAATCAAACAAAAGCTCTCTCTTCCTTTGACTGAGGCTGAATGGGAATTAGAGAAAAAATTAAAGGGTGATCCTGATGCCTTTTCAGTTTCTTGAGGATACTAAATTGAAATTAGCCGAAAAGGTCAAGCGGACAAAAGATTTGATCAAGGAAATTTATTTGGCGGATGAACGTCCTTGGGTGGTTGGTTATAGTGGTGGTAAGGACTCGACATGTGTAGTTCAACTCGTCTTCGAGGCATTATCGGAGTTGGACCGGAATGATTTAAGAAAGAAAGTTTATGTCATTTCTTCGGATACTCGAGTCGAAACTCCATTAATTATTTCTTTTATCCATAGGACTTTGATGCGTATTCAGGAACGATCTTTTCAATTGGGATTGCCGATTGAAACCCATAAGGTTCAACCTCGTCCAGAGGAGTCGTTTTGGGCATTGTTAATTGGTAAAGGTTATCCCTCTCCACGGCAGAAATTTCGCTGGTGTACAGACCGGTTAAAAATTGATCCCGCAAATCGATTCATTAAAGACAAAGTGTCCCAATTTGGAGAAGTGATCATGGTTCTGGGAGTAAGGGAAACCGAAAGCGGCACGCGCGCTCAGGTGATGAAGTCCCACAGCGTGGAAGGAAAATCCCTGATGCGTCATTCCACTTTGCCCAATTCGTTTGTCTTTGCTCCGATTCGTGATTTTTCCACTGATGATGTTTGGGAGTATCTGCTCAATTATCCGTCCCCGTGGGGAAACGATAACCATGCGTTGCTTCAACTTTATCAGAACTCCAACAGTGAGTGTCCTTTGATTATTGATGAGGCCATTAAAGAAAGTGCAGGATCCTGTGGTAACAGTCGTTTTGGTTGCTGGGTATGTACTGTGGTGCAACAGGACAAAGCCCTTGCGGGGTTCATTGACAATGGAGAAGAATGGCTAAAACCCATGTTGCACTTCCGAAACTGGTTGTACCGGATCCGTGATGTGCGTAAATACCGTCAGAAACGGCGGATGGATGGTAAAATTTATTTCATACCTGTTAAAGTGGTGGACAAAAAAGTGCAAAACGTGCATATTGATGAAGACCACTTGAACCAGGAAGTCAGTCTAGATAAGTTCAAAATCATTAAGGAATCCGAACTAGAAGAGTACCTTAAGGAAAATAACATCGATTTAGCTACTGTGGAAGACTTAAATTTATTGATTGAGGATGAAAATGGGCAATATAAACAGTTGGGGCTGGGGCCATTTACCCTTCAAGCACGAAAGATGATTTTACGCAAGTTACTTGAGACTCAAAAGGCTGTCCAACCCCCAGATGGTTCTCATATTGAGTTGATTAGTGTCGAGGATTTGAAAAAGATTCGTCAGTATTGGTTTGAAGATGGAGATTGGAAAGATGAATTGCCGATTATTTTTCGTGAAGTTATGGGATTTGATTTAGATTGGGAAGATAATGACCAGCTATTCTTTCAAGAAGACCAATTGACAGACCTCCAACTGTTGTGCCAAGAATACAACGTTAGTTTTGAGTTGATTAAACAGTTAATTGCCATTGAAATGAAACATACAGGATACAAAGTTCGCCGCGGGATTTACCAGGAGTTTGATCGTATTTTAAAACAGGATTGGCTGCAATTAGAAGCTATTTCAAAATTCGGTTTACACACCAAATAATGAATGCAATCAGGCAAAAAGCTCTATAGATATGCAAATATCGGTCATATCGGACCACCAATCGACGGTAATTGTTCATCCACCCGAAGCAACGCTCAATGATCCAAC
>CALJVA010000142.1 GCA_937975135.1 uncultured Thermoactinomycetaceae bacterium | reverse complement strand
TCGTCGGGCTCATAACCCGAAGGTCGCAGGTTCAAATCCTGCCCCCGCAACCAAACAAAAGGGAAGAGGCAGGGGCTACGAGTTTAACTCCTTTGCCTCTTCCTAATCTGTGGCGGCGTAGCTCAGTTGGCTAGAGCGTACGGTTCATACCCGTGAGGTCGGGGGTTCGAGGCCCTCCGCCGCTACCAATTGGAGAGGGTAAGGCGAAAAAGCCCTTCAGGGCCGAATCGCCTTTTTTATTTCGAATAAAATGATGACACGGTTGTATTACCGGAAAAGACTGGATCCCTCACCGTATGGCAACTGTCGCAGCGGAGGTTAGGAGGGGTATCGTGGATGTTACGATTAAGAAAGTCAAGTTTACGACGATTAATAAGACATATACGGAAAAAGTGCGTGACTGGCGCGGCCGTTTCTGTTTTGCAACCCAGTACCCCAATCCAGATGGCAAGCGTATTTTCCTCACCTATTATTTTGTAAGAAAAGGATATACGATTTCCAAGGTGTTTCATCGTTCTGGAGAATTTCTTTATTACTATTGCGACGTAATGGAGATGAGACAGACCGGACGTCTTCGTTATCTGATGATCGATTTGCTTCTTGATATGATTATCTATCCAGATGGGCGTTACCATCTGATCGATGTTGATGAGCTAGCAACAGCAGTGGAAAAAGGAGATTTGAAAAAAAGACAACAGGTATATACCTTACGTACTTTGCACAAAATGATTCGTTTACATACGGAACGCTCCTTTATTCCTTCTTATCTTCAGGAAGCAGACATGTATCCCTTAACTTAGCAAGTATAAAAAGATTGATCATAGATAAAACCCACAGGTGGCCCTGCCCCTGGGGGTTTTTTATTTTGAATTCCCCTTAGTTGTCAATGAAGAATCCTCATACTTTGAAATTTCTTTTGTGCGACTGATTCTTGCCGTTGATAACCATTCAAAAACTTTATCTTTCTCAAGCGAAAAAGATGTTTTTTTGATTTTAGGAAGTTTTGTCGTTTCCATTCTTCTTTTTGGATAAATCGACATAAGAGTTGATCATTTTACCCATGATTCCGGGAATGTGTCGCGAGCATCCGTTCGGAGAGCAGCCTATTCCGGCTTGGTCCCACACCTATGCTAAAAAGGAAATTAAATGGAGGAAAATATGTCGGAAGATTTTTTTGGCTACCAACGGAATTGTGACAAACTTTCCAATCCCCAGCTCCTATAATGGGTGACACTTAAGGAAAGTGGAGGTGCTACAATAATGACTTTTCGTTGGGATCAGCTCAAAATGATGTGGCGGGGGATTGTAAAAAGAGGAGATGCTCGGATGCGCGCATTATATAGAAGAGGTGTAAATAAATTCATCTATTCTTGGAACCTGCCTGTATTAATACTTGGTTTTCTTTTAGGAAGAGCATTGATTCTGGATGTGATGGCACCCTTTGCTGTTCCTTATCTAGCGGTTGTATATCAACTTTCTCATCGTCATTGGAAAGGGACTGCACTTGCTTTGGCAGCGGGTGCGACAACGGTTAGTACGATTCATGGGCTATGGATGACAGGGATGTTGTTACTCCTTCTTATTGTACAAAAAGTGTTTTATTGGTCCGGATTGAAACAGTTGAATCATCTGCCCTTTGCCGTTCTCATAACTATGGGGGGAGGGTACCTTGTACGATTATGGCAAGGGAACTGGACTGCTTATGAAGGGATCCTTGCCGGAATCGATGTGATGCTTGGATTTGTACTTACATTAGTTTTTATTCAAGCTGTGCCCGCATTAACCGCAATGCGCAAGCCCTATGTGCTTCGGAATGAGGAGATTGTTTGCATGGTGATTCTGATCGGATCGGCGATCACAGGATTGCTTGATTGGACCATCGGGGATCTTTCCGTTGCTCATATGGTTTCACGCCTTCTCATTATGACATTAGCCTTATCCGGTGGCGGATTACTTGGGGCAACAATTGGGGTCGTAATGGGAGTGGTACTTAGTCTCTCCGATCCCCAATCGATTCAGCAGATTAGTATCCTGGCCTTTGCAGGGCTATTGGCTGGACTATTACGTGAGGGAAAACGATTTGGAGTTGCCTTCGGATTTCTTTTAGGTACATCGATTCTTGCCTTTTATGATGGTGGGATACAAGAGATGGGAGTCTCTTTAATGGAGACGGGAATTGCCATTGCGCTCTTTTTAATACTCCCAGGTAGCTTCTTGCGCTGGTTGAGTCGCTTTGTCCCTGGAACAGAGGAAAACAATGCACTACAACAAAGTTATGCCCGTCGCTTACGGGAGATTACCGCGGCAAAGGTAGAACAGTTTTCAGAGTTGTTTGCGGAGCTATCTCGTAGTTTTCAAGCCGATCCCAATGGATTGCGACGCGAAGAAGAATCACATATGAACCAGTTCATCTCCAATGTGATGGAGAAATCCTGTGGGCAATGTCGTCTATACCGACAATGTTGGGAGAAAAATTTTCTTAAAAGTTATCAAGGAATGAGTGATCTGATGACACTGGTTGAGCTCAAAGGTCCGGAGGCGAAAATTCGTCCTCCCCGCTCTTGGACTGAGCATTGTATTCAGCCCGAAAAAGTGTTATCGCTCATTCGCGAGGGATATGCCTTTTATGAGCAGGATCTTTTATGGCGGGATCGGCTCCGGCAGACTCGTCATTTAGTGTCCGATCAACTGGACGGGTTATCAGAGGTGATGACGGATTTATCCCGGCAAATTCGTCAAGAGACACAAACCATGACAGTACAGGAGGAACAGATTCATCAAGCCTTGGAGGAACTCGGTCTTTCTATTCAACGGGTAGAAGTGCTTGATTTGGAAGAAGGAAAAGTGGAGATCGAGATTACTTTGCCCCACAATGATGCACTAGACGAATGCCGTAAGTTGGTTGCTCCATTGCTAACGGAAATCTTAGGTGAACCGATTGCTGTTCATCGCAAAGAAGTGCAAGGGCGAACTTCCGGTTCTGTGGTTACTCTTGGGTCTGCACAACGATTTGAAGTTCGAACTGGTGTGGCGGGAGCAGCTAAAGGGGGACAATGGCTTTCAGGAGATAGTTACTGTTATATGAATATGGGAGGAGGAAAATATGCAATTGCGATCAGTGATGGGATGGGGAATGGCCACCGGGCACAGCAAGAGTCTCATGCGGCACTCCAATTACTGCGGCGTCTTTTGACTGCTGGTATGAATGAAGAAAAAGCAGTCCAAACAGTAAACGCAATCCTTGGCTTACGTTCCACAGATGAGATGTTCGCGACGATTGACTTAGCGATGATTGATTTAAATACAGCTAAAGCCCGCTTTTTAAAGATAGGATCTACCCCTGGTTGGATAAAACGTGGAGAGGAAGTAATCATGTTGGCAGCAGAGAATCCACCAGTAGGTATTTTGAAGGAGGTAGAGGTAGAACCGGTAGAGTCACAACTTGCTCCAGGTGATCTACTAATTATGGTAACCGATGGAATCTATGATGCACCAAAGCACACAGCGAATAAAGAAGCCTATATGAAACGCTTGGTTTCCGAAATCGACACCCAAGATCCGCAAGCCTTTGCCGATCTTTTGTTGGAGAAAGTGATTCGTCAACATAATGGTCAGATCGATGATGATATGACTGTGATCGTGGCCAAGGTGGAGCGGTATACACCAGAGTGGGCAACCATTCGGATGCCGGGAATGCCTCATATTCAGCGTCCACAAGTAGCGGGGCTATAAAACGGTTTTTCTCTTCAACAAACGAAGGGGTTTAAATCAGTACTTCCAAGGTTTCAGATAGATGAAAGAAAGGTGGCGGGATAACTTTGTTTTTCGAACCTGGCGAAAGAGTTATCCCGCTACGAAACAGTGACATCTTTTTATAGGGGGAAAGAAGGTCTCTACTACTTTTTTTGACGGGGGGAATACAGATAGGAATAGATTATTTACTTTGAGAAAGGAGCTTTTTCTAATGAAGCGTTCAATTATCCGTTACTTTGGGTATAATTAGAGTAGGAGACTATGATTCTTTCTGGTAAATAGACTTTAGATCAAATCGTACTCGCACTTTGAAAATCAAGTTTCGAAAGTGGAAGTATCCACTGGGATGGTTTTTGGAAAGGGCTCGCTAATTTCCAGATGATATGCGAAAAAATAGAGAGCATGGGGTGTGCCGAAGCGCTCTTTTTTCAAATAATGAAGGAACAGAGCAGCCACACCCCAAATCACTGTGTCTAGTGGAAAGTCGGGGTATGATGCCCCGGTTTTCTTATATTCCAATCGTACTTGGATAGGAAAGAAGGATATTACTTTATGTTGATCGATCGATTGTGGGAGACCATTCAAGAGAAAAAATTGATCCAATCTGAGGAAATCGTAGTGGTAGGTGTTTCAGGAGGACCAGATTCGATGGCCTTATTACATGGGCTCTGGCGGCTAGCTCCCAGGGGAGGATGGCAAGTAACAGCAGTTCATGTAGATCACCAACTACGAGAGACTTCTAAACGAGATGTCGAGTATGTACAGGCACGCTGTGATGAATGGAAGATCCCACTGGAGATCTATTCGGTCGATGTATCAAATGCTTTGCGAGAAGCGGGAGGGAATTTACAAGCCACAGCACGAAAACTACGCTATGAAGCATTTCGGAATGCAGCTGAGAAATTTAAGGCACAGAAGATCGCCTTGGCTCACCATGCTGATGATCAGGTCGAAACGATGTTGATGCGTTTGATCCGGGGGACAGGGGTTAGTGGACTAACAGGTATCCCCTTGCGCCGACGATTGTACGAAAGGGAGGTGATTCGTCCGCTGCTTGAAGTGACTCGGAAAGAAATCGAGAGCTATTGTTCTAGTCAAGGATTGGATCCGCGGGAAGACGAAAGTAATCGTTCTCTTCGTTATACTCGGAATCGGATTCGACTGAAGTTGATTCCAGAATTGGAATCATACAATCCCCGGTTTAAACAGGCAATGTTAAATCTTGCTCAAGTTGTAAGCGATGAGGAAGAGGTATGGAAGTCACTTGTGGAGGAAACGGCAAGGCAGGTAATCCTGGAGCAAGGGGCAAAAGAAGTAAAGCTGGATCTCATCCGGCTCAGTTCCTCTGCCGTTGCTTTACAAAGACGAGTGATTAAACTAATATTAAGTTGTCTTGGGCAACGTGATGTTGATTTTTCCTTGGATACAGTAGAACAGATTCGTGATTTAGCCTTACAGGAAGCTCCCTCCGGCTCGTTAGATTTACCAGGTGGAATTGTGGCGGTAAAAGAGTATAATGTTTTACACTTATTTCAACGTGGCTTATTGAAGGAAAAGGCATCTTTTTCATCTTTAAAAGTTCAGATACCTGGAAAAACTTACCTTCCTGATGGGAGTTGCTTGGTAGCTCAGATCCACTCAACTCCACAAGCCTTCGATTTATCGACGATGACGGTTGTTTTCGATGCGGACAAGTTAACTGAACCCCTATTGATTCGTCCCCGTCAACCTGGAGATCGAATGCAACCGATGGGTTTAAATGGTACCAAAAAAGTAAAGGACATTTTTATTGATCGCAAAGTGCCGCGGCGCTTACGTGATCACATTCCGCTGATCATTCATGGTTCACAGATTATCTGGATCCCAGGAGTGTGTCGATCCAGCTTTGCGCCAGTTACTACAAAGACGAAACGATTTTTGTATCTATTGTGGAATGAAAACAGTGAACCAGAATGATAGGCACCAAAGGTGTGGTGCGAAAAGTATCACTCCAATTCAGGAAGGGATAAGATGGAAAACTATTTTCATCATGCCTAGGCTGCTGTGGAAAAGTCAGAAGGGCATGAAATGTGTCTTAAGCCTTTTTAGCAACAGAGCGGAGAAATCGATCCGCGACAGTTTGAAAAAGAAGTCTAATGACACAAAGGCTATACATAAAAAAATGGGAGGATACCAATGCACGACGATATACGGGAGATTCTGTTTACCCGGAAAGAAATCGAGGAAAAAGTGGCAGAGCTGGGAGAACGTTTAACAAAAGATTATCGGGGCCAAAATCCTTTGTGTGTTTGTGTCTTAAAAGGGGCATCCTTGTTTATGGCAGATCTTGTTCGTCACATTGATACACCTTTAGAAATGGATTTTATGGCGGTTTCCAGCTATGGCGCCTCCACAAAGTCTTCTGGTGTCGTGCGGATTCTCAAGGATCTGGATACCTCCGTAGAGGGTCGACATGTGATTGTGGTGGAAGATATTATTGATAGTGGTCTAACCCTTAGTTATCTGGTCGATCTGCTACATAGACGGAATGCCCAGTCTGTTAAAATTGTTACACTTCTTGATAAGCCTCATCGACGCACGGTATCACTTACCCCTGATTACTGCGGCTTTACTGTTCCCGATGCTTTCCTTGTTGGTTATGGACTTGACTATGCCGAAAAATACCGCAACCTTCCCTATGTAGGTATTTTAAAGGAAAGTATTTACAAAAAATGACTTGGTTGTGACCCTCTATCTGGCTATGGTAAAATGATCAAAGTGGTTTATTGAGAGGAGGTCAAGGATGAAAGGCATTTTCCGGCATTCCGGATTATTTATTATCCTCATCCTTGTTACCGTCGGGATTGTCCATGTGATGATGAATCAAGAAGCGGAAGTTGAGAGGTTAAACTACTCACAATATCACAAGAAGCTTGAGGATAAGGATATCGTATCTGCGACGGTGCGACCGGAAGGCGGCACATACCATATCGAAGGTACTTATAAGAAAAAGGAAGACGGGGAAGAACTACAGAAGTTTGTCACCCAAGCCCCGCTAGATCCCCAAGAAACTACGGCTTTACGTCAAAATGGAGTAAAGATCAATGTGGAGCCGGAAAAACGTGATTCCTTGTGGCTCACCTTTTTCACGTCCATTATTCCATTTGTGATTATTCTGCTGCTATTTTTCTTTTTATTGAACCAAGCCCAGGGTGGCGGCAGCCGGGTGATGAATTTTGGTAAGAGTAAGGCCAAACTATATAGCGAAGACAAGAAAAAAGTTACTTTCGACGATGTGGCCGGGGCAGATGAGGAAAAAGCAGAGTTAGTTGAAGTCGTAGAATTTCTGAAAGACCCTCGCAAATTTTCTGCAGTGGGTGCACGAGTTCCAAAAGGAGTTCTACTTGTTGGTCCTCCAGGAACAGGTAAAACTTTGCTTGCTCGAGCAGTTGCCGGTGAAGCGGGTGTTCCCTTTTTTAGTATCAGTGGTTCTGATTTTGTAGAGATGTTTGTAGGGGTTGGAGCTTCCCGTGTGCGGGATCTGTTTGAACAGGCAAAGAAAAACTCTCCATGTATCATTTTTATTGATGAGATTGACGCAGTTGGGCGTCAGCGAGGTGCCGGTCTAGGTGGAGGGCATGATGAACGGGAGCAAACCTTGAACCAGCTCTTAGTCGAGATGGACGGATTCGGGGCGAATGAAAATATTATCATTATCTCTGCAACGAACCGGCCCGATATCTTGGATCCAGCACTCCTACGTCCGGGGCGTTTTGATCGACAAATTCCAGTTAACCCTCCAGATGTAAAAGGACGGGAAGCAGTACTAAAGGTTCATGCTCGCAACAAACCTCTGGAAGATGATGTAAAACTTGATGTTATAGCCCAAAGAACAACAGGCTTTTCCGGTGCTGATCTGGAAAACTTGCTAAATGAAGCTGCTTTACTTGCTGCTCGAAGAGATAAGAAAACCATTGGGATGGCGGAGATCGATGAAGCGATTGACCGAGTGATCGCCGGTCCTGAGAAGAAGAGCCGAGCGATTAGTGAAAAAGAAAAGCGTACCATCGCTTATCATGAAGCTGGACATGCAATTGCGGGTTACTATCTGGATCATGCCAAGGTCGTTCACAAAGTAACCATTGTCCCCCGAGGACAAGCAGGTGGCTATGTGATGATGCTGCCTAAAGAAGACCGCTTCCTACTTACCAAATCTGAACTATTGGATCAGGTGACAGGTTTACTGGCGGGTCGTGTAGCTGAAGAGATTGTATTTGGTGAGGTTAGTACGGGGGCACACAATGATTTTGAACAGGCAACCAACTTGGTGCGTCGTATGATTACCGAATTTGGTATGAGTGAACGATTGGGTCCCATGCAGTTTGGTAGATCCCAAGGACATGTCTTCCTTGGTCGGGATCTAGGGCATGAGCAAAACTACAGTGATGCCATTGCCCATGAAATCGACAAGGAAATGCAGCGCATGATTCGCGATTGTTATGACCGAGCTCGTAAGATATTGACAGAGCGACGAGATCAGCTAGATCTTTTAGCTGAAACCTTGCTGGTGAAGGAGACACTCGATTCCTTTGAGATCAAACAGTTGTTAGAAACGGGTAAGCTGGACGATCCAAAGGTGGATGAGCAAGTAAAGGTAAATATTAGAAAGAAAAAAGGGTCAGCCGATCTCGATAAAAACCCTGAGGATGGCAGTGCAAAGCTTGAAAAACAGGATGATGAAGAAGAGAAGTAAAGGATGAAATGAAAAGGATGCCAGAGATGGCATCCTTTTTTTATGGGTGGGTAGGATAAGAGCTATATAACCCATTTTACCTACTTTCCTCACCCCATAGAAACAATGCTAACTGGAAAGGGGGAACGGTCTAACCTGAAAGAGAAGGCCTCTGGAACCAGTAAGGGAGACCGCAGGAGAATCATGACCAAAACAACAAAATTATCCGATATTGAAATTGCCCGTCGGGCGGAGCAGCGACCAATTGTAGAGATTGCTGCTCAACTCGGTTTGGATGAAAAAGATCTGGAGTTATATGGAAAAGGAAAAGCGAAAATATCCCTTAATGTCTGGGAGCGAATTAAAGAATGGCCTGATGGACGTCTTATTTTGGTTACTTCGATCAATCCTACCCCGGCTGGGGAGGGAAAGTCGACAGTAACTGTTGGCTTAGGTCAGGCCCTTAATCGCTTAGGTTATCGTGCCACTGTAGCAATTCGTGAACCCATCTTCAAACGGTATAAGAGCTTTTTCCCCTTTCAGTCCAGTTGCAGCGGCCTTTCCCTTGGCGAAGGAATGAC
>CALJVA010000141.1 GCA_937975135.1 uncultured Thermoactinomycetaceae bacterium | reverse complement strand
GCTCCCATACCGACACCGGATGTTGGAATCATTCCATTTTTCCCCCTCCAAAAACAGGGTGTGAAACGGGTATGACCTAAATTATTTTTCATTATAGTTGCTTATTTGGCAGGACCACATATACACCATGGACCAATTTAAATTTGTTAATTCATCCCTAGTTAAGAAATTGTGTGTTTAAAAAAAAAACAGGATGATAGTGAAAATCACTAACATCCTGTTTCAGTGAAAATGCCTAGGGAAGAAGAGGTTCAAACACGGATCGGATCTCTTGATGGCCGTTATTTTCGGTGAAGGCTTCCTCCCGCTCCACTTCAAATTTCTCCATGATCGGCAAATCGCTGACAGAAAACAAATACGTATCCTCCTCGGCTTTGTGCTCATGCCAAACCCAATTGGGAATGACGAGGAAGTCGCCTTCGGACCAATCAAAACGAACACCGTTAATGACCGAATAGCCCGAACCTTTATAAACTTGATAAATGACAGAATGCGTATGGCGATGGGCTTTCGAATGAAATCCTTTTGGCAATTTTTGCATCCAGGCCGCAATGTTCGGGGTCGCGGTCTTTCCATTGGATGGATTCAAATATTCAACCGCATATCCATCGTACGGATCTGGTTCATAGCGGCTGAGTCCTTCAATCGCTGCCAAGGTCTGTTTCCACTTGTATGAACCGAGCGGCGCAACCTTCGAATGTCGATCGGAGATCGGCCGAACCATGCCTCCTTCATAGCGGTGGACAGTATAGTTGTCCGGCACTTGCGGCTGTTCAATCATGTCCGGATGGGGTTCAAAAAAAGTTCCACCAATCGCATATATGGTCGGGATATCCAGACAGTCCATCCATATCATCGGTTGATCACCCGGGTGGGAATGACCATGCCACAGGCCTTTCGGCGTGGTGAGGAAATCGCCTTCCTCCATAAACAACCGCTGGCCTTGAACAATCGTATAAGCCCCTTCTCCCCTCATAACAAAGCGCAATGCGCTTTGAGTATGACGGTGAGAAGGTGCGGTTTCTCCGGGGAGAATCAGTTGCACGGCAGCATACAACGTCTGTGTTGTGGAAGCCCACCCCCACGGTTTGCGATCCGTCAAACCGGGATTTTGTAAATAGATCGCACGTCGTTCGCCGCCTCGTTCCGGTGTGAATATTTCTTTGGCGGCCATGAGCTTTTCATACAAAAGTTCCCATTTCCATAAATACGGGACAGCTTGAGGCTGCGGTGTATGGTGCATCAATTCCGGAATGGCGTTCCAAAGCGGTCCCAGGTAATACCGTTCAATATCCTTATTGAAATCCTTGACCATTTTGCTCTGAAAAAAATTTTTTGCTTCACCCATACCCCATGCTCCCCTTTCTGGCTAATTCGATCTTTTAAATTGCTCTATGTTACGTTTAATTTGCTTGTCATGCACATCGACATGCTCAACCAACAAATGCTGAATAACGAATGACAAAGGTTGTGTCCCAAAACGCGGATTACGGCTTGGAGATTCCTGTTTTAGCTGATCTGCCGAAATCGGAGCAAGTATTCTTTCGACCTCATGAACCATTCCTTCTATCGAAGCGATTACATCATCCAGATTGCGGCTCCCAGCGTTGGCTACTGCAGCCAGCCGTTGTGGATCCTGCAAACCGCGTCCCCATTCCGTTCCGGGGTTTTCCAACAATCTGCTGATTTCGTTCAACCAATAGGGAACTGCCTCTTCCACATGAACCAATACTTCCATGATGGACCATTTATCATGAGCGGGCTTCCAGTGCAAGAGCTCCGGCGAAATCCCTTTCACTGTCGACACGATTTCTTGAATAGAGGTTTGGATACTTTGAATCGCTTCTTTCACTTCCATACCACCACTCCTCAATTCATTTTTCTCACTCTGTTTTCAAGGACGCCGATCTTGTCAATTTCAATCCGCACCACATCACCATCTTTTAGGAATTGCTGCGGTTCGCACGCAAATCCTACACCACCCGGAGTTCCGGTTAAAACGACATCACCGGGTTCCAGTGTCATCAGACCGGAAAGAAATTCGACCAATCGTTGCACCGTAAAGACTAAGTTGGCTGTATTGGAGCGTTGCCTCTCCTCACCGTTTACCGTTAGCACTAATTCCAGACCCGATGGATCAGGAATTTCATCGGTGGTTACCAACCAAGGACCAAGGGGAGCGCTTCCATCCACCGATTTACCTTGCAACCACTGGATAGTTCTTCGCTGAAGATCACGATAAGTAATGTCATTGGCGATCGTATAGCCTGCTACATAATCCAATGCATCCGCTTGTGAGACATTTCGTGCACGCTTGCCGATGACAAAAGCAAACTCCGCTTCATAATCCAGTTGCTCTGAAATGGGGAAAAGAGGTATATCATCCTGTGGTCCGATAATGGTGTTGGGATGTTTACTAAACAAGACGGGAAACTCCGGAATTTCGCGTTTCATCTCCAAAATATGCTCTCGGTAGTTATGACCTACACAAATCATTTTTCCCGGGTTTAAAACAGGGGCTTCAATTTTGACATCAGTTACATGGTGAATGACAGGATAAGGAATCGTGTGCGCATGACCAAGAGCATAAGCGACGGCTTTCTTGGCTATCTCTAAGCTTTTTTTACCGCCTTGCAAAAACTCCACCATATTCGCCGGCACGAACGCTTCTGCGATTTGCTTTGCTCGTAAAGCCCCTTCGGACTCAAGTTGGGCACGGTAAGCGAAATTCAAATCAACAACCCGATCTCCTTCCATGCTGCCTATACGAGTTTCACCAGCGGTCCGGTAGGTAACGAGTTTCACGCAACGAGTACCTCCTTTAAATAAATGTCGTTTTCACCCGCTTGTTCACTTTTAGAGAACTAAGTTCTTTTTCTATATTGAAATGCAAACAAAGCGAATTGTCAAGCTTGCAATATCCACTTTTTATCTTTATCATGTAATAAACTTGCGCTTAAGCACACCATCGTACACATCAGAGAAGGAAAGGTTGATTTACATACAATGGTTGAATCCAAAACAACCAACGTCATTCAATCCCTTCAGGTAGGCTTTGAGTTGATTGAGCTCATCGCCTCCAGTCCCAAACCGTTAAAATTTAACGAAATCCACGAGTTATCCAAGATGACGAAGAGCAATCTGCACAAGTATTTGCACACACTCACCATGTTGGGGCTGCTCTATCGGGACAAATATAGCGGCCACTATTCACTGGGCAGGAAACTGATCGAATACGGGATGAAGGCGGTAAATCAAGAAAATGTAGTGGAGCGAATCAACCCTTATTTGCATGAAATCAACCAAACATGCAAAAACACCGTCTTGTTTACTTCTTGGACCTCAAAAGGCCCTGTCGTCGTGAGGATGATCAATTCGCTGGAAGGATTGAATGTGGGGGCACAACCCGGCACAGTATTGCCGCTTCAGTCTGCTGCCGGAAAAATATATTCCGCCTTTTTGGAGGATTATGCACTGGAGAGTTGGATGTCACGGGAGATCAAAAAATTAAAACATTGGGATCAAGCTCGTTTTGAGCGAGAAATCGAAAAAGTTCGAAACGAAGGGATCGCATTCGCCAGCGAACCGATTGTTCCTAGCATTTCATCAGTGGCGATTCCCGTCTTCAATTATGAACCCAACTTGCTTGGAGTTATTGTGGTAGCAGGGTTTTCCCATACGATCGCTACGACATTGGACGATGAAATGAGTCAATACCTTCTTCAGATGCGTGACGAAATTTCGAAAGTTTTCGGCTATAAAAACGACCACAACTTCGACCATTAAATATTCTTGCCGCGACTGCTTGTTCCACATAGCGGGAATTAAGACTGTTATAATGGGAGGGGATTTTATAAGATATGGACTGAAGATGAAAATATAAAGGAGTAAATCGGATGAAGAAGTCCATATGGGAGTTTAGGGTACGTTTTGGAGAAACGGATATGGCCGGGATTGTGTACTATCCGAATTATTATCAATGGATGGATACGGCCACCCATCACCTGCTCAGGCAAACAAATTTTCCAACAACCACGATCACTTCCATGCAAAAAGGTCTGCCCTTGGTAGAAGCCACCTGTAAATTTTATCATCCGCTCAAGTTCGACGATGAAGTTCAGGTCATATCCGAGATCAAAGAAATCAAAAACAAAGTGGTGTTGATCGAGCACCGCTTCATCAAAAAAGAAGACAAAAAGCAGGTAGCGGAAGGACAGGAAACACGGATTTGGGTGTCTTTTGCAGATGGCCAGCTAAAATCCGAACCGATTCCCGAGCAACTGCGACGTGAATTATCCAATTAAAGAAAGCACAACCTGATCCCAGGTTTCTGCAGGTTGTGCATTTTTTAACCTTCGTAATATCCAAGCAATTTTGAAATGTCTTCTGCGCTTTTTTGCATCGCCCTAACGATCTCCGATGTCTGGAATTGGCTAAATTGCTTTGTCTCGCCAATCAGTGCAAGACTAGCCGCCACCTCCCCGCTAAAATCCCGTATAGGGACCGCCATGCTTGTATATCCCCGTGCATACGTGTCTTTCGTTACTGCAAATTGGTCAGAACGGATTTGCATGAGTTGCTGCTCCAATAAATCAGGGTCAGTGATAGTGAATTCGGTATATCGAGTCAACGGCCCCCTCAAAGCATTTCGAATTACATCCTTACCTTTGAAGGCTAATATGGCCAGACCTTCCGCCGTACAATGTAAATCATTGTAACGTCCGCTTTTGGTAATGAGTTTAATCGAACTGTTACCCATTTCTCGTATTAAATAATACACATACCGATTTTCCATGATGCATATATGAGCAGGCAAACGAAACTGTAGCGCCAGCTTTTGCAGGTGCGGAATAGCATCCAAATAAATTTCCTGGTATGTCTGTGCAATTCCGCCCAATGTCAAAATGGTCCAACCGAGCCGATAGTTTCCGTTGCCTCGATTTTGTGTTAGAAATCCTTCCCGAACCAGCTCGCGCACATAACGGTGTACCGTACTTTTGGGAAGATTCAGTTGAGCGGCCATTTGCGTTATGCCCCACTCATCATGTTTGGGGGTAAACAACCGCAAAATGCGCATGGCATTTCGGACGGAGTGAACCAAATTTTTATCGTTGTATAAGCTCATCGATCCGAACATCCTTTGCCTGATGCTGCATTAATGCAGTGATCTTCTGACCTGCAAGGCGAACGGCACTGATGATTCGCTGCAGATGGGACTGCATGCGTTTTACCGGTCCAGCTACACTGACAGATGCAAACACCTGATTGTGTTTGTTGAATATCGGTGCGCCGACAGAAATAATATGTTCCAGAAATTCACCTTTGCTCACCGATACGCCTTGCTGGCGAACAGCGGCCAAACGGCGCTGTAATTCTGAAATAGAAACGATCGTATGCCGTGTTACCGGTTTCAATCCATGCGCAAAGAGTTGTTCAATATAAGCAGGGTCCAGATAGGCTAATATCGCTTGTCCGGATGCCGTGCAATGCGCCGGATTCGGGCTATCTTCCTTTTTCAAATAGACGACTTCTTGCCGATCCAGGATGGCGATATGCGAAGACTCCCCTGTCATTTCAGTCAACTGTTTTAAAAACGGTGTTGTTTCTTTTAACCAAGCAAACTGATTGATTGCCGTGTTAGAAAGCGACAGAACGGATGCACCTAATCGATACGTACGAAAGTGGCGATGATGATAAATAAAGCCTTCGCTTTGCAACGTTTGTATAAGCCGACTAGCCGTACTCTTGGAAACACCGACAGCTTCCTGTAATTCCGAAAGCGTTCGTTCAGGGTGATGAATTGAAAATTGCTTGAGCATCCGCAGTGCGTTAGTTAAGGAACTGTTCGCGGTACGCCGCAATTGTGCAATCCTCCTTCTCTAAAGCTCCTTGTTCCACATAGCGGGAATATAGCGTTTTCAAGTGGCTAGTTATATCTTATCATGTTTGTAAATCAAGGGGAAAGGAGCAATTTGAATGAGTCATGTTCGTGACGTCATCATTGTCGGTGCGGGTCCGGTCGGCATGACTGCCGCATTGGCCCTGCGCCAGCAAGGAATAAAGGCCACCGTCATTGAAGCCGAGCCCCAAAACCGCGAACGTGCCGGCAGCCGAGCGATTTATATCCATAGAGAATCATTGAAATTGCTGGAACAAATATCCCCCGGTACAGGCTTTGCCATGGCGAAGAGAGGAATTGTTTGGCCCGTTAAAAAAACTGATTATCGAGGCGAACTTGTATACAAGCGCGTCTATGAACCCCCCGCTCCGAATACGATCCCTGCATTTACCAGTCTGCACCAGCGGGAAATTGAAAATGTGCTCTTCGAGGCATGCCAAGCTGCAGATGTTGAGTTTATATGGGAAGAACCTGTAGAGAAAGTGATCACTTCCGAACAGGGCGTAACATTGAAGACGAAGCAAAGAACATGGGAAGCCCAATACGTGCTGGCTGCAGACGGAGCCCATTCCAGAGTACGGCAAGATGTAGGGATCCAGTTTGAAGGACCGAGAACAAGTGACACTTTCGTCGTCGTTGATGTGAAAGAGGATGAAAACGATCCCATGCCGCTGGAAAGGACTTTTCATTACCAGCATCCTGATGCTGGCGGAAGAAATGTCTTGTTTGTCCCGTTTGCCGGCGGTTGGCGCATTGACCTGCAGTTGTTTGAAGAGGATGATCGTGCATATTTCGGTTCGTTAGAAGGTGTTCGCAAATGGCTTCCCAAAGTATTGAATCCCAAATATGCCGATCTCATTACATGGATCTCCACCTATACCTTTTATCAAGTCGTAGCGGAACGCTATACAGATGAACATCATCGCATCATTTTAGCCGGAGAGGCGGCACATTTATTTGCGCCATTCGGTGCGCGTGGATTGAACTCGGGTATAGCCGATGCCATCGTCGGCGTG
>CALJVA010000140.1 GCA_937975135.1 uncultured Thermoactinomycetaceae bacterium | reverse complement strand
ATTGAAGACGAATTAGATCCACTTGTAAATAGCGTTTCATCCAACGTAGACACAAACTGGCAGTTTTATTTTGAGGAACCGGTTCAACGATTATCCGATGATGGGGATCTAGAAGCATTCAAAACCGACTTAGGGTTATTAGTCGATCTTTTTAAAGGAATTGTGGCTGATATTGAAGCTCTGGAAGTGCCAGATTATTTGAGTGAAGAAGATTCTGAAGATGTTAACCAGATTAAAGAAGGATTAAAGGGAGCAGTGAACAAGCGTATTGAAGCCGCAGAAACATTGATCGCAATGACTGATGTTCAGGAAGTTTTAGACACTGATGTGGTAGGGCTAATTGAGGAAAGTAATGAGGAGTTAAATACGGCTGTAGAAGCATATGAGGGTTTGATTAATACGAACTAGGGACGTTTAAAGTATGGAATATGATACTGGTAAGGGAGAAACTTACTGTTGAAATTGAACGATAAGATGGGAATCACCGGTTGAGGGGATTGCAAAAGATGAGAGAACCTTGATGTTGGTATATTCTATGGATTTGTTGAGGATAAGGTTATAGTTCGTATATGGTTAGCAGGAGCCGGAGTAAAAATCGAACACGGACCGGGCTACTTTGTACAAATGGATATGAATGAAAATACTATCTCAATAATACAGAAGGATAATTAGCCCTAGGATATTAGGGCTCTACTTTTTTTGTTTAATTAACCTGTTTGTGGTATCAAAAGGATAAGGAAAGGGAAAGAATGAAAAATTTTACCTTAAACGGGAACGTGTGTTCTAGAAAATGTGTTATAATGAGGTCACCCGTTCTATATCGTGTAAGGTGGTGCTTCTACTTGAAAAAAACAGTCGACTTGAAAACGTTATCCATCTTGCTAAACGTCCCTTTGGACTTATTATTGGAAATCATACGTCGTTCCTCAGAGTCCGAACAAAAGCAATGATATTCCTCGTCTCCTGTTCAGACAGCTCTTTTCCGTCGATCTTCAACGTGAATTCTTTGAGTATCTCATCGTCGGTAAGTTCCAAGCTTTTTCGAATGAACTCCCTCTCGTTTTCACTAGACGCGGGGGAGGATTCATTTGCTTTGATCGGTTCAAGCAAATCATCTTCAGACCAGTATCCACAAACAACCATCAATTCAACAAGCGATGTAGTGTGTAAATACTGAGCCAAAACCTTCAGGGTATCAGGGTTTGGCTTTTGAACATTAGCCTCGATTCTAGATATGGTAGCTGATGATATACCAGTTTTATCTGCAAGTTGCCTTTGAGATTTAAACCCGCTTAACCTTCTATGCTTCGCGATGAAATCACCATATTTGTTATATTTGTTTTCCATTTTATTCATTCCTTTCATTTCAATTCCTTATAGCAGCAATGGAAAAACTGCTTTGTTATGCATAAGTTGTCGTCTGCGTAATGAGTTTCCATTCCTTTTAGACATACAGATTATATCAATTATATTACGCGCACGCAATAAATATTATTTCCAGTGTTGCGTTTTCGTATACCTGTATTGTATAGTAGTGATACGAGGGCGCATCACTTAAAGTTAAGGGGGAAGACAACATGAGGTACACAATCAGATTGAACAAAAAGGAGCTGATGAGAACTGCGAACGATCACGGGATTCAAAATGATACAGAACTGGCGGCAAAAATAGGGGTTTCTGTGACTCAAGTTTGGCGAGCGAAGCTACCGGTTGACGATCCACGGCACAATGCACCTGGTCCCGCTTTTATTGCGGGTGTGTTGGCAGCCTTTGGTGGGCCATTCGAACGGTTCTTTTTTTTGGATGAAGTGATACGAGGGCGTATCAAAACAAGTTAAGGAGTGGAGGATGTGAATAGTCAACCAATTGACATCGAATCACACTTATAACCGGAAAGGGCCAGTTATATTTTCTTGAAAAGCTCAGAGAAAGCATGAAAGGAGATAACCAACATGCAACTAACCGTTGAACAACAAGAAATGCTCAATCATTACATGAAACTAAAAGACATTCTTAGGTGCGACCAACTCACGGACATTGGCAGATGTTGGGTAGAGATGGAAATCGCGTCGATGGAGCGGGAAATGGGAGTACGGATCGAAAGGAGTGACGATGGTGCAAATAATATTCAAGTCATTAAAGCTACACAACTTTAAAAGTCACCGGGATCTCAGTGTAGAGTTTGGCGACCTCACTGAAATAACCGGTGACAATGCAAAAGGTAAGTCAAGCATTTTAGAATCCATCTCTTGGTTATTATACGGCACTGATACCCTTGGAAGCAAGCTAGATCCCACACCGATTGGATATGACTACGATGAAGTGAACGCGGATCTGCTACTAAACGTTGATGACAAAGACGTTCTACTCGGTCGTGGATTGGTGAAGGGAAAGGCAAAGTACTACATCAATGAAGTACCAAGCAAGGCCACGGAATTCAACGAGCTGGTGGCATCGCTGTTCGACAAAGAATTGTTCTTATCGCTATTCAATCCTTCCTATTTCTTCACGCTCCATTGGGAAAAGCAGCGGGCCATGCTCCTGCAGTATGTCCCAGCTCCTATAAACAAAGAGGTACTCGCGGCACTCCCGGGCCCGCAATCGGACAAGCTGGGGGAACTGCTGAAAAAGAACAGTTTGGAAGATTTGGATAAAATTCACCGCGAGAACAAAAACAAGATGGACAAAGCGCACATAGCCGCACAGAGCCGAACCAAGACGTTGCAGGAACAGTTGCAGAATTCACCGTGGCAAAATAAAGAAATCGACATCGCATCGGCGCAAGCAGACATCGAAAAGTTAAATGCAGAAATAAATGAAGTTCAGAAAAAAGTAGCATCGGCAGACGAGAACAACCGGAAGATCAATGATCTGCAAGCGCGGATTAAATCACTTTTAGAACAGCGTGACCGCATGAAACAGCGATTTCCAGCACTGCGCGATGAGCCGATTGAAGACACTTGCCGAGTGTGCAAACAACCGTTGCAGGGCGAATCTATCAAGGCAGCCGAAGCAGACAAACAAAAACGAATTTCCGACTTTAAAAAAGAGTACGACGACATCGTGACGCTTCGAAAAGAGTTGGAGTCCGAACTCGCCGAGCTTGAATTCATCGACATATCAGAACAACTCGACAAGCTCAAAACATACGAACAGGCCAGACAAGCGCTTGTAGATGCAATCCGCGAAAAAGAACAACGCGAGAAGCTTGAACAAGAAATTGAAAAAGCCAAGGCAGACGAACAGGTCATGCTGGAGAGTCTTCGGGAATCAACTTTCATCCTAGATGCAATCAAGGCATTCCGGGCCAAGAAGGCGGAGCTCCAAGCGGCCAAGGTGCAATCGTTATTTGAAACTTTATCTATTCGTCTATTCGACGAATTGAAGAATGGCGAGATAAAACCATCCTTTGAAATCGAATATGACGGCCGTCCTTATTCCAAGCTGTCTCTATCAGAAGGCATTCGAGCTGGCTTGGAACTCAGGGACGTACTGAGAGATCAATCGGGAGTGACTGCTCCATGCTTTATAGATAACAGCGAATCTATCACGCATTTCAAACGGCCAAACGGTCAGTTGATAGTTTCGCGGGTGGTAGCCGAACAGGAATTACAAATTAAGAGGGAGGATGCCAAGTGAGCTTATTTGACGATGAGAGATGGGAAAAGGAAGAGCGGCTGGCAAAGAAAATGTTCAAATGGGCATGGATCGCATGGGCGGTAGCAGTGCTTTTAGGTCTTACATTTTGGGGTGGCGTGATTTATATAGCCATCCACTTTATCAAAAAATTCTGGTAGAGGAGAACAATGCGTACAAAAGAAAGCACAAGGAGGCAAATTCTAATGAGCAAATCTACAGCAGTTACAACGGTCAATACTGAGTCAGTAGTCGGAAACTTTACGCAGAAAGAGTTGGACACACTCAAAGCCACAATCGCACGAGGGACAACAAATGAACAATTCGCTCTGTTCGTCCAAACGTGCGTAAATAGCGGCTTGAATCCATTCCTGAACCATGTGCATTGCATCGTTTACCAAGGAAAAGACGGCCCAACGATGAGCATTCAGATCGCTGTGGAAGGCATCCTGTACCTTGCTCGGAAGACTGAGGGATACAAGGGGGTTGAGGCTCAGCTTGTCCATGAGAATGATGAGTTTAGCTACGACGCAACAAATAAACAGATCAAACATGAGGTAGGATTCCCACGCGGGAAGGTGATCGGCGGGTATGCGATCGCCAAACGCGAGGGGTTCGATGACGTTGTGGTACTGATGGAAGTCGACGAAGTAGAGCATATGAAAAAAGGCCGGAATGGTCACATGTGGCGTGAATGGTTCAACGATATGTTCAAAAAACACATCATCAAGCGCGCTGCCAAGCTACAATATGGCATCGAGGTTGCTGAGGATGAGCCGGTGAAGGGTGGATCGATCGACAATATTCCTGAATACCGACCAGAGCCAAAAAACATCACACCTAAGGTAGAGCAGATAGAGACGCAACCTGACCCAGATACAGAAGAAAATGAGGATAAGGAAAAAGAAAAGCAGCTCAAAGCGGAGATAAAATCCAAATTCAAACAGCTTGGCAT
>CALJVA010000139.1 GCA_937975135.1 uncultured Thermoactinomycetaceae bacterium | reverse complement strand
TTTCGGTAATGATCGGTGCGATATTCAATCGACCCTCCGACAACAACCGAATGTATTCCGCCATATTATTTCTTTCCGTCCAACGAATAAATCCGATAGGATAAGGATTTCCTTCTCGTTCATAAGCAGTGTCATATCGCCCGGGGCCACCGGCGCGGGAGATCAATAGCTGCGCCTCTTTTTTAAACATGAGTTCCCGCGATAACTCTATTTCTAAATCCCCAACAATGACAACGTTTCCCCTATCGCGAATCCACTTCAAAGCTTGATCAATTAATCCAGTTTTTTTCCCTTTTGCACACAGTAAAACACTGTCTACCCCTGTACCGTCTGTCTGCTTATTCACGGTGACACCTATCTCATCCATAGAGTGACAAACAGTGCGAATTCCGATATCTTCTAGAATGTGGCGCCGTTCGTCTAACAAATCATATGCAATCACATTAAACGCTGCAGCGTGAGCTATTTGGGCCACAATTTGCCCGAGAACACCCAACCCTATTACGACTACATGTTCACCAAATCGTAGATCAGCTTGTCTTAAAGCGTGGATGGCAATCGCTCCTAGCCCTACTAATGCAGCTTCTTTCGGGTTGACATGCGAAGGAACTGGAACAGCCAAATGTTTTGGCACTAATAAGTATTCTGCATGGTGTACGTAAGGCCCACCATAACAGGCAACCCTATCTCCAACGTTTAAGTGGGTTACCCCTTCTCCTACCTCCGTAACTAGGCCAGTAGCACTGTAGCCGATACGCAACGGATTCACAAGCTCTCGGCTACGGTGTATCATCAGCAGTTCGGTACCGGGACTAATCGCCGAATAGTCTGTTTTCACTAATAAGAAATTGCGTTTTATCTCTGGCAACGGGACTTCTTTGATGTACAATTGTCCCGATTGAACTACGACAGATTTCATAGTTTCTCTCCCTTTTCATTTTGTATCTCTCCTATTTCAAACCTGACAAAGAAATACCTTCTGTAAAGTACCGTTGGAAGAAAAGAAATATGAGAAAAGTCGGCAAAAATGATACAGCAGCTGCAGCCATTTCGACGCCGAAATTCCCTTCTCTGTTCAATAAGGAAGTGATGCCAACAGTGACAGTGTACATTTCCTCCGATGTCATAAAAATAAGCGGGGTAAACAAGTCATTCCAATTTCCTATAAATGCAAACGTACCAACTGTTGCCATCGCCGGAACAGACAACGGCATGATAATTTTGAAAAAAATGCGAAAGTCTCCTGCTCCGTCCATATATGCAGCTTCTTCCAGTTCATTTGGAATGGACTGCATGAATTGCCGTAGCAAAAAAACGCCCATTATTGCCCACAGTTCGGGTACAATAAGCGGGTAATAAGTATTAATCCAGTCAAACCAACTGTACATAATATAGTGAGGGATAATAAGGAGTTGCTTTGGTATCATGACCATGGCCATCATTGTCCAAAAAATAATTTCCTTTCCTTTAAATTGTTTCTTTGCAAAGATGTAACCAAGTAATGTACAGAGAAAAATTTGACTGAGAACAGGTATGACAGTAATGACTGCTGAATTAAACAACCAGCGAAGAATGGGGCCACGGGTAAATATAAACTCGTAATTAGCTAATGAAATGTCATTCGGTATTAGAAACCTCGGATCAGCGTGAAATGTTCTCATTTCTTTAAGTGATCCAAGTATCATAATGAGAAACGGTCCAAAAAAAACAATGGCAAACAGAACCAACAGTATATACATTACAATCCTCTGAGGTAAAGACATAGATTTTCTCGCCACATTGTCCACCCCTTCTTCATTAGTAGTAACTTATTTCTTTTCCAAAATACTTTCTCTGGATTAAGGAGATTGTTAGAATAACGGCAAACAAAATATAGGACAACACACTGGCATAACCCATAGATAATTCATTAAACGCAACCCGGTACAAATAAAGTACAATCGTCGTTGTGGCATAATTTGGTCCACCGTCTGTTACCAAATATGCAGAGTCGAAAATTTGAAATGACCCGATTGTCGTGATAATTGCGACATAAAAGTGTGTCGGCATCAGAAGCGGAAAAGTAACATGCCAAAATCGTCGCCATTTTCCCGCTCCGTCAATGTGTGCCGCTTCGTAGAGGTGACTCGGAATCGATTTCAATCCTGCAAAATAATACACCATCGTACTCCCAGACACTTTAAAAATACTGATTGTCGCTAATAGCGGCAATGCTAACTTTGCATCACCAAAAAACATCTGGGGTGGGATCCCCACCAACCCCAATATCGAGTTCATCATTCCGTCTTCTGACCCTTTAAACATCCATATCCAAATACCACATATAATGACAAAAGCCGTCACGACTGGTAAAAAGTAAATTCCTTTAAAGAAGCTAGACAATCTCAATCCAGAGTTGATCAAGAGCGCTAGAATAAGGCCGAGGGCCATTGTCGGAATAATGTAATAAACGGAAAACAGCACCGTGTTCCACAAACTGCGCCATGCTAATTCATCACTAAATAAGCGTTTCCAATTATTCAGTCCTACAAAAGACGGCGCTCCAATTACTGGCCAGTTCATAAAACTCAGAACAAAACTGAATAAGAGCGGGAATAACTGGAATATTAAAAAGTGAATTATAATTGGTGTTAATACAATGTACACAATCTTATTATCTGTCCACGATTTTTTCAGACGCTGTGACAAACTTTTTTTATGTTTAATTGGCACGTGTTCACGATTCTCAGCCAGTTCACTCAACTTAATCACCTTACTAGAAAATAATGAGGGAAAGAGATACAGGAGATATTGACCTGTAGCTCTTCCCTGTCTCATGTACAGATCACGTTGTTAGTTTCCTAATTTTTGCCGTTCTTCCTCAATTAATTGCTCAGTTGCCTTTACTGCTTCTTCTGGCGATTTATCTCCTGCAAGCATTGCCTGTATCTCTGCTTGTACCCCCGGAATAATCGTTCGTGCCACCGGGTCTTTGACACCTCCCCTGATATACTGCACTTGATCAACAACTTGACTTAACACCTCATGGTCATCGTAAATATCGCCGGCAGATTTTCGGGTAGGGATATAAGAAGAAGCCTCATTAATTGCACGCTGGCTTTCTTCATTTGTCAAAAATTTTAAAACCTCCACTGCAGCTTCTTTGTTTTTCGAATTGGAAGCAATACCCAATGACCCAACAGCACCATAAGTCGCTTGCTCTTTCTGCTTCAAAATTGGTCCTAGTTTCCATTCAAAATCTACCGGTTCTACTTCTCGGTTACTGACAAACATATTACTCGTAAATTGGACCATCGTCTTTCCGGCGATATATTCGTCACCTTGAGTTGTTTCCCCTGCGACATCAGGGTGAATATATCCCATGTTATAAGCCTCATTTATAAATTGGTATGCTTCAAGTACTTCAGGTGAATCGATCGTTATATTGCCTTCGTCATCAATGACACGACCGCTATTTTGCCATATCCACGGATAAAACTCCATGTTTGGTGTATTACTTGCAGAAAAGGTGAATCCATAATATCCTTTTTCTTTCGCTTTTTCGGACCATTCTAATAATTCGGCCCACGTCTCGGGCAAATTATTCGGATCTTCGCCAATTTCTTTTACGAGATCTATATTGTAATAGGGTGATATAACTGTGGTAATAATCGGTAAGGCATACAGTTCACCTTCGTAACTGGCTGTGTCGATTGAAGCTTCTGTAAACTCATTTAAAACCGCATCTTCCACATAATTCGTAATCGGTTCAAGTATGCCTTGTTGAGCAAATTGTGGTGTCTGATCTGGAAGTGTATAAAAGATATCGGGGCCTTGGTTTGCGGAAAGTGCAGTCAATATTTTTTGTTCGCGATTTTGCCACGGAATTTCCTGAATATCCAATTTAACGTCGGGATATTGGTCCATAAAATTTTTTTCAATTTGTTCCCAAACAGGTTGGATCAACTCTGGATCAGCTAAGGGATGAACCCAAACAACTACTTCACCGGATAACTCGGACCCTCCACCTTTATCGCTTTCTCCGCTATTTCCATCTCCTGCTCCAGTCCCATCAGCTGAATCTGAACTGCATCCAGCTATGACAGAGCCGAGTATAAAGAGTAGAGAAAGCGCAATTAAAACCCTTTTTT